>JAYVTS010000001.1:0-11370 GCA_043788645.1 Verrucomicrobiota bacterium
CATCACATGACAGCCAAACCAGAGGTCCGCGCAACCTACGAATAGCTTTTGCAATTCGTCTCACCGGAAGAATGGAGCGAACGACGCAGGAAGATCCAAAGCCAGTTGCTCGAAGTCGCACGACCGCATGACTCCCCGATGGGTTCCCAGGAGTTCAGGTCTGTTTCCATCACCGAAGATCGTTTCGGCTGGGCGTTCCTGCACACCCGTCTGGTCGGCCCGTCCCGCCCGCGCTCTGGCCGTGGCGCAGAAAGAATGGTTGGAAAATCGGGATGTCCCAACGTACTCTAAACCCATGGGCACGTTGACGATCAATCTGGATGACGACAGCAATTCTCATTATGACGGTTTTGCTGGTATTTCCCCTACATTTCGCTGGTCCGCAGCCTGTTGGAATCACTCGCACGTCGCGGGGAATTGACCGCAGTGCGCAAAATTGCTGTAAATTCTACAATTCCAACACCCACAGAACTAAGGGACAAGAGGTTTGAATAACAGATTTCACATCATAATAAACCAGGCTAGTTATTTTGACTGTTATATTTTTCAACCCTCCTGTCCCCTGTTTAAACATGATAGTTACCTTGACTATTACGTTTTTCAATCCACCTGTCCCTTGTTTTTCGGTACGCAACGAACCAGACTTTCGCATCGAACCTGATTCGATGCCCGACTATGAAAACGTGATCACCGATTGATCATCAATCGGTATCACCGTGAAAATCCGTGCCCAATCGCCCGCCAAAAACAGACTTTCCCACCTCCTCCGTCGCCCTTCCTTCACCCTTTGGCCGACTTTGACAGCCAAGGGGGCTCTTTGCGGCTCAGAAACCCATTGCCGTCCTGGCTTTACCGCCGCATACTCTCCAAAATCAATGAAACCGAGAACGCAAATCTCCCTTTTCCGCGGAAGCGTTCAATTCTTATCAGTTTATCAGTAGCAGCCGCAACTCCTGAATCTTCCATTTATGAACCTAACTCTGAACAAATTCCCTACTTGTGCTTGGACGGTGCTGGCTGCATGTGTGCTGGCGGGATGTGCCTCAAGCGGCGTCAAAAACCCATCCGGCGTCCCGGTGACTGAGATGCGGCCAGATGAGCGCGGCTTCGTCGCCGGGACCGGTGTGGAGTCGCAGGACCTAGTCACTGTAACTGACAAGATGGCAAGGAGCATTTTGGGGGTTCCGCAGATTGCGAACGCGCAAGGTGCGCCCCGCATAGTCCTGGATCCTGTCAAAAACGAGACGCGGTTCCCCATCAATAAAGAGATCTTCCTGACCCGAATTCGTTCGCAACTGAACAGCAAAGCCGCCGGCAAAGCATCGTTTCTCGCTCGTGACCGCATGGATGCCTTGATACGTGAACAGAAACTGAAGCAATCAGGCCAAGTCACATCCAGCGCAGATCCCAACTTGGTTGAATTCAAGGGCGCCGATTTCTTCTTAACGGGCAGTCTGCAAGGCCTGGCCACCAGAACGAGTGCCGGCAGGAGCGATTATATTCTATATGCATTCCAACTGATTGATGCGAGAACGAGTGAAATTGTCTGGGAGGACTCTGCTGAGATTAAAAAGCAAGGTCTGGAAGATGCCGCTTATCGGTAATTGTTTGAGCATACCAAAACCATGAAACGAATACTTGTTAGGCCCGCCGAGTTTCTCTTGATTATCGCGCTTACCGGATGCGCTACTACGGAAAATCCAAAATTTGCCCAGGTGGCGACTGTCGCTGGAGCCAGTAGCGCACCGGCTGCCGCGCCAACCGCGCCCGCCACGCCAAAACTAACTGCAGCACAGAAAAAAGCTGCCAAAGAAGCCGCGCGCAATAAGGTTCTGCTTCAGTATCGGGATGCTACGGTTGCCATGCGCTCGGGCCGCTACGCCGACGCGAAAGCACTGCTCGATGATGCACTCCTGACCTTGGGGGGCATTTACGGAAAGGATAAGGATGCGAAGAAAGCGCGCAGCTATTTTTCCGAGGAAAACAAGAAGAATTTTATTGGCGAACCGTACGAGCGCATCATGGCCTATTATTATCGGGGCATTCTTTATTGGATGGATGGAGAACTTGATAATGCACGCGCTTGTTTCCGAACTGGTGAGTTGGAAGACAGTTCCGACGAAGAAAAACACTCAGGCGATTACGCCCTTTTGGACTACTTGGATGGACTTGCCACGACCAAGTTGGGAGATGACGGTTCGGCGGCATATGATCGAGCCGTAAAGTCATGTGTCAATTCCGAAAAGCCGCCACCTTACGATTCACAGGCTAAGGCCCTATTTTTTGTTGAATTTGGTCCAGGGCCAACCAAACTAGCCACGGGCAAATACCACGAAGAGTTGCGTTTCCAAGTCCCAGAGTCCCCGGTAGCCTCCGCCTCATTAAAAATCAACGACCAGACAATTCGGCTTACCCCGTATGATGATTTGGGTTTCCAAGCAACGACTCGCGGTGGACGAGTTATGGATCACGTTTTGGCCAATAAAGCAGTCTTCAAAACCACCACGGCGACAGTTGGGACTACAGCCATAGTGAGTGGTTTAGCCGTTGCAGCCGCCAGCGGAGACAAGACTGCTCAGCAAGTGGGGCTTGGGGTCGCAGCAGGCGGCCTCGTAGTAAGCATTTTTTCAGCGCTCACCACGCCCGCTGCCGACGTTCGCGCTTGGGACAACTTGCCACAGTACCTGGCTTTCGCGGCGCTTCGCCTGCCGCCAGGTCAGCATGCTGCGACCATCGAGTTTTTAGGTAAGGACGGGCAACCCGTGCCGAATTTAACAAAGACCATTCCGGTTAACGTGCCTGACGGCGCACGGGATACAATTGTGTTTGTCAGCGATAGATGATTACACCACCTCCAAAATGAAAAAGATCCTCGCTGGTAGCTCACTGCTTGCGCTCGCCGCAACGCTCTTTGTCGGATGCAAAACGGATACGGGAGCTTATGTTCCGCAAAACACCAACGTCAATGACCTGGAAAACCGCGCTGGTTTCGTGCTTCTGGGGCCTCACGTGCAGCGTTCTGTGACATGCACTGGTATCGAACGACGAACAAGGAGTGATGGTCGCTTGGAAGTTACCGCGAACATTCGCAATCGCGAAAATCGGCGGATTCAGGTTCAGGTAGATTGCGTTTTCAAGGACGCGCAAGGATTCGCCAGTGAGGACGATCAACCGCCGTTTCAAACTCTAATCATGACCGAGAATGCCCAAGAGGCTGCACACTTTGTTTCCATGAATGAGAAAGCCAAAAGATTTACCATCAGAGTCCGCGAGGCCCACTGAAAACGCCGAACTGGTAGTGCAGCTCCAAACTCATGACTGTTGAAGAAAACAAATCCAAATTCTGCCCTTAATATGAAATCAAATGTTCCCACCAACTGCGTGCTGATAACTGCCGTGCTGTGTGCCTTTGGTTGCGTTTCCCAGCCTCCGCCTCCGCCCGCCACCGTTACGATTATCGAGCCTCAGACGCCACGAACCGAAAAGCCAAAGACGTATGTTTACGATCAAGAGGTCGAAACCAGCAAGGCGCTGTTTAGCGCCGATAAATCTCGGAAGTTTATCTCCGATTTTGGCGCGCTCTATGTGGAGAAAGGAAAGCCGACTCCAACATTCGCAATCCGAATCAACCCCATGCCGGATGGCAGCCGGAGCGCTACGAACGAAATTCGCGAAGCACAAGCAAGAGCAGACTGCGTTCGATATTTTGGGCGACCTTTGAGAGAGGGAGGGATCAAACTTGTGGATGAAGCGGTAAACCCCGGTTCTAAAGTGGACATCATGCTGAACGCACTGGTTTCCTGGCGGACCATTCAGATCACCGGGTTCAATGGGGAGAAGATTGAGAAATCAGTGCCCGATGTCCAGGTAACTGCTATCCGCGTGGCCGACGGCGTGGTCCTCGGGCAAGCGGGAACGGCGGATCTCATCGGTCAGCGCCAGGATTCTTGGGTGACGGTGGAAAGAGTTGGAGTTCCTGAACTCATGCGGGCGACTGCACTGGTGCTTCTGGAAGATATGGTTTCGCGTAAGTTTAACGAGGAGTTGGCCGCAGTCAGCCAAGCCAAGGAAAAGCTCGTCGCGAGCTTGCCACCTGAGAGCAAACCTGCCGAACCCGCCACTGAACCTGTTGCTCCAAATGCGGGTAACACAAAGCCGCTGTCACCACCTCCGGTAATCGCTCAACTCGACCTCAGCCGGATTGCCCTCACTAACGACATAAAACTGAAGGAACAGGCTACCAAGCTCAACAATGAAATCGCCGACGTGAACAGGAAATCCGGAGAAATCGAGCTTTGGAAGATTGCGCTGGTGGGAGAAGATCAAGTAAAAAAGGCCCAAACGAGGGGTTCCACCGAATTGGTCAAGAATTATGTTCATCAGAACTATCAGCCCCAATAGCCGCTGTTTTCCCTTTGCGCTCAACTTTGCATGGTCAAACTCCTCCTAGCATACAGTTTGGCTCAGAGCGTTCTCGATTGGCGGTTTATGACCTTTGCCATCTTGACGTCTCTGGCACTTGCGGCGTTCACTTGGTGGTTCTGCGGCCTCAGCATGTGGCTGTGGAATCGCCGGTTTCAACTCCGTCTCGTTCATCATTTGCTGTGCGCATTTGCTGCGGTCGTCACTTTGGTTTCCATTTTTCTTTTCCAATGCCTGGGAAAGGCAAAATACAACGCGCTAAAAGATTTGAAACACTGGCAATCCGCGTACCTGTCAGACCATCAATTTGACTGGCTGACCTTCGTGCAAGTGTACGAAAGCTTGCAACAACTATACCGGCAAAATGGATGGGAGTGGGATGCGGAAAAATATCCTGATCCACCCCGGCAGGCCCCGGCTGATCCGGGCAAGTACCGGGTGCCCACAGACAAGCAGGAAGCAAGTGAAATGAGTTTGAGAATCTACTGTGATCGCGCCATTGAGCACTTGACAACCGCGCAGCCGATGTTGAGCCAAATTCTAGGGAAAGATTCTCCAATTCCGATTGACGCACTTCGTAAGAATCTGGCCGATTTCCAACACGCGAACACCGGGGCTGTGTTCAGTTACATGACTGGTTCGTTACGCATTGCCGGCCAGTTTTTTGTGGAAAAGCTTGAGCACGGAGTTGTGAAACATGTGTTCTTTCTGCGGTTGGCACTCGTTGCAGTTTTCATTTTAGCCCAATTCGCTGCTTTCGGATTTGCGGGTCATTCAGCTTACTCTGATGTCAAAATCCATCAGCACTAGCATAACCGACGCACGCTAAATGTTCACGTCATATGCGGACTCAGGGCGCGGGTGGACGCCGCAGCCCGAATTGAATTAGTCGCTTAAACGAATAAAACAACTACTATGAGCACAGCATCAGAAACCAAGAATCATCTTATCATCGGCTTGGGCGGTACGGGCGGTAAAGTGCTGCGCGCTTTCCGCAAATCCATCTTCCAAGAGTTCCGCTCGAACGATCCCGTCATTGACGGACTGAAGCTCACGTACCTTTACGTGGATTCCAGTGAGGAAATGATGAAGTTCGACGATCCGACATGGAAGATTCTCGGGGAGAGCGTCCAACTGGGCACCGACTCTCAGTTGAAAATCAAGGGCGCGGATCTAACGACGCGTCTGGAGAATATCAAAAACTATCCCGGCATCCAACACTGGATTGGCAGCCGTGAGCAATGGCGTGACATTCTCAACAACAATGTGGGCGACGTCTTGGGTGGCCAGAAGCGACGATTGGGGCGATTTCTCTTCTCGTGCAAAGCCACCGAGTTCCGCGAGCGTGTGAAGAAGCTCGTGTCCAACATGGAGAATAAAGGTTCACAAGGGACAACGTTTCACATTTGTTGTGGTCTCGCTGGCGGCACAGGCAGCGGTGGCATCGTGGACGCCGTATCGCAAATCCGTGATGAGTACCGTGAAGACGATAAATATCGCATTCGTATCTACGCCTATCTGCCGGAGACGCATCCAAGGCAGGGATGGGATGCCGGCAACTATCACGCCAACGGTTACGCGGCGTTGTTGGAGTTGAACGCATTGAGCGTCGGCAGTTGGCTACCGCATGACGTAACTGGCCTCACCAACCGAGGGGACCAGCCTTCGCCGTCTGAGAAGGCTCGCTTTGACGTGCGGAAATTTCCGCATCCATTCACGGGTTGTTACCTCTACACCAACGTCAATGACAGCGGAATCCAACTCGACGTTGAGACAGAACTCCCGGCTGTGATATCGGACTTTCTCTACCAAAAAATCGTCACGGCACGGACGGTGAAGCTCGACGATCTGGACAAGATGGAGAACATGGAGAACCGATCGGACAAATCGGAGGTGAAGGAACGAACCCTAGAAAAGTTACGAAGCAAGACGTTTCTCGCTTTTGGTGTCAAACGCCTCTCGGTGCCGGAGGAGGAAATCAAGGAATTTCTCACCTTCCATTTCGCTCGTCAGGCGGCTTTACAAATGAGCTTTTGCAAGTGGGATGAAAAATTCGGCTACATCCAAGAGGCCCGGAGAAACACTTTTCCCTCGGACGTCCGACTCAAGGAAAACCTTGCCCGATGGAAAATGGGCGACGACCATCTCACCCTTTCCATCGGAATCCTGCCCGGAGATGTGAACAGCAAGGATTGGAAAACGCTGCCCAACGAGTGGCAGAGCCTTGCCGCCGGATTCAAGGATCTGGCCCGTCAGGGGGACGACGGCAAGTGGCTCGATAGGCTGGAAACACTCTATAACGACCGATTCAACGACAACTTTCGCAAGATGGGCGTCAAGAGATTCTACGAGGTCAAAATGCGCGCGCGTCGCGACATCATTCGAGAAATACGCGACGTGGTCGAAGCCGAACTCTTCGCGGAAGTAAAGAACGGCGTGAAATCTGTTTCTGAAATTAGGCTGCTCCTCGCGGCACTGGTTGAAGGTACTGAGGAGCGGTTGCAAGGGATAGACAGTGAGATTCAAAAGCAGCGAGAAAAGGAACCGGGAGAAGCCGTCACCGTGGGGTCAAACAAAGCGGAGTGGGCCAAACTCGGCTGGTTAAGCCGACTGGTTTTCAAGAAACACGAGCGGCTTCTCGATGCCCAGTCACTTTGTCTGGAACGGCTCTACATCACGCGAACACAAATCGAAGCCTTGAGCTTCGCCAAGCAATTGCTCCGAGAACTTATCACGGAACTGAACGACCTGAATCTCGAGGTGGACCGCTGCGCCGCCACGATCGCCGAAGGGTTGCGGTTTTTCGAGTCGAATGTCCACAGCCGTTGTGCCGAGGAGGGCGAACCCGATTTGCGCAAGAACGTCATTCGTTTCTACAAACCTGGAAAAGTGCGCGAGATCACAGAATCCTTTGTCAAAAATGAAGGAATGCAGCGCCAACAGACCGGCACTGTCCGCGCGAGGCTGACCACCGAACTTGGGGAGAAGCAGACATTCGCAAACTTCAACCTTCGAGTTGGAGCCGAAAAGTTTATTGATCTTTGTCAATTGCAGTGTGCCGAGAGCGTAGAGCAGGTGCATGAGAATTTTGTTTTGGAGGCCAGAGGCAAAGGCCGCCTTTTCGGTGTGAACATCATTGAGAAATTAGAGGAAGAATTCCGTCCCGACTCGGTGGAATTTAACAGGTTTATCAAAGACTTGGTTGACCACTCCGGTGTGCTGTTGCCATTCGATGAGAGTGAAGTTAATAAGTCCGGCCCTTCAATTCCTGCAACAAATGTCCCATTCAAAATCATTCTGATAGTGCGACCCAAAGATACAGCGCGGAAAGTGTTCGTAGATGCGCTGGAATCCGCGATCAAAAAGTCTGCCGGACTCGAGGTACTCTTCGCCGATAGCGTCGGCAAAACAAACGAAATCTCCCTTATCCGCATCACGAGCTGCTTTCCACTACGGTATGTCAAGCCGTTGCAGTTTTTGAAGGAGAAATATGACCAGCGCATCAGTTCAGCAAATACCGAGCGCGCCAAGTTGGAAATCCACTTGGAAGGCGACGGGAGCCAGCATCACTCGCTGTTCGTTCCGACGTCTGAAGCGGCAAGGCGACAAGGTCTGCCCTACGTGTTGTTGGCCAAGCCGCTAGGCTTGATTAAAACCATCGAAAGCCGAACCACAGGGGCTAAAGAACTGACTCTAATTCGCTTGAACGCAGAAGGTTTTCCGATGGATCCAATTCCGCTTGGCAAGACACTCGCTGACGCGTGTGAAGCGCTTGACGAGACAGTCACGGACGAGATTCAACAACTCGTCAAGGGCGAACTTGCAAAAGTGGAGAATCTGCATGTGGATAAACGTCGTACCTTGCAAGTGGCTGTGACTGCCGATTTCCGTGCCTTACTGGAGTCGCAGGGCAACGATCTAAACGATCCCATCTGCAAACAGTTCCGTGACGCCGCCCAAAAAGCCATCGCCATACTTAAAGGAGAAGGTTGACCCATGGCCCTTGCTAAATGGAAATGTGTGAACCTCGGGAATTGCCCGAAGGCCGACAGCCAAGAGGAGTTTGAGATCGCCGCCGGTGAGCATGAACCGACGTGCGAATGTGGCGGTGCTTTATTGCGCGTCGGAAGGGCGCGTTCCCGCCTGTCAAAATTGCTGGTTGCCGTCTCGCTGACACTCGCGGTTATCGTCGGCGTTGTTCTAATCTCGAAGAGGTCGCCGACTCCGTCACCTTCTCCGCCAAGCAAGGCGAGTGTGGTCGTTGTGATTGACGGGCAACTCTTAAACGCGGTCATGGTTCGCACGCCGGAGTGGCTGGGAGAACGGGCCGCCAGCTTTCCAAATTCCGAAAAAGCCCTGGCTCTGGGTCTCTGGGCCTGCCGTCCATTAGAGCCAAATGGTGAGATCAAGACCGCGCTCAGGAATTATTCCCCGACGCTGATGCCTCTTGCGGATTTCAAGACTTTGCAAATACCTATTGCGCCCAAGCCGGAGCTCTGGCCAGAAAACTTACGGAAGGGGAGTCCAAGCTATGATCTCTTAAGCAATTTGAAGACGGTTTTACAGGAGACCCGTTGGGACTCCCCAACGAACCGTTTTCTGGTTATCGTCACTGAAAGTTCTGCTTTTCCAAAGTCCTCAGGAATGAACGCTGGAAGAATCGATGAGCAGGAGGTGAAGAAGTTGGCAGATCAAGCCAATGTAAAGATCTGTGCGGTTCATGTGTTGGTGCCAAATGACCTCCTCGCTGATGACCAACGGGTAGCGGAGCAGCAGCTCCGCGTCTTGAGTGAAGACGGAGGCCGGTATTACTATTACCAAGTGCATAAATCCTCAGACCCGGCCGCTAATACCGGCAGCGAATTTGAAATGGTAACAGCCTACGCTGGCGGGATTAAAGCAGCCTTTGGACAGATTTTAGATCAGGTTGCGGAAGGTTCTCGGAAAAGCCGGTGAGTTTGCAAGTACGGCGGTTCGATAATAATTGTGGGCGTTATATGTGTATCACCCGCTACTGCTACTTATTTCCAAGCCGAGTATCGTGAGAGTGGTTCGACTATCTTCCCCTTGGTTGGCTGCGCCGCTGGCAGCCTTGCTTCTGGCCGCAAAAAAGGGACAGGAGGATTGCAAATGAGAATCCAAATACAATTAATCATGCTAGTTATATTGACATTTTTATTTCATAAGATTGATAAAGGGACGGCTGGATTGATAAATAAGTCTTGTCTGTTGTCCGAACCTCTGGCACGGTGTGTGAATGCGCTACGCACGAATGAAACCGGCGGCACCCACCGAGGCGATGTACTATCACTGCATCTCTCGGGTGGTGAATCGTGACTTTCTACTGGGTGACGTGATGCGAGAAAAATTCGTGAGATTGATGCGGGAATACGAGCAGTTCTGCGGGGTTCGCAAGAACTAAGGGACAAGAGGTTTGAATAACAGATTTCACATCATAATAAACCAGGCGAGTTACTTTGACAATTAAGTTAAAAACAGGTTGTTGGAGGCAGACGGATTGTAAAAAGGTTTCGCGTCATAATAAAACATGATCGTTATTTTGACTGTTATATTTTTCAACTCGCCTGTCCCTTGTTTGCATATCAAGAATGCCTCGGGGTGGATCCTGGAAGAGTCCAGGCTGGGGATCGGTCTTCTTCCTGTGGATCTCCCGGCTGATGGGTCCTTTCCTTACGAGCAGGGATTGACCAGGCCACCCATTCCGGGCACCTTGGGAGGGTGAGCGCTACGCATCCACAGCTTGACGCGAAGAAGCTGGAGCAGGTTGTGTTGTTTTTCCTGGAACGGATTAACAACACCAGCCTTGGTCGTACCAAGCTCATGAAGCTTCTCTACTACGTCGACTTCGATCATTACGAAAACCACGGGAAGGCGATCACCTGGGCCAAATACCGCAAGCTCCCGCATGGTCCTGTTCCAGATAAAGCAACCAAGGTGCTCGATAAAATGATCAAAAGGGGAGACATTACGGCGGATTTTGTGGAAGTTAATGGGTACACCCAGAATCGACTCCACTCGGCGAAAGCTGAATTCGATGCCTCGTTGTTTTTCGGGGATGAACTTGAGACCCTGCAGGCGGTTGCCGCCAGGTGGGAGCACGCCACGGCGAAGGAGATTGAGTTGGCTTCGCACAAGGAGGCTCCGTGGTCCAGTACCGACGACCAAAAGGCGATTGACTACGAACTCGCGGAGTATCGAAAACCGATGCCAGACGAGGAGATCGACCGGGTTCTGGCCAAGTCGGGCGGGTTTGCGAAGCTGGTTGAAAGCATCGCCTAAATGAAGTGAGACGTTACACGGTCATCCGGCACGACGTGTTCGATGGGTTTGTGAGTGATAACTCAAAGGATCACCCCGGAATTGAAGCCGACATCTTGTGGATTACGGGCCGTTTGGAAAACGCTCCAAAATTGTTGGGAGACATGATTCCTGGGTTGACGTCTTCGCTCCCAGTTTATAAGGCGCGACTGAAGGACTCGTGTTGCAAAACCGGTGTACAGGGCGGATGGCGATTGTTCTACGCTGTCAACGAAGCCCAGTCGACCGTTACCCTCTTGATGATTCTGCACAAAAGGCAGTGCGAGAATCCATCGGCGAAATACCTCAACCAGCACCTGGCCAAAGCCGGTTTTGCCTGAGTGAGGGCCGGCCGGAAACGGGGTCAGTCCTCACCTTTGACACACTCGCCGGCTGCTTCGGACCGCAGAAGATTCGACACGTGCGTCCATACGCCCATGTGCAGTCGCTCCGCGATCCATGACAGCGTCATCGCCGTTTCCTGTCGTAACCCCTGCGCGACGAGCACGAACGGTGTCCAACATTTGGGTTAAGAACTGAGGGACAAAAGGCTTGAATAACAGATTTCACATCATAATAAACCAGGCAAGTTATTTTGACAATTAAGTTAAAAACAAGTTCTTAGAGGCA
>JAYVTS010000002.1:0-7347 GCA_043788645.1 Verrucomicrobiota bacterium
GCGGGCCGCGCTTTTTTTGGCGGCGGCATTTCCCCATCGTTGACGCGATCAAAAATCTTAACCCAAGCTGTGAAGGGCAGGGGAGCGGCGAGCTCAAACTTTAAAGCTGTTAGGTCGAGCCCGCCCTTTTTTGAATCTGAATCGTGGCATTCCACACAGTGTTTTTCTAAAAAAGCATTGACCACCGGCAGCGGGGTTGCTGCCAGCGCTGGGGCCTGAAAAAGTCCGATCAGCGGCCAGGAGGTTGCAAAAAGGCGGAAGAGGCGCACAAATGTCTGGTTCAGAAGACGTCAGATTTAGCTGGACGATTCAAGCATCCTACGGCGAGCTTTTCATCTGAAACTTTTGGGTCGGAAACAAATTTCGGAGCTAAGCCCTTTTTATGTCAGTTCCTGTACCAGCTGAAGCCAAAGTGGTGATTGTCGGGGGCGGAGTAATCGGTTGCAGTGTGGCGTACCATTTAGCCCGCCTGGGATGGCATGACGTCGTCGTACTGGAGCAAAATGCGGTGGCGGCCGGCACCACCTGGCACGCCGCGGGACTCGTTGGTCGGCTCCGTGCCTCCAATAGCCTCACCAAAATCAATCAATACAGTGCGGAGTTGTATTCCCAATTGGAGAAGGAGACCGGCCATAGCGTTGGCTGGAAACAGGTCGGCAGCCTGATCTTGGCCAAATCGGAAACGCGGATGACTCAGCTGCGTCGAACCGCCGCCATGGCGGAATGGTTCGATGTCGAGGTCCAGATGATTTCTACGGCGGCGGCGAAGGCGAAGTGGCCGTTGCTGCATACCGACGATATTCTCGGTGCGGCTTGGTTGCCCCATGATGGAAAAGTGAATCCCAAGGAGTTGGCGGTAGCGCTGGGCAAAGGCGCTCAATTGCGGGGTGCCAAGATCATTGAGGGCATTCGGGTGTCCGGTGTCACGCGCCGTAATGGGCGAGTTATGGGCGTCGAATACACTCACGTCGGCCCCGGCCGAGAGCCTGGCCCATCCCAAACGATCCGGGCGGAGTATGTCGTGCTATGTGGCGGGATGTGGACGCGCGAATTAGGTCTTCGTTGCGGGGTCACGATCCCGCTTTATCCGGTGGAACATCATTGGATCCTTACGGAACCGTTGATGGGTGCGTTTGATGAATTACCGGTGGGGCGTGATCCTGATTTGGGACTCTATTTCCGAGGCGAAGGGAATAAGGTGATGTTGGGTTCTTTCCAGGCGGAATCCAAAGCCTGGATGGTGGACAAAGTGCCCGACACCTTTGCCTTTCAACTGTTGGATCCCGATTGGACTCATTTTGCCGAGCCCTTGCGGAATGGTCGCTGGCGGATTCCGGCTTTGCAGACGTGTGGCTTTTCGAAATTTACCAATGGTCCAGAAAGTTTTACGCCGGATAACAATTTTATCTTGGGCGAAGCCCCTGAACTCAAGGGTCTGTTTGTGGCCGCTGGTTTTAACTCCGTCGGTATTGCGAGCGCGGGCGGTGCCGGCAAGTATTTGGCGGAATGGATGATGATCGGACAACCCACCCTGGATCTCTGGAGCGTTGATATTCGGCGATTCAGTTCCTGGGCCAATAACCGGGCCTACTTGCGAACCCGAGTGGTCGAAGTGCTCGGGCTGCATTACCAACCCGCTTGGCCCAATCGAGAGCCCGAAACCGCCCGCGGCATTCGGCAAACGGCGATTCACCATCGTCTAACCACGGCGGGTGCCTGTTTCGGAGTGAAAAACGGCTGGGAACGCCCACTCTGGTTCGCACGCGATCCGACTCCGTCGCATCCGCTGATGGCGGCGACCCCGGTTATGGAGTACTCGTTTGACCGCCAAAATTGGTTCCAAAATCACGCCTTCGAACATCAGGCGTGTCGAAAACAGGTCGCACTTTTTGACCAATCTGGTTTTGGTAAACTGATCGTTCAGGGGCCGGACGCGGTTTCGGTCTTGCAACGCGTTTGTGGCAACAACGTGGAGGTTCCGATTGGGCGAGTCGTTTACACCGGAATGTTTAATGCGCGCGGAGGTTTTGAAAGTGACCTCACCTTGGTGCGGACTGGGCGCGAAGAGTTTTATCTCATTACGGGGACCGGCCAACCCATTCGTGATGCTGCTTGGATTCGGCGGAGTTTGGAAGAACACGAACGTGTAACGGTCACGGATGTGACGGGCGCCTACGGAGTATTAGGGGTGATGGGCCCTCAAGCGCGGGCATTGCTATCGCGGGTGAGTGAAGCGGATTTCTCGGCGTTCCCCTTTGGTACAGCGCGGGAAATCAGCATCGGCCTCGCGACCGTGCGTGCTGTACGGATTACCTATGTCGGCGAGTTAGGGTGGGAACTGCATGTCCCCATGGAACAAATGGAGTTGGCGTATGATGCGTTGCGTGCCGCAGGCGAGGATCTTGGGGCGGTGTTAGCGGGCCATTATGCCATTAATTCGTTGCGGTTAGAAAAGGGCTTTCGCGCCTGGGGCGCTGAGTTGTCCCCGGACGATTCACCGCTGGAGGCGGGGTTGGGATTTGCGATTGATTGGAACAAGGATTTTGTGGGCCGCCTCATGTTGCTCAAGCACAAGGCGGCTCCGCTACGAAGGCGCTTGGGCATTTTTGTGCTGACGGATCCCCGACCCGTACTCTGGGGCGGGGAGATGATCTATCGGGACGGAGTGAAGGTGGGCTATACCACTTCGGGCTCCTACGCGCATTCTCTCGGCGGCGCGATTGGGATGGGGTATGTAAATGATCGCGAGGGGTTAACCGACGAACACTTAGTTGTCGGCCGATATGAAATCAACGTCAACGGCAAAAGGGTTCGCGCCAAGTTACACACGCAAGCCCCGTATGATCCTCAGCGGACACGGGTTCTGGTTTGAGTACGGGCTTTGCCAGACGGGCGCTCGCTTCGGCTCGCGACGAAACGGGTTGAACGCTCCGGACTAAGATTCCATCGCGCTCAATTCCACAGGCTCCACGCGGACGCCGGTTTTTCGGAGCCAAATGATCGCGGACTGAACGTCGGCTTCGGTGCCTTCCAATTCGAGGCACAAGATCCCAATCTCATCGGTCACACTGGCCTGGCGAATATCAAACACGACCGGAAATTTTTGGCTCATTTGCCAGATAATCGGTTGCTTGATTTGCTTGGGCGGGTAGCTGAGCCAAAGGCGGCGAGCGGTTTTCAGCGCTCGCTTCTTGGACGAACCGGCGGGAGATTTGGTAGCCATGAGGAGAACAGAATCGAAGCGTGAACGACGAAGGTAAGTGGATCAATGGGGCAAATAATCAACCGCCAGCGATGGCCGGGATGATGCTGACCTCATCGCCATCCTTGACCGGGGTGGCGTTGTTTTGCAGGAAGCGAATGTCTTCCTCGTTGACGTAAATGTTGACGAATCGACGCACCTGACCGGCTTCATCGATGAGACGTTCTTGGATACCGGGAAATTTCGCCTGCAATTCGGCGATGACAGTGCCTACGGTGCCGGATTTTACTTCGACCAGCTCGGCTTCATTCGTCAATTTTCGGAGCGGGGTAGGGATGCGAACTTTTGAGGACATGTGAGTAACAGGTAAACGATGGAGAGTTTCAAGGTTTGGAGTGAGGATGCAAGGCGGTCTTACGCCTTTCCGGACTGGCGATTTAGTTGGGGATTGGCGACCGAAGGGTCTCAGCCGCCTGCAAAAGCGGGAATGATGCTGATTTGATCACCCGATTTTAATGGGGTGCGCTGTTGGTCGAGGAAGCGGATGTCTTCCTGGTTAACAAAAACCAGCACACTACCCCGGATATTGCCGGAGTCGTCCAACAACCGTTCCCGGATGCCATTAAACCGATGGTGTAAAGCGATGATCGCGTCACCGACCGTCTCCGCGGAGACCTCTACCGATTCAAGGTTGTCGCAGAATCGACGAAGGGTCAGAGGTAGAGAGACGTGGATCGACATAGGTAAGAATCGGAACTAGCTCGAAATCAGCTCCGGCTTATCCTGGGCCAATAGCGCTTCAAATTCTCGCAAGTTTGGACGGATATCCCGCGTTTCACCGACGTGGCCGGTCATGGCTTCGATGGTTTTTAGGCCGTTGCCGGTAATACAGAGGACGGCGCTGGAATCTTTGGGGATTTTGCCGGACGCAATGAGCTTCTTGGCCACGCCCACCGTCACGCCGCCCGCTGTCTCAGCGAAGATCCCTTCGCACTCGGCCAACAGTTGGATGCCTTCCCGGATCTCGTCATCGGAGACATCGTCGCTGTGTCCGCCGGTCTCTTTCATAACTCGGAGCGCGTAAAAACCGTCCGCGGGAGTGCCAATCGCCAGCGATTTCGCAATGGTATTGGGTTTCACGGGCTTGAAGAAATCGAGCCCTGCCTTTTGGGCGGTAGTAATGGGCGAACAGCCCGTGGCTTGGGCGCCATGGATTTTCCAACGCGACGTCGGAACCAGACCTAGTTTCGAGAATTCCTGATAGCTCTTGTGGATCTTGGTCAACAGCGACCCCGACGCCATGCAAACAACGGTATGTTCGGGAATGTGCCAGCCTAATTGCTCCTGAATTTCAAAGCCCATCGACTTAGAGCCTTCGGCGTAATACGGGCGCATATTAACGTTCACAAAGGCCCAACCATATTTTCCGGCGATCTCGGCACAGAGCCGGTTCACTTCATCATAGTGTCCTCGGATGCTGATGACGTTCGCGCCGTAGACGAGGGAATTGACCACTTTACCTTGCTCAAGGTCGTGCGGAATGAACACGTAACATTCCAAGCCTGCCGCGGCGGCATTGGCGGCGACGGAATTGGCGAGATTGCCCGTGGAGGCACACGCGACCGTCTTAAAGCCGAGTTCGACGGAGCGGCTCAAGGCGACACTGACCACGCGGTCTTTGAATGAGAGCGTGGGGTAATTGACGGTGTCATTTTTGACGTACAGTTCCCGGATACCCAGCCGCTTCGCGAGTCGGTCGGCTTTGACCAATGGGGTATAGCCGACCTCGCGTCCGACCGTTGGTTCGCCAGCAATCGGGAGGAGTTCGCGATAACGCCACATCGTCTGGGGGCGGGCGCAGATAGCGGTGCGGGTGAGCGATTTCTTGATCCGCTCGTAGTCGTAAGCGACTTCCAAAGGACCGAAGTCAAACTCACAAACATGGGTTGCGCTCAATGGATACTCGCGCCCGCACTCGCGGCATTTCAGCGCCTTCATGAACCCTTGTGGGTTCGTAGCGGTTCCCGACGGAATACTGTGACTGGTGCTCATAGCAAATTTCAGCAAAGCCTCGGTTCAACGGGCACTTTCCTGCAAACTCTACCAGAGCGGCACCGCGAGTTGGGAGTAACAATAATCCCCTACCCGCGAAGCGAGAAGGGGACGGACGATCCGTACCATTTCTCTCATCTTCGCCGAACCGCCGACGCGGTCCGACCTGGATTTGGCACCCAACGTGGTTTCCCACCGGTTGCCGTGGCTTCATCGGGCCAGTCCCTCTGCCACTCTGGATGAGTGCTCCGATTATTCGGAGCAAAAATATTCTGGGTGACAACTGCCCGAGATGTCAAAACGTTTTGGAGACGAGTTTTCGTTTTTTTCGCTTTGAACCGGACCGCGGTTGGGTCCCGCCCTTTTGATGGGTTCGACTTCGGGCGGTACCGTCGGAAGGCGGTCCGGCTCGGGGACGATCCGTCAGACCCGAGCTACAGCATCGGCATCCGGGTGGTCCTAGTTCCACTTGCGACTTCTGTTGGCTACCCGCCATCTGGCCCGTCAAGGTGGCGGATTATGACACGAGTTTTGATCAACGGAGCCAAGGGTCGGATGGGCCAGGTGTTGTTGGCGTGTGCGTCGCGCCAATCGCAGATAGAAGTAACCGGCGCGGTCGATGTCGGTGACGATCTGGCTGCGCATTTGCCGGATTGTGAAGTGGTGATTGATTTCACCCTACATTCCGTTACGACCGGCGTTACGGAATTGTGCGCTCAACAGGGCAAAGCGATTGTGATCGGCACCACGGGCCATAGCGATGCGGAAAAGGCCGTCATCCAAACCGCCGCTCGCCAGATCCCCATGGTCTGGGCGAGCAACTATTCCACAGGCGTTAACACTCTGTTTTGGTTGACCCGGAAAGCGGCAGAAATTCTTGGGCCGAACTTCGATCTCGAAGTCATTGAAATGCATCACCGCCTTAAAAAGGACTCGCCGAGCGGCACCGCCACAACCTTGCTCGAAATACTAGGGGACGTACGGAAACTCCAACTGGCCGAAGCCCTTCGGCACGGGCGACACGGGATCGTGGGTGAGCGGACCGCGGGGGAAATCGGGATTCACGCCGTTCGTGGCGGAGATGTGGTGGGAGATCACACCGTGATCTTTGCTGCGAACGGTGAGCGCGTAGAATTGACCCATAAAGCGAGCAGCCGCGAAACCTTTGCAAATGGTGCATTGCGGGCGGCGGAATGGGTGGTCGGCCGTGCCCCGGGAATTTTCGACATGCAAGATGTGCTGGGTCTTAAATAGTCTTTGTCTGAGCCTGCGTTCGAAAGCGGACAAAGCTCTAGGCCTCTTATTCTAATGCCAGACCTCACTTCGGAAACTCCGCTCGTGCTGGTGGCGCTGGGCTCAAATTTAGGTGATTCCTCGGCCATCATCCAAGAGGCCATGGATTGTCTTGAACGGATGGCTGGCGCGTTGGGACGGCGTTCCTCGCTATGGTCGACTTCGCCGATCGATTGCCCCCCTGAATCGCCCGATTTCATCAATGCGGCGATGGTTCTGTGGATTTCACGAGCGGTCACCCCGGAATCTTGGCTTTTGCAGACTCAGGAGTTGGAGCGAAAGCTGGGTCGGCACCCCAAAGTTGAACTCAATGAAGCCCGGCCACTGGACATTGACTTGATCGCCTGGGGCCAAGAAGCCCGGGCTACGAGTCACCTCATTCTACCCCATCCACGGGCGTGTCGACGCCGCTTCGTGCTACAACCGTTGGCCGAACTAGTTCCCGACCTCGTTTTGCTCGGACAAAGCCTAACGGTGGCCCAGCTTTTGGAAAAGTGTCCCGCCGACCCACATTTCAAACGCTTCACTCCCCGCAACCACTCCCGCTGAACCGGGAAACGGCAACAAAAACGTCGACACCAGCACCGCGTCGTCAAACAATGAGGCATGAAAATTAAATTTGACACACATAGTTACGCCGACAATTATATTGACATGAAAATTATAATTGACGTCACTAAATAAGGGCTTTGAATTCAAATATACAGTCTTGATTTATATTTTGACATATCGGATTTATAAAATAAATTGTGATGTTTAATAAATGGACAACTTTCAGTTTCAAATTTAGTAATCATTAA
>JAYVTS010000003.1:0-19112 GCA_043788645.1 Verrucomicrobiota bacterium
ATTTGGGATCTGTTACGCAGGACTGCGGGGAGGAATGGGAAGTAGTGAATCCAAACTGAAGGTAGCGGGCCGCCACCTGCCCCGGGCGGAGGATGAAGATGGCCTCGCGGGCACGGTCGGGCCACCGCCGCCGCTGAGGCGAAACGGGCTCAGAGCCGGGACGCCAGGGTTTCCGGCCCTTTTTGAGAAAATGTTCCCGCCACCGAGAGGGTGGCTCTGGTAGACCTTTAGGCGAGATCGGTGATGATTTCCGGCGCGACTCGATTACCGGTATCGAGGGCGCCGTTTAGGTCGCCCTGGGAATCCTGAGACGTGTGTTCGCCGCAGAAATGGACATTTCCCCCCCCGGACACCCTCGATCCCTCAGGCAGAATGAGGAAGCGGGTGTTGTTGGTAATCAAACTCAAGATAGCAGGGATTTGTTTTTTAATGCTCGCTGAGGAGGAGATTGTTTTCGCGATTACCTTGACCCCGAGCGGGAGTCCATCCGCTGATCCTGTGAATCCTCTCACTCGTTTCAAGTATTCCCACCCGCTTGTCTCTTGATTACGATGGTTTTTGAGGTACGAGTTATCCGTGGACCATTCGGTCTTCGTGACGCCTTGCGAGCTGTGAACGCCGGGGTTTCGGGAAGTGGGGACGAGAGATCGAGTCCAGAGTTAGCCTGCGCGGTCAGCTATTTCTCGTCGGATTTTTGGATCGGGCACGACCCGTCTCGGGCGATCAGGTTGCGTTGCGAGGAGAGTCTCGCCGAGGGGTATCTAACGACCTACCATGACGTCGTGTCGCGGATTGAATTTCAGCAGGTAAACAAATCGTTTGATGGGAAACTCGCCCTCCACAATTTGAATTTGACCATCGAGGACGGCGAATACCTTGCCCTCCTGGGTCCGAGCGGTAGCGGAAAGACCACGACGTTGCGCCTTCTGGCAGGCTTGGAGATGCCCGATCAGGGTCGGATCTTGTTCGATGGACGCGACCTGGCTCGGACGCCACCAGATCAGCGTGGGGTGGCACTGGTTTTTCAAGGGCACGCGCTCTTTCCACACCTGACCGTCCGTGAAAACCTGGGGCTCAACCTTAAACTGCGACGAATCCCGACTTCGGAGGCCGCTGCCCGCGTCAAAACGGTCGCTGAATCCTTGGGCCTGGTTTCGTGCTTGAACCGGTTACCGGAACAATTGTCCGGTGGTGAAAAACAACGGGTCGCCCTCGGCCGAGCTTTGGTAGGCCGACCTCAGGTGCTCCTCTTGGACGAGCCTTTGTCCGATCTGGATGCGCCACTGCGGTCCACGCTCCGAGCGGAACTCCGGCACACCGCCCGGACTCAACACCTGACCGTTCTACACGTCACCCACGATCAACGAGAAGCACTTGCACTCGGAAATCGGGTGGCAATTCTTCAAAACGGAAACCTGGAACAGCTGGGCACCCCGGCCGAGATTTATGAGCGTCCCGCGTCCCGTTTTGTGGCTGGTTTCATCGGTGAACCGCCCATGAACCTGTGGCTCGCGAGTGACGGTTCTTGGCTGGGAATTCGTCCCGAACAGTTGAGTCGTGATCACTCGGATAACTCGGCCTCAACGATCCTTGCGGGAGAAGTGGTCCATACTGAATTTGCCGGCCGGGAACACTGGATTGTTGTTCGGCACTCGGCGGGACAAGCTCTTTGCGCATGGCCGCACCCCGTTCCGCTTCCCCGAATTGGCAGTCGGCTCGAACTCAGAGCGCCCCACGATAAAATCCACCGTTTTTCGGGCCAGAGCGGTCTCCGAATTCAAACCGGACTCTTTTTGTCCTAATACCAGTTGCGAGCGAAGCAAATCAGCCTAGCATCCTCCATCCGGATAAAAACTGTCCGGTTTCAAAATGCAGGTTACACGAGCAAGCGAATATGGAGTTCTGGGGTTATTGGCATTGGCGCGCCGACCCTCGGGAGAGGTCGTGATGCTGGATGTCATCGCCCAAGAGGAAGACATTCCGGTCAGTTTCCTCGGGAAGATTTTTCAAAGTCTGGCCAAGGCTGGGCTGGTGAAGTCGTCCCGCGGCTCTGGCGGGGGCTTTGCCCTCACGCGTGATCCGATCACCATTTCTGCGCTGTCCGTTCTCGAAGCCGTAGAAGGTCCCATGGCCTTGACCCGTTGCTTGGATGCCGAGGTAGGTTGTGAACATGCGGGCGGTTGCGCTTTGTGCAGCCTGTTCGCTGAGGCGCAAGATCGGGTAAAAGAAGTCTTTGCCGGAACCAGTATCGCGGTACTCGCCGGTCGGCACATTCCCGGCGGCTTAGTCAAAGGCGCACGGGATCGTCAACCCATCGTTTTTCGTCAACCCTCCAAAATGGGCGATGAAACCGCCCCGATGACCGTTCGCATTGCTGAACTTCCGCTCCAAGACCAAGCCCGAGCCCAAGCCGAAGCGGTGGCAATGATTGACTAATTTATTTACAATTTCATTCTTTCAAATCTTAAAAGCATATGAGCGATACGTATACCCTTTATAACTCGACGGTGATGGAGCATTTCATGAACCCGCGCAACATGGGCGACCTCAAGGACGCAGATGGCGTGGGCGAAGTAGGCGCGGCTGCGTGCGGCGATATTATGAAAATCAGTCTGAAGATCAAAGACGGCCGCATTGAGGACGCTCGATTCAAAACCTTTGGTTGTGGATCGGCGATCGCCAGCTCGAGCATGGCCACTGAACTCATCAAGGGTCGCACGATCGACGAAGCATTGAACTTCACGAACCAAGAAGTAGTCGATGCTTTGGGAGGTTTGCCACCGGTGAAGATCCATTGCTCCGTGCTCGCGGAAGAGGCCCTCAAGGCAGCCCTCGAAGACTACGTAAAGCGGCACCCCGAAAAGGCGACTCGACCCGCCGAGCTGGCCCTCGCCTGAGTCGGTCGCCCCAAGGGCGCCGTGTGCGCTCGGTTATTTTCACAAGTTCCAGGTCCCGTGGATCGATATCCGATCCGCGGGGGGGCTTGTCGTTACTGAAGCAACAATCGCCCTAAACCTCCCGCCTCTCGCCTCGTCCATGCGCCACGTTTTCCTCGATCATCAGTCGGCTACTCCCGTTGCACCCGAAGTGTTTGATGCCATGCGGCCCTACTTCAGTGAGTACTTCGGGAATGCCTCGTCCCTTCATCAGCATGGGCTCCGAGTCCGAGACGCCCTGAAAAAGGCGCGTCAGCAAATGGCCGCCTTGATCAATGCCGACAGCGATGAGGAAATTTTCTTCACTTCCGACGGCACCGAATCGGCGAACCTAGCCATCAAAGGCGTCGCCTACGCCAATGAGCGGAAGGGGAAACACCTGGTCGTTTCTGCGACGGAACATCCGAGCATCATTAACTCAGTCGAATTCCTTGAGAAACAGGGTTGGACGTGCACGCGCGTGCCGGTCAACGACCAAGGTCAACTCGATCTCGTCGCGTTCCGCGCGGCGCTCACGCCTCAAACGGTGCTTGCGGCCGTTCATCATGTGAATCATGACATCGGCACCCTTCAACCCGTCGTGGAAGTCGGCCGGATCTGCGCCGAAGCGGGGGTGCCACTCTATGTCGATTGCGAAGCGAGCGCTGGCTGGTTGCCGGTGGATGTTAAGGCGTTCGGAGCCGCGCTGGTTACCTTCTCTCCACACCGCTTTTATGGGCCCAAAGGAGTGGGTGTCCTTTATCGAAACAAGCGCGCTCGCCTTGTCTCAATTCTTCATGGCGGCGTGCAAGAGGGCGGCCGACGGGCCGGCACAGAAAACATTCCGGCGATTGTAGGCGGTGGTTTGGCCGCCGAACTGGCGTTGCCCAAATTACCGGATCGCATTCGCCACACGCGCCAGCTTCAGGAACGGTTGTGGGCCGGGTTGAAGGCTCAAGTTCCTTATATTAAGCTCAATGGACCGATCCCCGGACCTGATCGCATTAGCACAAACCTAAATATCTCAACCGAATTTATTGAGGGTGAAGGCCAGCTTCTGTTGTGTGATCTCAACGGCATCGCGGTCGCCAGCGGTTCGAGTTGCGTCAGTAAGTCATTGAAGATCTCTCATGTCCTTGCGGCCATCGGCCTCGACCATGCATTGGCTCAAGGGAATATCATTATGACGCTCGGCGACATGAACACGGTGGAAGACGTGGATTATACCGTAGAAACGTTTGCAAAAATCGCGACTAAACTTCGCGGCATGTCGCCCATGTGGGATGAATTTGAGCGAGGGGTGATTGATTCCGTGATTACGCCTACTGGCCGCGGGAAATCCTTCTCGGCGCACGCGGCCGAGATTTCCGGTAAAGCGGCCCATTAAATCTAGAAGGCAGACCAGACCATCCGCGCTACGTCTTTCCATTTTTTGGCGAGTTCGCTACTGATTGCCGCAACAACGCCAACTCCAATTCCATTGTTTTCGTGGTTCATGTCCCCCCGGCTTGCAATTAATCCACGTACGCAAATTCATTCAGATTGAGTAGCACCCGGCATAGTTCCGTCAGGCTGCGCTGCTTGAGTAGTTGGTGACACGCTTTCAATTCGGATTCGCGGGGGGCACGTTGAACCGCGAGCGCGTAGGCACGCTCGATCTGGTGTTCTGGATCAGCTCCCGCTTCCCGCTGAACGCGTTCCGCAAAGGCACGGGCCGCCTCGATTGCCAGGGGACTGTTCAGAAGAGTCAGTGCCTGCGGCGCCACCGTGGAGACGCTGCGCCGAGCACAGGGTGTGGAATTATCGGGAAGATCAAAGGTCTCCAAGATGGGGACGCGGGTGTTGCGTTTCTGTATTAGGAAGAGGCTCCGAGCATAGGATTCCTTCTTGGGCGACGGATACCACCCCTTGATTTTAAGACTGTTGTCATCCAGGAAAGCGGGATTGGCTTCGAGAATCTCGTGGGGAAGATCCGGCCAAACTGGCGGTCCATCGGCCTTTTCCGTGAGCAGCCCCGAAACTGCCAGGAGTGCATCCCGAAGCTGTTCGGCTCTCAATCGTTGGGGTTGTCGCGTTCCGAAAAGGGCTGTCTCAGGGCTCATCGACTGACGATAGGTCGCGCTCGAAACGAGGAGTCGAACCAGCCTTTTTATCGACCATCCTTCACGCACGAACTCGCTCGCCAACCAATCGAGCAAGGCGGCGTCTTCAGGGGGCGCGCCGGCGAAACCAAAATCATTGGGCGTTGAAACCAGGGCAGTGCCCATGAGGTTTTGCCAAACCCGATTCACCAGAACCCGTGCCGTGAATGGGTTTTTCGGTGAGGCAATCCATTGGGCGAGGCTGAGGCGTCGTCCCGAGCTATTCGTCTGGGGCGGGGCCACCAAGATCGCGGGATTGGGATCGAGCGCGGATAAGAAGCCCGGCACCACCGGTTCACGCTTGGCTTTGTAATCGCCTAGAAACAAAATCTGAGTGATCGGGATATTGGTAGGGTCGTCCTGCATCAATAAACCGTGGGTGAGGGGTTTTCGTTGCCGGTCCAAGACCGCCAATCTCTCGGAAAGTTGAGTGTGGCGCGCCTTTTCCAAGCCCGTCAGGGATTGCTCAACGTCCGCCTTTTCCGGAGTCACCTTCTGCTCCAATCCCTCCGCTTTTTGCTGTTGTTCGGGGGTTCTCTTTTCACGATTTAAGGTCAACAACGCACGATCCTCGGGGCTTAACTGAGCGAGGTGGACGGCCCTCAATTGACTTTGGGTAGCGGCGAATAATGCGTCTCGCTCAGCCCTAATTGGATTCATGATTTCGCCCAATTGCGCGTTGTCGGTGCGAATACTTAATTGGTCTCGGGCGAGGTCAATCGAGAGGTCATCCGCAAACTTGACCGGTTCAAAAAACGCTCGGAGTCGGTAGTGATCCGCTTGGGTGATGGGATCGTATTTGTGATCGTGGCAACGGCAACAACTAAAAGTCAAGCCAAGAAATGCGCCACCCGTGGTCTCCGTTATATCGGCGAGTAACTCGGCTCGGGCCCGGTCTTGTTCGTTAAATAAGGGTGCGGCGTTGTCCCAGGGACCCATTCTCAGGAAGCCGGTGGCGATGAGAGCGTCTTGTTGCGCCGCATCCTCCGGGGGGCCGGGCACGAGTTCATCCCCGGCAAGTTGTTCCCGAATGAACTCGTCGAATGGTTTATCCGCATTGAAAGCCCGGACGACATAGTCGCGAAAGCGCCAAGCCTGGGGTCGGAACTCGTCCCAATCATAGCCGTTGCTGTCACTATAGCGCACGGCGTCGAGCCACCAACGAGCGAAGTGCTCACCGAAATGCGAGGAAGCGAGCAATTCGTTGACCAGGTGGGTGGTGGCAAGATCCAAACCCCGGCTTTGGGCCATCTGCGTCAATTGTGCCACTTGGTCGGGCGTGGGTGGCAGGCCGGTGAGATCGAAGTAGAGCCGACGAGCAAGCGAGCGAGCATCGGTGGAGGGCGCTGGGGCAAGATGTTCGCTGGCTAGGCGAGCGAGGACAAAGGAGTCAACCTCATTTCGCGCCCAGCCAGAAATCGCGGGCGCTGGTGGGTCGGGCCGTTTGACGGGCTGGAATGACCAAAGATCCAACCGCTGGCCGGCAAAAGCCCGCACGACGGGATTTCTTGGGTCCGACCACGCATCGCCCAGGCGTTCACCCGGGCTCAGCGAGGGCGCCCAGGTCGCCACGACTCCGGCGTCTGGCCACGGTGCTCCGGCGAGAATCCAACGTTCTAGAAAAGCAATCTCCTTCGTCGTGAGCTTTTCTTTCGGAGGCATGAGGCGGGCTTCTTGGGTGTGCTTTACCGAGCGTAATAGGAGCGATTCCGTGGGCTGGCCGGGCACCACGGAGGGGCCGCCGTCACCTCCTTTGAGAAGGGCCGCCCGGGAATCCAGGCGCAGATTGCCGTTGGCCTTTTCGGGTCCATGACAACTGAGGCAGCGGGAGTCGAGCACCGGCTTGACCTGGCTGAGGAACAGCTGCTCCGCCTCCGTCGGCGTCGACGGGGGTGGCGTCGGGATCGCACTCAAGCCGACTTGTGAATAAATCCAAAGAAAACTGAGCAGCGCGAGCCTATTAATCGCGGCTTTCATGTCAGCACTCCAGGAATGAGTTTGGCGCCCCCGGCGATGCCGGTGAGTCGTTCCTGGCGACCGTTTGTCTCAAAAGAAAGCTCATCATTATCCAAGCCCAAGGCGCTTAGAATCGTCTTATGGAGATCGCGAAACGGGGTAGGTTGATCGACGGCCAATAATCCTACTTCATCGGTATTCCCAATCCGCCCGCCCGCCTTCACGCCGCCGCCGGCGAGCCAGACGGTGAAGCCCGCCGAGTTATGATTGCGGCCGAGATCCCCTTGCATCATGGGAGTTCGACCAAATTCGCTAGCCCAGATGACGAGGGTTTCATCCCACAACCCGCGTTGCTTGAGGTCCGCCAGAAGTGCGGCGACGGGTTGATCGGTCCAGCGGGCGCGGGGAGTGTGATTTTCCATTAGCTTACCATGAGCATCCCACCCATCTTTGTCCGGCATATCATAGAGCTGCACAAACCGGACGCCTCGTTCGACGAGGCGTCGGGCCAAGAGGCATTTCCTACCGAAACTCTGAGTGCGTGCATCGGAGTGTTCGAGGCCATAACTGCGTCGCAAGAAGGGTGATTCATGCTCGATCTCCCCCACTTCGAGGGCGGCTGATTGCATGCGATAAGAGAGTTCATAACTGGCGATGCGAGCGTCGAGTTCGGTCAGGCCAACGCGAGCTTCGCGGTGAGTGAGGTTGAGTTCCCGTAGCAAATCAAGGGAGGCGCGTTGACCCTCGGCGAATTCCGCAGGCGGCAACAAATCCAAGACCGGCGTGCCCTGATCTCGCAATCGGGTGGGTTGGAAGGCGGCGGGTAGGAATCCGTTGGCATAGTTTGCGGCGCCCCCCAGTGGGCCGACATCGAAGAGGACCACATACCCCGGTAAATCCTGATTGGCCGAACCCAAACCGTAAGTCGTCCATGAGCCTAAGCTGGCCTTGCCTGCGCGGACGTCGCCCGTGTGCATTTGGTAGCTCGCCGGAGCATGATTGTTGGAGTCTGCCTGCATCGAGTGAATGAAACACAGGTTGTCCACCTGGCGGGCGAGTTGGGGGAACAGTTCACTCACCCAAAGTCCGGATTCGCCGTATTGCTTCCACGAATAGGGACTCCCCAACAGCTCGTCTTTGCAGCCATGCAACACGTTGGCGAGTTTGGTCGCTTCAACTGCCTGGCGGATGCTTTCGGGCAATGGTTTCCCGTGAAGTTTTTGGAGGGTCGGTTTGTAGTCGAAGGTATCGACCTGGGAAGGTCCCCCGACCAGATAGAGGAAAATAACGGATTTCGCTTTGGGAACGAATTGGGGCGTGCGCGGTGCGAAAGGCTGGAGGGGATCAATCCGGGGCCCTTTGCTGGGCGAAGCCGCACGGGCTTCTTGCCGGAGCAACGCTTCCAGGACGACGGTTCCAAAACCGGCGCCCAGTTGGGCGAGGAAATTCCGTCGGGTTGGCCCGGAACGTTTCGCGCCGATCAGCTGGCCGGGTGCAACCGGGAAGTGAATGGGTGATGATCGTTTCATTTTCGCGCTTAAGACAACCCGTGAAAATAAAATCTGAGCTGGTTACCTCCAATGACAAGTTTTAAAAGGGCAATGATCTCCTTCGGAAATAACCGCGAGCGGTTCCCGGGTTCGAAGGTGCCGAAGTGAGTGGCACTCTACACCACCAGTCGAAGCGGTGCAAACGAGCGGCCGAGAATGGGTTCGCTCGCGGTGGCCAACCAGTGTTCGAGCACGCCCGAATAGATGGCGCGAAAATCGGTGTGAAATTTCACGTCGCCATTTACCAGGTCTTTCGGCGCGAGCCCCGAGGGCTGGCTGTGAAAGCCAGGTTTTACTTTTCCGCCGACCAAAAACAGGGGGGCGCCCGCTCCGTGATCCGTGCCGCCGGATTGATTTTCTGCGACTCGCCGACCGAATTCAGAAAAGGTCAAAACCAGCACGCGATCTAAGTGTCCGAGGGCTTTGAGGTCGGCGACAAAAGCGAGCAAGGCCCCGCTGAGTTCAGTTAGTAAACGTGGGTGCGCGGTGGCTTGATTGGTGTGGGTATCGAAGCCACCGTGGTTCACGTAAAAAACCCGGGTGGCCATACCGCCAGCGATGAGTTGGGCAATCAGTTTGAGATTTGAAGCCAAGGCGGTAGCTGGGTAGGCGACGTGGTTCTTCACTTTGTCGGCCATGGCCCGAATGGTATCGCTGCTGATCTGGGCATCGAGCGCGGTTCGTTCTAGGAAAGCCCGAGGGTTATCGACGCTCATCCGTCCCGACCCCAGACTTTGGATGCTCCCACCCGCCGCGCCCACGTCCTGGTTCATTTGACGGTAGTATTTGCTCCCGCCGGTCATCATTCCCGAAGCGGCATCGTCGGGATCGTAATAGCGGAAAGCTTCGGGATTTTCCAGGCTTACGCCGGTGGGCGATTTGGCGGCAAAGGCCTGGGGCATGGCGCGACCGAGGGCCACTCCGACGGCGGGATCTGCGCCCGGACAGGCATGGTCAAAATAACGCCCAATCCAACCGTGGCGCTCAACCTTTTGGCTATCGCTGGCGGTGACCCAGATTTCAGTGGACCTGAAGTGGGACCGATTCGGATTGGGATACCCCACACTGTGAACCAGGGATAACTGGCCGGAATCGCTGAGTTTTTGGAACCCGATCAGAGCCGGATGAAGGCCATATTCCGGGCTTATTTTTAGTACTTCCTGGGCGGGAATCGCGAGCCGAGGTCGGGCTCGGTAGTAGTCGTCGTTGGTGTAGGGCACAACGGTGTTGAGACCGTCGTTGCCACCGGCAAGCTGGAGCAGCACGAGAATTGGGGCATCTCGGCCGGTCTTGGGTTGAAGCGAGGAACCGGCTGCTTCATGGGCGAGTGCGTCAAATGTACTCGCCAGGAATGACGGTAGCGTGGCAGCAAAAGATCCGCCGCGAGCAGAGGTCCGTAGGAATGAACGACGGGAATACATAAAAAATTAAGTGAGTTGATAGTCGGGTGTGCAGAGAGCGAGGCGAAGCAGGCCCAGGAGTGTGTGGGTATCGGTTTCACTTTGGGCCTTGAGATAGAGGAGCAAGGCCGCCCGGTCTTTCGGCGGAAGTTGGGCTTGGAAAAGTCGGCGTTCGACGGCTGAGACGAGCATCTCCGGTGATGCTTTCTCGGTGGCAGAAAACAGCTTTTCAGTCGGCGCGGCGGCAATTGCGCGAAGCGGCCCCCGGTTGTTTCCAGGTCGCTTGTTGGCGGCCTTGTTTCGGGCCATGGTCGGCAGTGGATTCTCTCCCGTGGTCAGTAGTAGCGCCAAGTTGTGGCGACTCAGAAGGGTGGAAGTATTGATCCAAGCGATGCCACCATCCCACCCTTTTACGTTGGGAGGATTGAAGAGTTCCTGGCCCAGCAAACGAAGCGAATTGATCGCGACGGGGGCCGGTGGTAGGTCCCGTTCCAGGTGCCGACAAGCACCGACGAGCAGTTGGACGGGGGATTTAATCTGGTTCCGACGCACTTCGGGGGCGTAAAAGGCTTGGCTTCGAAATACCGTTTCCAGAAACGGGCCGATGTGTTGCTGGGTTCGGTGGAATTCCCCGACGAGTGCGGCACTGAGGGCCGGGGAAGGGTCGGTGCCGGCAAAATAGTTCCAGAGTTTTCCGGTAATCCAAATGGCGGCGGCAGGTTGCTGGGTGATGAGACGAATTAAGTCATTTTCATCAAAATTGCCGGTCACCCCGAAAAGAGTTTTGGGCTTGGGATCGCGCAGGCGGGGGCGATGGGTGGGCTCTTGTTTGAGTCGATCATAGGTGAGCCCAGTGAGCGCACGAGCGGCTTCCGTCACGTCATTCTCGGTGTAATGTCCTTCTCCCAAGGAAAAGAGTTCCATGAGTTCGCGGGCAAAGTTTTCATTGGGATGGCCGGGCTTAGATTCCGCTTGGTCCAGGTAGAGGAGCATTGCTGGATCAGCGGTGACCGCCCTGAGTAGGGTCGGCCAATCACCGATGGCTAATCGGCGAAAAAGGTCGTTTTGACGCCACATCAAGTAGGTGTCTTTCACTTTTTGGGCGCTGGTGGCAAAATGTCCGTGCCAAAATAGAACCAATTTTTCCTGGAGCGGCGCGCCGCTGACCGCCATGCGCTGGAGCCACCAATGATGCAATTCAATCAGCCGCCGACGGTTTTCTTTCTGAAGTTCACTGCGCAATTCGCGGCGGCGTTCTTCGGTGGCGTTTTTCATGGCCTGAAATCGCTCCGCACGGTCGGGATCGGGCTGGGCCCAAGGGAGGGGCGTCAAGGGCCCTCGAACGAGCGTGAAATCGAGCAACTGCCGCACCGCTTTCTCAGGACCACCCCGTTGGAGGTTTTCGATTTCGTCGGGGCACCCGCCAAAACCGGCGCGGTTCAACAGGTGGGCCGCAGCCGTGAAATCCCACCGATCTGCAGGTAGAGGCGACAAGCTCATACCCGACCAGACGCCGACCGAGGGGAGAAGGTTATTCCAATTCGTGTGATTTTTGCCTCAGCCGTGGGTTGGCGCAGCTCCATTTTCCCGCTAAAGCCTTCCGGAGTGAATCGTCCGATCGCGATCCTTTCTCCGCTGATGCCCCCAATGCGGGGTGGAGTGGCTGACCATACGTGGCATCTCGCTAAACATTTGGCGGATGTCGGCCATGATTTGACCGTCGTGTCATCCCGGGACACCTACACCAAACAACCTTTCAAATCGTTGGCCGCGGTCAATGATTGGGATGACTTGGGGCAGTTGCTCATTGTGCTGGCCGAGGATGTCCCCCCGAACGCGGTTCTGATTTGGCAGTACGTCCCTCACATGTACGGCCGCGGTGGCGTGAACAAGGTCTTGCCCAAAATGTGGTCGGCCATGCGGAAAGACGGTCGGGATCAAGTCATCATTGCCCACGAAGTCATGGCTCCCTGGGGGCGCCGACCCAATCATTGGTACTACGCTTGGCATCATCGTAGGCAATGGAAAGCGGCGGTCCGCGAAGCCAACCTGTTGGCCATCTCGACGGAACGGTGGTTCGAGGATTGGTCTCCGAAAAATCGGTTGCTGAAAGAAAAGGGCTTCGTCCTGCCCTCCCCAACGAGCATTGAGCCGGTGCCTGTACCCGAGAACCACGGTCAAGAATGGCGACGAGCGAAAGGACTCGAACCGAATTCAAAAATCCTGGCCTGGTTTGGCTCCGTCAGCACCACGAAACAATTGGAATGGGTTCTAGATGCCTGGGATGCCGCGAATCGGGTGGGGGTCCACACGACGTTTTGTGTCATTGGCGGAACCCCGAGTCTGCCCATTCCCGGACAACTCCGCAATCGCTACCGTGCGCTGGGCCATATGTCGGCCGAAGAAGTTTCACTGGCGCTCTCCGCCGCGGATTTGGTCGCCTTGCCGTTCATTGACGGAATGTCGGAACGTCGCACTACCATGATGGCTGCCTTAGCTCACGGTTTGCCGGTGGTCGGCACAATTGGTGACTGCACGGGTTCCACGCTTCGCGCCGCCACGTTCATGGAATTGAGTTCAGCCAAGGATGAGCGTCCCTTTGTTCAAAACGTCGTTGATTTGCTACGAGACGATGATCGCCGCCTTCGCCTCGCTGAGGTCGGCGCAAAAACTTACGCCGAGCAATACGCTTGGCCGATCACGATTGGACGACTCCGCGAACAACTGGATCGAGTGGGACTTTTGAACGCGTAGTTCGCGAGGTGCCCTCGGATTAACCCTCTAGAATCCACGCCATGTCGACGATTGCGGTTTTGGGGACACTGGATACCAAGGGCGAGGAACACCGCTTTGTGGCGGAGATGATTCGGTTACGGGGCCACCAAGTCCTCTTGATCGACGTCGGTGTCCTCGAAGCACCCCAATCAACACCCGATATTTCCCGCTCGGTCATTGCCGCGGCGGCTGGCGCGGACCTAGCGACCTTGATTGCGCGGCGAGATCGAGGTGAGGCCGTCGCGGCCATGACTCGGGGCGCGCCGCTCGTCATCAGTCGACTCCGGCAGGACGGTCGGATCGATGGGGTTATCTCGTTGGGTGGTGGTGGTGGCACGGCGATTTGCACCGCCGCCATGAGGGCTCTCCCGGTCGGTTTTCCGAAACTCATGGTTTCGACCTTGGCCAGCGGGAACACGGCCCCCTATGTCGGGGTGAAGGATATTGTGATGATGCCCAGCGTGGTGGATATCGCTGGGTTGAACCGAGTCTCTCGTAAACTATTGACGCAGGCTGCGGGCGCTATTTGTGGAATGGTTGAGGCCAAGGTTCCGGAGGCGGCCGAAGATCGCCCTGTCATCGTCGTCTCCCAATTTGGTAACACGACTCCGTGTGTTACTCACGCCCGGAAGTTGCTGGAAGCCGCGGGGTACGAAGTCCTGGTTTTTGCCGCGACCGGCCATGGTGGGCGGACGATGGAATCGCTCATTGAATCTGGGGTCGCTGCGGGCGTGCTGGATATTACCACTACGGAATGGGCGGATGAACTTGTGGGCGGGGTTTTGGGCGCCGGGCCGACTCGATGTGAGGCGGCGGCTCGACACGGCGTGCCGGCGATCCTCACCCCCGGTTGCCTGGATATGGTTAATTTCGGCGAGCCCTCGAGTGTGCCTGAAAAATTCCGAGGTCGGCGCTTTTATCAGCACAACGCGCAGGTGACTCTCATGCGGACCACGCCCGATGAATGTGCCCAATTAGGCCGGATCCTTGCGGAGAAGTGCAATCTCGCCATTGGACCGGTATCAGTGGTGTTGCCACTTCAAGGGATCAGTGTCATCAGTGCGCCGGGGCAGCCCTTTCATTGGCCAGAAGCGGACGCAGCGTTGTTTCGGGAATGGAAACAGAACTTGCGACCAACCATTCCAGTGATTGAATACGACGGTAACATTAACGAGCCCCAGTTTGCCCAATTGTGTGTTACGGAACTCATCCGAACTCAGTCTTGAAAAGTGGCCCGACGGCCATGAACCCACCGGCAATCTGGAAGGCTCCCTCCGACTCGGGGCCGGCGGGCTCAATGGCATCGACAACGGCGGCGTAGGATGCAAGTTGGATGGAACAGCCGATTGGAACCTCGCCGGGATATGAACTATCCGGGCGAACCCTAAAAAATGCTTTGTCGTTCCGGGGTATCCCAACGCCCTCGGATATTTTCTTGCCCCATCCCCTTGATTCGTTTTGCCGATTTATACAAACCCAACTGGTTGGCCTGCGACACCACACTTCCGATCGAGCGTTGCAGGCGTCGGGCTACCTCCAAATTAGGGAGGTCTTTGTAAATCTTGCGCAGAAGTTTGAACTCTTCTGAAGTCCAATTGGGCATTTTGTAGACACCTGCTCCGAAGTGCCGTTTCACAAAAACTTTGTCCTTGGCCAATTGCCAACGCTTCGCCTGACTCTCGATCGAAACAATGCTTCGTCCTAGAATACGGACGAGATCCTTCTTGGTTTTTGAACCGTAGATTTTCCGCAATTTTTTGGTTTCGGGAATTGTCCATCGACCCGTTTTTTTCGAAGCAGTCTTAGGTGTTTTCATTTGTTAATGGTATGATCATGGTTCAAGCGGTCCGTAAAAGCAATTCTGAACATGGAAAATACCTTCTCGAGAGGCCGCCGAATTCCCTAGCCCGATCCGACTTCTACCAGTCCATTCATTGGTTTACTTGCCGAAAGCGGGTCCGATCCAGAGGTGATTGTTCGGAGAATTCGGTGGAATGACCGGGACCTTCAGACCTTCAGAGGTCGCACACTCTCATTTGACAAGTGAAATCGTAAAGGTCGAATCGACCCGCACTTGGAAAAATTTGGCTCAATCTTTAAATTAACTTCGGCAACACGGTTTGTTATCGAGTCGATTGTCGTTTCAGGCAAATTTTTTGATGCCCGGCTAAGGACCCGATTGAATTTGCGAGGACAACAGCGCGGCGGTTCAAACGAACGGGGTGTGAGAAAATAAGGGACCAATGCATTGGAGTTCTACGAGGATGAAAGTCGAGCGTCGACTGTAACATTCTTGGAGTGACTCATCGCTTCATTCGACCGAGCGGGATACCAAGTTTAGCTTCCCTGGGGTCTATTCATTGGATCCGATTCCGTCAAGGTTGAAGCATGAGGACCAGCGGTTTCGCAAGGTGGGATAGATTTCGGCATTTAGGTGAGCCGGGGCTTTTTTTAGGTGCGCCCGTGGGGAACTTGCTGAAGTTCTGCCGGCACGCACCTGAATTGTGGAGACACTTCGCCTGGAGTGATAATCCAGAGCTCTTTTCGTGATGCAAAGAACTGACGACGGACTCCGGGCCGAAACCCGGCCGCCGCCGAAACTCAGCCGCTCCACAGCGGGAGCAGTTCTTCCCACCGGGCGAGGGCTAGGAACAAATCGTCGCGCAAATCCTTCAGGGTTTGGCCGCCCTGGCGAATTGTTTGGCAATGCAGTTTGGCGTACAGTTCAAAGAGGATAAAACCCAACACCCGAATGAGCAGCCAAACCTCCATGGCAACGGCTTCGTGGCGCACGCAATGTTCCAAGTCGTAGTATTGGGTCAGTTCATTGAAGGCATGGTTCTCGACTCCCCAGCGACGATGACCGATTTGCCAGATCACTTTGCCCGGAACTCCGTCCAGCCGGCCCGTAGTCAACCAGCGCCAATGGCTCGATTTGGCCTCAGATTGGCGCTCGCCTCCCTGGATTTTGACCTCCTTCCAAGTTTCGTCGCTGAGCACCACCCGGACTTTGCCCCGTTCTGGCTGGGTAAAGTCCAAATCCTTGACCTCCCGGAGTTCAATGGCGCGCCCGTCGTGCTTCCAGCGGAGCGGAGCGGCGCTGGCGGCATGGGTCGTGGTTTCTTGGTACACCTCATAACGTTCCTGCTTCAGCACACTCACCACACCCCAGCCCAATTTATCGACCGCTCGCAGGAACGGTCCCGTGGTATACCACGCATCCACCGTGACCACGTCAAAGAAACGCACGCCATACAAGCGGCGGAGCCGTCCCAACAACCGCAACGCCGCGGCGGCCTCTTCTTCGCCCGGGCGCATTGGCTCCAGATCCAGCACGACACTGAAATCCGGACCGTTCATCTGGGCATAAACGTGACGGTGGTAGTACTCGATCACTTCGGTCGGCTGTCCGTCCTCGCCCAGAATCGAGATCCGCCGCTGGGAACAATCGGCACAACATCGGCTGCGGCTGCTGAACTGCTCGTTGGCATCGACGGCGATGACCCGCAAGCCGCCGAGCTTGGCCGATTCCAAGCCCTTATTCGCCTTAAGTTGCCGCAGGATGGCCGCCAGGGGTTCGCGCCAATCCTCGGGCCGACCGTGCTCCAATTCATAACCGAGGGCGTCATGGCTAATGGCCCCATGGCCGATCAGCCGCTGGAAACCTGGCTTCCGGGTCTTCAACGACAAATCCAGCAAGGAGGGCAAACGCAAGATGGCTCCGAGTAACAGGGTCAGGTGCAACGAGCCGGTCGGAATGACCGGATACTGCCGCCGATCCCGCACCGCCCGCAGCCGGGACGGCAAATCGTAAACTTTCTCCAGGTAGTGCCAGCAGTGACGCAGACGATTCATCGCGGCGACTCGTCGGGTTCGAGGGCTTCGCCCCGGTGGAGGAGTTCGGTATTGATCTGGGAGAGTTCCTCGAGTTGGTCGTAGAGTTGGTTGAAGGCGGCAGTGGCTTGACGCGCCGCGGCGAGGGTGGCGTCGGATTTGAGCAGGAATTTGCGGATCTTACCCGGCGCCAGGCATTGGGTCAGATAATAGTAGGGCCCGTGTTTTTCGCCGCGGCTACAACGACAAGTAGGCGAGCCACAGGTGCCGAAGCGTTCGACCACCGAAGCGCGAATGAGGGTGGGGGCGACGACGAGTTGGCGCACCAGAGCGGCGCGCCGGATCCGCAGGGACAAAGTCGATTTGCGCGCGTGCGCGAATACCTTCGCCATACCTATGAGTACGATATTCAATCTGGAACGATACGCAAACAAAAAGAAAATGCTCTCCAAACCGAAAATGCCCGGAGCCCCTCCCATTCAACGACTTACTTTAGAAACCCACCCCACCTTGCGAAATCGCTGCCGAGCATTCAGCGATTCCGCAGGGTGGGTTGGATTTCAGGTTTGACGGGCGGATTTAATTTTTGGAAGGCGCTGGCATCCGCTGGGCTCGTCGCTGGTGCGGCTTGGGTTGACGTCGCTCCGCCCTCGGGCCGACGCAAGGCGCGGCCCTTAAGCGTGAACTTTCAGATTGGAAAAAGTTTCCCGGCCACCGGTGGCCGGTCGGTTAGCTCATCCGCTGAAGAACGAGGCTACCTCGCCGCACAACAGCGACCGATAGATCCGTTTTCGCAATTCCTGCAAGGTGGTTTTCCCGAGCCGGAGCAGATTCCCGTGCAGGATGGCAAAGGCATGAAAAAGGGTGAAGGCCATAATCTTCATCCAGAGCAAGACCTGAAGGGCTACTGAGTGGTGATGGGCGGCGTGGGTAAGATGCCAGGACAGGGTCAATTCATTGAAGGCGTTGTTTTCGATTTTCCAACGCAAGTGACCCCAGTCGCGGATCGCCGATCCGACCTAACCATCCAAATCCCCAGCCACGATCCAGATCCAGTTCTCTTCCTTTTCTTGAGCGACCCTTGTTAAGGGCCAACGCTTCCTGGTAAATGTCGTAGCGCTCCTGTTTGTGTCAATTTAGCCGTCCCTTTGTAGATCTTATGAGTAAACATAACTAACGTGCATTTTATGAAATGGTTTATTAAACCTCCTGTCCCTTGCTTTCAAGCATTTTGCGCTTTGCGTTTGGGAATTCAGGAAGCATAAACAATTGCGGTTAGGTAAACGGATTCTCCACCTTCACGTCCGCATTCCGAAAGTCGTGGGTATTCCGCGTCGCGACAACTAGGCCGTGTGCGATAGCGGTTGCGGCAATGAGGCTGTCTTTGATGGGCATGGCGTGGCCTCTCTTCTTCAACTGCGCGAGGAGGCGCGCCCATGCGGCGGCTGTTGTGGTGTTGAAGTCCAGCACGCGAAGCCGTTGAACGCCGAGGGCGAACCATTGCTCCAGACGGGTGCGACGGCGTCCGGCGGCAAGGAGCAGGATGCCGTATTCGAGTTCGCCGAGGATGATCGGATTCACAGCGAGATCGCGCTCGTGGTGGCGGAGCCAATCCACGGCGCGCGCGTCCGGCGCGGGCTTAGTCGGCTCGCTCAGGATGTTGGCGTCCACGAGGTATTTCACAGCGAGTCGGTGGATTCAGAGGTCACGGGCTGGAACCAGTCCTTCTCTGGACAGGCGAGCAGCCAGTCCACGAGTCCTTCGTTGTCAGCAATGGGCCGACGTTTCAAAAGATACTCGCCAGCATCAAGGCGCTCGATGTCGAACCGCTGTCCGCTGCGGATGCGGTCGCGTTGACGCAGTTCCGCAGGCAAGACGATTTGGCCTTTGCTGGATAACACGGTGTTCATCACAGTAAGATGGCGTCTTACACATGGAAAGTCAACGGATGAAACTTGGAAGGGAGACCTTCATCTTGAAGCGTACGCGCCCACGCGTGCAGCCCTTCGCGCCCTCGCGAAGGGCACGGGCGAAGTCTGCTGACGTGGCACTGTCGGGAGACACTCGGATGTCGTCCGTGAGGGCACGGACGACGGCACACGAGGGCGTGTGCGCTCCAAAAACTGCGCGAACACCGAACAGTTTTAACCTGCACCGCCGCCTTTGGCTTTCGCGGGAGTCTGGACGGATTCGTGGCAAGCGGCACCGGCGTAGTCGCGGTTGAGTTTGGCGATCCAGCGGACGCTGACGCCTTTCGGGCAGGCGGCTTCGCATTCATATTGATTGGTGCAGTTGCCGAACCCGGCTTCGTCCATGGTCTTGACCAGGCTGAGCACGCGGCTGTGTTTCTCCGGCTGGCCTTGGGGCAGGGTGTTGAGCTGACCAGCCTTGGCAGCGACGAAGAGCATGGCGCTAGCGTTCGTGCATGCGGCGACACACGCACCACAGCCGATGCACTCGGCGGCATCCATCGCGGAGTCGGCATCTTCTTTTGAAATCGGAAGCGCATTGGCATCTTGCGCAGAACCGGTGCGGACGCTG
>JAYVTS010000004.1:0-11182 GCA_043788645.1 Verrucomicrobiota bacterium
CAGACGGTGGCACAAAGACGGTTTTTGGGGCCAATGAACACGTCTGGTTTTTCGTACAAAAACTTTCACTCAAAGACACCAAGGCACCAAAAGATTTTCTTTTGTCTCGGGCAAACTCCTGTCAACCGCTAACTCTACCCCCGTCGAGCGTATCAAATTCACCCCACCCCACCCCACCCCCGCTTCGTGCCCTCGTGCCTTGGTGCGAAAAATCCCCTCCTCTGAAACCGATCACTTGACCGATTGGCAGACCCACCCACGTTTCGTGGGCTTTGCCGCGTCCGTCCGCTAAATCGCTTCCGGTCCCACCACCTACCGTATCCCCGGTGGTGAGGGGTCCGGTTTCTCAATTACTGAGCCCACTGGTCCGAGATCGGCTCGAAACTCACTGGAACAACCCCGCGTTGGCTCCGGTGCGTTTTTTTGACCTGACGCCCGCGGCGCAACCTTTGGTGGTCGCCGCTCTGCACCAGCTATTCCCCGCTCGCACCATTGTGGTGGTGACCGAGGGCACCAAAGCTCAGGAGATTTTTCATACCGATCTTCAAACGTGGCTTCGGGCGGAAGCCACCTGGGCTTCGTCCGCAGCGGTCAAAGCAGAGACCGCTGGCGAGGGAGTCGCAACGGGTTCTGTGTCTCCCCCGGAACGCGCGCTCTTTTACCCCGCCTGGGAGACCCTGCCGCATGAAAAAAAACTACCGCCCGTCGACGTCGTTTCCGAGCGTTTAGAAACCCTCGTAGCCCTAGGAATGCCTCCGACCCAAGGTGGGATTGTCCCGATTATCGTGACTCAGGTCACCGCGATGTTCCAGAAAACATTCACCCCGGCCGATCTACGTCGCCGGATGCGTACCTTGCGAGTGGGTGATACCTGCAATCCGCTCGACTTAATCGAATGGCTCGAAGAACAGGGCTATGAACCCGAGGCCCAGGTCTCGAATAAGGGAGAGTTAGCTTGGCGGGGCGGAATCATTGACTTGTGGCCGTTGAGTTCTCCTTGGCCCGTGCGATTAGAATTTTTTGGCGATGACGTCGAATCGATCCGGGAATTCGACCCGGTGCAACAGACGAGTCGTGAATCGGTGGCTTGGGTGGTGATCCCGCCTGCTGGGGAGTTAAATTTGCTTCGCCGCAGCCTGGATGGCCTGTCCGGATCGAAAGAAGCCGAACAACCTACCGAGGTAATCCATTCGGATAGTCAGGGCGAAAAACTTCCGAGTACGGCAACGGTCTTCGCCACGTTTCTAGATCATTTGCCGACGGACGCTCTCTTGGTCTTATGTGGTCCGGAGGAATTAGAGCTTCGGGCGCTGAATTATCGACAGCAGGTGCCTCCCCACGATCCCTTTTTTGTCGCTTGGGACGAATTCCTTGCGAGCGCCCGCGCCCGACACCTTGCGATAGTAGAACTCGCCGATACCGCCGCCGACCTGCTCATCGACGACCTGGTGATTGCTGCCGGGACCGAAGATCGGTCGGCCTCCCTTTCACCGCTTTGTCCCCGGATTGTTTCTCTCGAAACGTACCGACCCATCGCCGCGACCCTGCCGGATCCGCAAATTGCGGAGGCACAGCGCCGAGCATTTTTTGAGCAAATGCACCGCTGGTGGCGCTCCGGCCATATCGTTCGGATCTTCTGCAACACAGTGGGCGAACGCCAACGCTTTGGTGAGTTATGGCAGGAATATGGTCTGAGTGCCATCCCGGAGCCCCAGCCGAAAGCAAAAGCAAAAACCAAGACGAAGCCGGGGGTGCCCGAAGAAGGCAGTCTGCAGCTGGGCTTGGGTTCGTTGTCTCGCGGGTTTTTGGTGGAATCTTCGAAACTCGTGGTCGTCACCGATGCCGAGATTTACGGCCGCTATAAGATCAGTCGGCCGCGCCGCATGAAATCGGCTCACGCACAAACCGTACGGTCGGTATTTGAAGTGGATTTTACGGAGTTCGAAGTCGGGGATTACGTGGTGCATCTCCAACATGGAATTGCCCTTTATCGCGGACTCGAAACCTTGGAATCTAAGGGTCGTCATACCCCGACCGAGGTGCCGGGTCGCGGTTCGAGCCAAGAATGCCTGACTCTAGAATTTGCTGCACGCGATCCCGGCGGAGTGCCGCCGCGGCTCTATGTCCCGGTGACCGAAGCCCATTTGGTGAGCAAATATGTGGGCGCTGGAAAGGCGCGCCCCCAGTTGAGTAGCCTGGGTGGAACGCGGTGGTCTAAAGCCAAGCAAGACACTCAACTAGCGGTGCGCGATCTCGCGGCGGAACTCCTGGCGGTGCAAGCAGCAAGACAAACGGAAGTGGGCCACGCTTTCACTCCTGATACTCCCTGGCAACGGGAATTTGAAGCAGCCTTCGAGTTTGAGGAAACGGCCGATCAGCTCCGTGAAATCGTGGCGGTCAAACAAGACATGGAGACGGCCAAACCGATGGACCGCTTGCTCTGCGGCGACGTGGGGTTTGGTAAAACGGAAGTCGCCCTCCGAGCCACGTTCAAAGCCGTGATGAGTGGCAAACAAGTGGCGGTGTTGGTGCCCACCACCGTGCTGGCGCAACAACATTATAACAGCTTCCGCGAACGCATGGCGGAATATCCGGTGCGGATTGAATTGTTGTCGCGTTTCCGTACTCCCAAACAGCAGCGCACAGCCCTCGCGGCGGCAGCGGCGGGAACGGTCGATATTCTGATTGGAACCCATCGGATTGTATCTCCCGACGTGGAATTCAAAAACCTGGGGCTCGTTGTGGTTGATGAAGAACAGAAGTTTGGCGTCAAACATAAAGAACAATTTAAGATGCTCCGCCGAACCGTGGACGTTCTCACTCTTTCGGCCACGCCCATTCCACGGACGCTTTATCTAGCCCTAACCGGGGCACGGGATCTGAGCACGCTCGAAACTCCACCCCAGGACCGCCTACCGGTGGAGACGCTGGTTTCAAATTTTGATGATCGACTCGTTCGCGATGCAATCCGGCGCGAATTGAACCGGGGCGGGCAGGTGTACTACTTACACAATCGGGTGGCGACCATTGAAGCGACCGCCATGCGAATTCGGGATTTGGTGCCGGACGCGCGAATTATGGTTGGTCACGGGCAGATGCACGACGACGACTTAGAGCAAGTCTTCACACGATTCGTCAACGCCGAAGCGGATGTCTTGGTTTGCACTACCATTATCGAAAGCGGGCTCGATATACCGAATGCAAACACCATTATCATTGATCGAGCCGACCGGTTTGGGTTGAGCGAGTTATATCAATTGCGCGGCCGAGTGGGCCGATACAAACATCAAGCCTATTGTTATCTGTTGCTGCCGCGTCATGCGCAGTTGTTGACCGAGGCACGTAAACGCATGAGCGCCATCAAACAATACTCCGCGCTAGGCAGCGGGTTTAAAATCGCCATGCGGGATCTAGAGATTCGAGGCGCAGGCAACATTCTTGGAGCGCAACAGAGCGGACACATCACCGCGGTGGGCTTCGATCTTTACTGCCAATTGCTCGGACAAAGCGTCGCGGCCCTGAAAGGTCAACCCGTAAAGGCTCGCGTAGAAGTGCGGACCAGTCTTGATTTCCTGGCGTTGAATCCCGGGGAAGAACGAGCCCAGGCCCTGGAAACAAGAGCCCCGACCCAACCCAAACTAAAGATCAGCGTGCCGCGTGAGACGTACACGTATTCAGATTTTGAGGACCCTCACAGCCGAACCGCGAGGACTGCCGAGGTGCCAACCGATGTCGGACGGACGCCCGCCTATTTACCGTTGGACTATGTCCGCGAGCCGAGTCAACGCGTCGAGATTTATCGCAGATTGGCACAAGCGACCGAGAAATCGGCCCTCGAACGACTGACGGTGGAATTGCGAGACCGCTTCGGCCCCCTGCCGACGCCCGTGGAATTGGTATTTGCCGTAGCCGACCTTCGCCTCCTGGCCGCTGAACGGCAGGTCACTTCAGTGGAAGTCATCGAAAACAAGGTCAAGCTAACCCGACGCGGGGAACTGATCACCGTAGGCGGGCACTTTCCACGTTTAACCAAGCGGGAAGCCAAAGAGCGTTTAGTCGAGTTGAAAAAGCTACTCCTCTCAATCGCGAATGTTTGAATCCTGACCCCCGACCCCCAACCCCTTTTCCCTATGAATACACCCGCCGACAGCACTATTAACCGTCGCTTCGTGACCGCCGCCGAAAAGGTGGATTTCCAATCTGCCTGGACCTTGGAGGAATGGTTGTGCCGGGGTGACGTAGTCCCTAACGAAGAATTATTGCTTGTACGCGCGAACATGGAGGCAGGGCGTTGCCATCCGTTTCATACGCACCCGACCCGTGAGGAGATTATCTACATTATCTCAGGCCGTGCCGAACAGTGGTGCGGAGCAAATCACCAGATTCTGGGTCCGGGCGAGATGGTGTTGATCCCGCAGGGAGAAGTGCACGGCACGTACAATCCGTTTCGGGAACGGCTGATTTTCTTGGCGATCCTATCGCCGGCCAAGGCGGCAGATCCAGCCATACTCGATGTGTCGCGAGAAGAGCCTTGGCGCGGCCGCCGGGAAGCATTGGGCTTACCGCCCTGCCTCTAAGGGTAGGATGGTCTGTGTTGGCGCTGAAGTTGACCGGAGTGCCGTCACGGCGACCGCGCTCGGAAAAATTGCGGGCCAACCAGACGGGTTCCAAGCACCGGCGGCACCACCGTAGTGTGGCCATCAGCGCCTATAGCTACCGATTTGACAAATGCCCAAATGGCGAGATCCGAGGTAGATTCTATCAAATAATTTCGACCCGCCGTCCCTCGGATCCGAAACTCGAATCCAAGCTCATGGAACACTAAGTTCTCGAAAACCGGCGGCGCGATCGCCACATCGACATCAAGCCTCACGGTGTCGCTGACCGCAAACCCCACGGGATTGCTAATTCGGACCGAGTATTCGTCGGCATCACCGACGGTGACTGCCAAAAATTTCAGCAATGCATTCGTCGCACCCAGCAGATTCGCGCCGCGTCGGCGCCATTGATAGATCAGCGGCTCACCTCCCGTTGCCATGATCAAAAAGGCCGCCGGACTGCCCGCTAACACCCGCTGATTCGTTGGTGCAACGACGATCATCGGTCGATCCAGGACCCGTAGAACAGCGATCGAGCTAGTCACGCTCCCAGCAAAGTTCTGCACGACGACCTGATATTGGCCGGAGCTTGCGGGGGTGGCATTCGAGAGCGTTAACTGTGCGGAGTTCGGGCCGTCGCTGAGGAGTCGGCTATCTCGGAGCCACTGGAAGGTTCGTGGCTCGGTCCCGCTCGCCAGTACCTCGAAGGACACGTCCGTCCCGGTCGCCACGGTTTGGGCCGTCGGTGGGATCAGAATTTCAGAAAGCACCGCGACGTGGATCTCGGCAACCAAGCTGATGATTGTAGAAATCGCATTGCGAACCTCCACGGAATAATTGCCTTCATCGGCGGCGGCCAAGCTCGCAAAATCAAGCGTCGCGTTGGTGGCGTTCAATACCGTGTGGTCATTCTGTCGCCATTGATAACTAATGGGTCCATCGCCCGAGACGACCACACTCAAGGTCAACGCACGTCCAACGATCGAGTTCGTGCCGATGGGCTGGCGTTGAATCCCTAGCGGCACACTGATCGCCACGTTGACCGCACTGGAGACGACCGAGCCGGCGAAGTTAGCAACAGTAACCGTATAACTGCCGGTCTGCTCGACCGTCAGGTTCGGGAATGACAAAACGGGATCATTGGTCCGGGTAGCCACGACCGAGGCACCCCGGCGCCAAGTGAACACCAAAGGCGATGTGCCGGTCACTCCGACGTGAAGGGTTGCCGGATTCCCGGCGAGGACATTGATGGCGTCGGGTTGGGACGAAATCGCTGGTTTAACAAATACCTGAATCTGTGCGGGAGCGCTCGTAGAAATTCCATATGGATTGGAGACCACCATTCGGTAGCTGCCAGAATTCAATTCAGTGACCGAACGAAGGGTCAAATCCGCATTAGTGGCTCCGACCAAGGGTCTCCCATTTTGGGTCCATTGATAGGCGATCGGGAAATCACCCGAAATTAAGGCTAGCAGTGTCCGATTGACACCCGCCAACAGATTTGCGCTCTGCGGTTGGATATTGAAAAGGGGCGCACTGCCAATAAAAACCAATGCGGGCAATGATTCAATGATACCATTTCGATTGCTCGCCACCACGGTATAACTTCCCGCCTCATCTCCACTGATCGGACCCAACGTGAGCTCGGAATTGGTTTGATCTAGGAGGTCCACTCCCTCTTTCCGCCATTGTAAGCTAGGTGTTGGGAGGCCGGCGGCGACCACCTGCAATTTGCCCACGGCCCCATATGCCAATGAAATCCCAACGGGCCCAGTGACGATGCTGGGAGCCACCTGTTGACTCGGATCTAATACCGTCAGCAACACGGGAGCCGAAGTAATTCCTCCAGCAATATTGAGGGCGCGGACATCATAGGAGCCACTATCGCCCAAAGTGAGCGGGTCAAACCGAAGCTGATTGGTCGTGGCGTCGGGAATATCCGTACCATTTTTGCGCCATTGCAAGGTCGGCGTTGGGCTCCCGGAGATTTCGACCAAGAGTCTAGCCGTTTCACCGGCCAACCGAGTGAGGGCTAGGGGTGCTGTGAGGATGCTGGGGGGTACGAGAACGGCGAGTTGGGCGGTGTTGGTTACCAAGCCAGCGGCGCCACCCACAATGACATGATAGATTCCCGCATCGGTCAATCCGACGTTGGCGAGATCTAATCGAGCACCCGTAATTCCCACCAAGACGGTATTATTACGCAACCAACGGTAGGTCAGCGGTGCCGTACCCGTTGCGCTCAAATCAAAGGATGCTGATTGGCCTACGACGACGGTGAGATTCGTCGGTGCGCTGATAATGATCGGCCCGAAACCCACCGACACCGCGGCGGGACTGCTGAGGACACTTCCCGCTATGTTTGCGACGCTGACAGTAAAATTGACAGTTTCGGGGAGAGCTGGAAGTCCAGGAAAGGTCAGCGTTGAATTGGTACCTTCGGGAAGGGGAGCCCCGTCTTGAAACCATTGGTAAATGAGGGGCGCAAAACCCGCGGCGACGACCTGAAGCGTGAACGGTTGCCCGGCGAGGATCAGTCGTCCCACCGGCGCCTGGGTGATGCGCGGCCGTTGAAAGACGCTCAGCGTCGCTAACATCGAAGGTGCCAAACCCAAATTGTTGCTCACAATGACTCGGTAAACACCCGCATCATTGGGGCTGACGGCCCCAATGCGATAGGTATCATTCGTGGCCCCGATGATAATAAGATTATTTAGCAACCATTGATAGCGGAGGGGCTCGAGCCCGGCGGCTTGGACTCTGAAGATCGCCGGGGAGCCCTCATTCAACGCGAGATCATTCGGCGAGGAGACAATTCCCGGCACCGCCAATAGCGTGAGCGGAGCTGGCTCGCTGGTGAGGTCGCCGGTCGCATTCGCAATGTGACAGGAATAGTTGCCCACGTCGCTGACCGCGACCGCCCCGAAGGAAAGGACGGCCTGGGTGGCTCCAGGGATGTCTACTCCATCGCGCCGCCATTGAAACGTCAGCGGTTCCGTCCCGGTGACTTCCACGCTGAAGGTTCCCGGCTGACCTTCCGTCAACGTCAACGGCGTCGGCCCCGCCACCAGCGTCGGTGCCTCCTCAATGCTCGTTTCGGTGAGACCTTGCAGGCGAAGGGCGAATCGAAGATCGGTATCGGAGGGTCGCCATTGATGGATCTCCGCAGTCACCACGTTGGTGCCCATTTGAAAGATGGCGGCATCGAAGGTGAGATCGAGAAAGTGGGTTGATTCGCTGGGAGAGTTTTCTACGACCGGTAGCGTTAGAAAATTAACCGACCCACTGGGCAGGTTTACCCGCGCCACCTCATGCCCGTTAATAGAGACTAACACTCCGTCATCTCGCTGCACCGAAAGGAGGCCTTCCAGGAATTCAATCGGATGGGTCAACGTGAAGGTTCGACGAAAATAGGTCGTGATCCAACGCCCCGCTGGGTTTGGGCCGAAGAAAACCGTGGTCGCAAGGTCCGAGTATCCATAACCCAATGGCGCAGGCCCTCGATTCCAAGTGGTATCCGGATAGCCCACGCTTAACCAATTGGTTCCAGGGTTGGAACCATTATCGAGATAACGCCAAACCGCCTCGGCCGGGACCAGGGTGACGGAATGGAGATCAACCGTCGTGTAAGCGGTGAAAGCGGGCACCGGCGTCGAACTTGAACCGGTGACCGACGCAGAACGTTGGGCCGGCCTGATGACTCCGGCTTCGCTAATCGGATGGACCGTATAATCGCCAGCAGCAAGCCCCGTAAAAATATAGCGTCCGGTCCCATCGGTGAATGTGCTCTGAAGGTTGCCCAGTTGGACATAAATATTCCCGGCAGCGGTTCCGTTAGGACGTAGGATCAGTCCTTCAATCCGGCCCGTATTTGACGTCCCTACGCGCAAGGCAGTTTGCACGACGGCGGTTCCTCCGCGTCCGTCTGACACAATACAACGCGCGACGTAATCTCCGGGAAAGGCAAAAGCGCGAGTTACATTCGCCGCATCGGGCCCATAGGAACCGTCTCCAAAATCCCAACCGTATCCGAGAACGTCTCCGTCGGGATCGGTCGCAGTCACGCTAAATGTCACGGGTGTGCCGGTGCCCACGGTGGCGACGGCCGGATTGAGCGATGCAGTGGGTGCTTGGTTGTCTGGGAAGTCGCCCAATTGGATTTCAACGCTCAACGATGCGGGGGTCGAAGCCGTCGCCGGAGTGTATCCTCGATTACGAAAATGACGGCCCGTGGTTCGATCACTAAAGGTCCAACCGGGCAACAAGGGCGCATCGCGGAATCCGCCCTGGGAGGTGGCTGTGGCATCCAAAAGAAGCGTGGGCCGGGGACTTTCCTCAGCCCAACGAATCGCCAAGCCCTGAGTCCATGATGGTTGATCGGTGTATTTTTGGCGAAGTTCGAGCCAGTAGTTGGTCAGCGCGCTGTGCGTGACGATCAAGGCACGGGGTCCGGGGGCGGCATTCGTCACGTCGTGGGCATAGACCTGGTACAGACCGCTGGTATTAACATGTGACAATTGATCTGGGTTGAGCCAGCCCAATTGAAGTTTCTTCTGCGCATTGTAGTGCCGAGATGATCCGGTATTTCGACTCATGGTGTCCGAAACATCCGCGTATTCTTGCTCGGAACCGATACCCGTGGGCGGCCCGCCAGCCGTGTTCCAGCCATTAGCATGATAGAGGCCAAAGTTGTGTCCCAATTCATGCACGAGATTTCCTCCGTTAAAGAAGGAGTCGCGTAGCCAAGCACCTCTAGATCCAACGTTGGCAAGTCCGGAAAAATTGAAACTGGGTCCATTCGCGGGACCGAAACAAATGACGTCAAGATCAAACGTTTTGGAATCAAAACCACCTGCGAGGGCCACTGCGAGGGCGTCATCTCGCAATTTATTAATATCTAACACCCCGTAGCTCGAGGTCGGCAAGGGCAGCCTCAAGGTGGGGGTCACGGCCGAGCCCGTTCCCACCGCGCTGAGTGGCGCCAAGTGGACTCGACCGACAGACATATCGCCCAGGAATTGGTCTGCATCCGCAAAAAAAACGGAGCCTTGCAGGTCCGAAAATGGAGCGCCCGGTAGGTCGGAAAAATCGACACGTACGAACAGGATTCGTTTAACGCCGCTGGCAGGAATCGCTGCGGGTTTGGCTCGATGATGAGCCCAGTCGGCCAGGAGCGAGGCCGGTGCCCGAACTCCACACTGGAAATCTGGAATCGCCGCTCCGGTCGCTCGATGAGGAGCCAAGAAACTGAGTGAAAGCCAAAGAAAAAATACGAAACGTCTCATCGTCAGAAATGAGTATGGACCTAGAGAACGAGGAGGAGCCACGCCAATTTACCCGTCATCCACTCGGAGTGTTGGTATTGAGTTGGTGTCGAATCGTCGACAGCAGCTGGGCGGTCGTGTACGGCTTGGCAATAAAGTTAAGCCCTTCCTTCAATACTAATCCTTCGGTCATGGTAGGTAGGCGGGGAAACAGGTGCCTTTGCCCACTTCACTCGCGACTTCGATCCAACCGCCGTATTGTTGGAGAAGTCCGTAGACAGTCGCCAAGCCGAGCCCAGTCCATTGGCCTACTTCCTTTGTGGTAAAAAATGGTGCGAAGATTCGCGGTAAACTATTTGCGGGAATGCCCTGACCGGTGTCGGTGACGCCCAGGGTCACGTAGACCCAATTCTCGGGTAAGTCGGTGCCCCTGGTTCTTTTTGCTTTGGGCTCAGCCAACATACTGCTACCTCAGGTTATCCAATTTCATGCGTAAATCACCGGAAAATTCCCATTTTTTTCCCGTGCGACTTTAGCACGATGCCAGGTCAGACCCGGCAACTTTTGGCGTGAGTGGACCGGGAGACTCTCGGCCGTACTTTTCTTGGCCCACGGATTGCGTGCCGCGACGGTCGTTAAACTCGGTGCCGTCACTCAGATCGCAGGTCCTCAAGACGTCGACCTCGACGGCGAATTTGTCTACGCCATCAATTTCAGTACCGATGATCCCCCGCGCAGCGTCCACGGGGTCACCTTCACTCCAGATCGGTTGCCCATCCCAGGCGCCAGTTTGGTTGGCCCACAATCGGTTACCCCCTGGCAAAACAAACCCGAATTCGGAAGCAGCTCCGATGCGAATCAGTTGGAGGAGATTCTCCGTGACATCCGCTGGGCGAACACCGGCGGGGGCGAAAAACTCCGCGCCACCTTGGCCGTCCGGCCTCACGAAGAATACCAATTACAAATCTTTGTATCCAGAAACGTGGTCGAAGATCGTCGCTGGGATATTCGGGTCAACGGCCAAAACGCCGTCGATGAACTCACCTCGCTCGGGATTTCGCCAGGCCAACGGTACACAGTAAATCACGCCCCCCTCTATACCTACCAGTTTGAAGCGCCCTCGACGAATGTCGTCGTCGAGATGGGCACCCTCTTTGGCAGCAGTTCTCATTTTGAGTTTTGAGTGGGAGCGGGCCTGAAGATTTTGATTGTTGGCCCTGAACTCACAGTCTTCCCGGGTGTATCTGGATGACGGATGCGGACCGATTCCATCCTCCAAGGACGCCTGCTAAGCGCGCCGGATCTCGTTGAAATACGGAT
>JAYVTS010000005.1:0-2504 GCA_043788645.1 Verrucomicrobiota bacterium
GGCCTGCTGCTGGTGCTTTAGAGAATGGCGACCGGTCATTTTTTCCTAACTGTTCTTAAAAACACCATCAAAGAAAGTCAAAATAGAATTAACCAGCGATCTAAAGGCTCCTGGCGCATTTGCACAACAATATAATATATAACCTAGTGAAATTGTGCGGACACCGTTGCTCTCGAAGTTGGGCTCAAGCTTCCTTTTTCCCATCGGGGTAGGTGACGACGGTAAGCTTTGCTACGTAAGGTGAATCAACCGTCGATGCGTAAATAGTTGTCGCCGAAGAAGTGGTTCCGTATTGCGTCACCACTTGGCGTCCGTCGTCTGTACCACTGGGTCCAAAGTAGTAGTTGAATTCTGTGCGTATTCCACGCAACCGTCGGTTGCTGAAGTAAGGCGATTTATGTTTCCGTTATTGGGAAACGTTGGAGCCCGTTCGCTGTATCCATAGGTAACGCTTTTCCCGTCGCTACCGGTGATTGATTGGATCGCCGGATAACCACTTGTGGTGTAGTTAAATGTGTACACGATACCACCTGGGGTCTTTACCGTCATCGTCGGCGGCAAGGGTCCAGTCGCTATATATTTTGTCTCCAATCCGTCAGGTGTGCCTTCAGCTTCCAATCGATAAGGATCGTATTGTCCGGATCGACTGTATCGCTGATAGATACCGCTCGAGTCAGTTACGGTAATATATTTATAAAACCCTAAGCTCTGGTCACTTCGTTCAATTCGACGATTGCCACGGTAGTCACTGATGATTATACTAGCTCCGCCAGAAAAATCAGCGACCAGTTTCCCGCCCGACGGTAGATAAACATAGTGGATAGATTCAGTGGCGTCGAATCCAACCATTGCGCGACTGGAATGGCGAATATCTGCTGGTAGGTATCCGAATCCAATTGGGTGAGCTGGTCCGTCATCTTGCAACGGATTTTCTGCCGTAGATGGTTTGAATCCAGGTCCGCCCGTACCATCTGACGCGGCAAGGGCTGTATCTTTGCTCCATGCGTTTAGGTATGGCTCATTTACTTACATCTGACCCATACCGCAAGTAGGGCAATTTGGGGGTGGGGGCGGTGGGGGTGATCCTCGTCTACATCTGGATTGGGTGTATGACATCGTCCACGTACCTTGTCAGCCTCCTCCATGGAAAGGATCTTGCGATTGCCCACTAGCTTCTCTGGAACAAGCACTACACCGCTTGACTCGTCGGAAAGTTCTTCCGGCAGAATCGCCATTTGGTTGGCGGGTGCAGCCGAATCGAGCACATGATAAAAACCGCCAACTTGTGAAGTGACAAAAACGAAGTGATCGCTGTTTAGATGAACGATGCACGGGATGGGTAAACTCTTAAACTGTTCAACTCGAATTGGTTGGATCCAGATTCCGTTCCCTCTGGCAATTCGGGTCAAATCGGCTGCGGACAAACCTGCGGGAGTTGTGGTGGTTTCCCGGATCGTGTTGAGATCTCCATCGCCAGGTTGGACCTGACGCGCCAGCAACACGGTGCAATAGATGCCACACTTGTAGGCAGCTTCCGGGACCGCGGCCAGAAGTTGGCGCCGTTGAACGGCCCGTCCCCAGGTCGGGCCGAGTCCGTTTATTCCTTTGGCACTGACATCCTTTTCTAGATTAATCTGGTCGTCGTGCCGTCCCGTGTTAACCAAAAGACTGGCTAGATCGGCGGCGGATTCCGCAGCAATCTGTTGGGCATCTGGATCCTTTAGGCCGCTGGTCGCGAGGTATGCTTGTTGCAGATGGTCGATGGCTTCACCGTACGCCATTCTCGATTGAGCCATTTGGCCAACGCGTAAGTGAGCACCTGGAGCGTAGGCGGAGTTTGAATGAGTTGTGGCGAAGGCCGCCATCTCGCTGCGAAACTGGCGAAGATTGGTAACTCTGGCTTCACCGCCCGCCTCGCCAGGCAGAGCTTGGCCCAGGCGGTTGTTAAATCGCGTGTAAATACCTTCCAATTCAGCCGTTTCAGCAGGAACTACTTGAGCCTGTCTAAGCACGATGATAGGTCTCGAGCCCCAAGGCAACTTTTGGGCAAGAGTGGCTAAATCATTCGGCCGAATGGGAGTTGGGAGTTCGGCAACCAACCGGGTCAATGGCCAAGCCGCCGCTAGCGCAAGGACGGCAACGAGTGAGAGAGCGACGCGCGCTTGCGATTTGTTGGGCGAGGGCTGGTTCATCGAGTACCTGGGAGAGAGTTAAATCTTTGGCGCGGAAGGCGGCTTGTTTTTGAAGTCCATTGCGAACGCTTACACTAGATATTGTTCCCCGCAAGCGAATAAGTTTAATAGCCTGCATCGCTCTATGTGGATACCGGACACGGTCTTGCCAGCGACGCCCAGGGGCGACTCCAAAAAAATCTGACGCTGGCGCGGGAGTTGGGCGCCGAGGTTCTGACGACGACGGATCGAAAGGGTTTACCTGACCTATTGGGCTTGGTCGGGCAACAACTCGGACAGGTTTTTGCCGCTGAAGTCGCGGTCCTGTTGCCG
>JAYVTS010000006.1:0-5703 GCA_043788645.1 Verrucomicrobiota bacterium
TCGGTCCCCCAATTCATCGGTCGCACCATCACGGCCTTAGCCCAATCGAATCCTACGCACTCCTTTCAACTCGGTCCGACGGTCGCCCTTTTTCTGGGCTTGGTCACGGTCCGAACCTTGGTGGGCTTAGTGCTTGGCCCGCTACGCAATCGTACCGCATTAGAGACGCTCGGCGACGTTCGCTGCGCCGTTTATGACTCACTCCAACGGCGGCCCTTTGAGTGGCACGACAATGCTCGGGTAGGAGAACTAATTTCTCGGGCGGGTACAGACGTTTTCCGACTCCAAGAGTTGGTATTTGTTTGCCTCCTCTTTTCCGTCGATGTCGTCGCCGGTTTGGTCGGAACCTTGTGGTTGATTTTTGTCCTGAGTCCCGTGTTGGGCGGCCTGACGCTGGCGGCCATGGGTCCGACCGTGGCGGCGATGGCTTTTTTTGCCGCCCGCCTGCAACCCCGCTGGCGCAAGGTCCATGCCCGCCACAGCGCCATGAGCACCGTTTTGCAGGAAAATATAGCGGGCGTCCGGGTCGTAAAAGCGTTCGCGAGAGAGAACGCCGAGATCGCCCGATTCCGCGAACGCCGGGACGCGTTTATCACCGAACTTCACGCGACCGTGAGCTATTGGGCCGCCCGAGTCCCCTTGGCCCAATTTCTTTTCGGCCTGGGCGTACCTCTCGTCTTATGGGTCGGGGGGAGTGAAGTCATTTCCGGTCGCATCGCCCTCGGACAACTTGCGACGGCCGTCTTATACCTCCTCGCAGTCGGCGGACGTATCGGAGTCATCGGACAAATCACGAGCATTCTGCAAAACGCGAGTTCGGCTGCCCAGCGCGTCGCAGAATTGTTGCAGGCACCGATCCCAGCGAACGTTCGAGGGGCCATTCCCAAAACAGCCGCCGGGCTCAACTCTCCCAAAATCACCGGGCGAGACCAGGAACCCCCAACCAAAACCCGTCCACCAGAGGGCTGGAGTATTTGTTTTGATGCGGTGTCATTTTCCCACGACCGCACCCCCTCCTTACAAATAGAATCCGAACCCAAACCGGACGGCGATCCCAAGGCAACCTCGAAACTTGAACGATCCGCCACTCCATGCCGCCCGGCTCTCACGGACATTTCTTTTACGATTGAACCCGGAAAAACGATTGCTCTCGTAGGCCCGACCGGCGCGGGGAAAAGCACTCTTCTCCATCTCCTGCCACGTTTCTATACACCGTCCTCTGGTCGAATCTTACTCGGTGGTCGTGACCTTCAGGACTTTGATCGAGAGGAACTTTATCAGGCCATCGCCATCGTCTTTCAGGAAACTTTTTTGTTCAGTGCTTCCATTGCTGAAAACATCGGCTTTGGCCGCCCAGACGCTCCGCCCGAAGAAATCGTGCGTGCGGCTCAAGCCGCGTGTGCCGACGAGTTTATCCGCAAATTGGCCCAGGGTTACGAGACGATCATTGGCGAACGCGGCATCTCCCTCAGCGGCGGCCAGCGCCAGCGATTGGCACTCGCCCGGGCGTTTCTGATCCAACCCCAGATCTTAGTTCTCGACGATGCCACGAGCGCCATTGATGCCGGTACCGAACGCGAAATCCAGGAGGCAACCCGGGAGCTCCGGCGCGGTCGCACGACCCTCCTCGTGGCTCAAAGGGTTGCTTCCGTCCGCACCGCAGATCTGATCCTCGTGCTTCAGGAAGGTCGACTCGTCGCACAGGGTCGGCACGACGAACTCCTCGCCCGCGGCGGCCTCTACGCCGAATTATTCCGGAGCCAATTGGAATTGGAATAGCCCATGGCCGCCACTCACGACGATATTGCCTTAGACGAGGAATTTGCGCAGACCCGAATGCGCGGTTCGCTCTTTCGTCGGCTCTTTGCGTTTACCCAACCGTATCGCCGGACGTTTTGGCTCAACCTCGTCCTCACCGTCCTCGCGACCGCCTCGACGCTCCTGGGTCCAAAGCTGATCCAGCACGGGATCGATCAACCTCTCACGCACTGGACCGATACCGCTTCGGCCCGGCGCGGAATTCTCCTCGTCAGTGCCCTGTATTTGGGAAATTTAGTTTTGGGTTGGGTGCTCTCCGTGGTGCAAGTCCGCGCTGCCATTCTCGTCGGTCAAGGCGCCATGAACGACCTGCGACTCGCCGTCTTTGAACATATTCAGCAACTCTCGCTGAACTATTTTGACCGCACTCACCAAGGTAGAATCATTGCCCGAGCGGATACAGATGTGGATTCACTGGATCGCGTCCTGACGTGGGGCGCCACCCAATTGCTCTCGAGCCTTATCACCTTGGTCGGGGTCGTTAGCTTGCTATTGCACGATGATTGGCGGCTCTGTCTGGCGGTGTGCGCGATTCTGCCACCCTTAGTCGCGTTGACGTTTTGGTTTCATCGCCGAGGACGAGAAGCCCACCGACTCCTGCGAGGCACGATGTCGCGCCTGGGAGCAGCCATGGCCGAAAATATTTCCGGGGTTCGAGTCGTCCAAGCATTTGGGCGGGAAGCAGAAAACTTGCGGCGATTCACCGTATTACATCGTGACCTCACGGATCGTTGGGTTCGCACGGCCAAGGTCTTTCATACTTATATGCCGTTAGTCAATCAACTCTCCGGCTTGGCCATGGCCATCGTGCTCGGCTACGGCGGTTGGCGGGTCCAACACGGTGAACTCACGGTCGGAGCGTTAGCTGCCTTTGCCTTATATCTCGGGTTATTTTTCGGTCCGATCCAAACGATGGGGGATCTCTACAATGCCTTTCTCTCGGCGGCGGCGAGTGCTGAACGAATTTTTGGTTTGCTCGACACCGAACCCCAGGTCCGTGACCTCCCCGACGCGCCTGCCCTACCGCGGTTGCGCGGAAACGTGGTCTTTGAGGGCGTGAATTTCCGCTATGATACCACGCCGGTTGGGCAGTGGGTGTTGCAGGAAATTGACTTTTCTGTGTCGGCCGGAGAAACCATCGCGCTCGTCGGCCACACCGGTTCTGGCAAAACCAGTATTATCAGTCTCTTGGCTCGTTTTTACGAACCCCAAGTCGGTCGGGTGCTCGTGGATGGGCTCGAACTCGGACGGCACACGCTGGCTTCGTTACATCAGCAACTTGGCATCGTCACACAGGAGAATTTTCTTTTCAGCGGCTCGGTCCTCGACAATCTCAAATTCGGACGGCCCGACGCAACCGAAGCAGAAGTCCGGACGGCCGCCCAACAACTCGGCACCCACGAGGTGATTCAAGCGTTGGCGGACGGATATGCGACCCAAGTAGGAGAACGCGGCGGAAGCCTTTCCGCGGGAGAACGTCAACTCATCACGCTCACCCGAGCACTCGTCGCGGATCCAGCCATCTTGATTCTTGATGAAGCCACCAGTGCCGTGGACCCGCGGACGGAAGAATTAATCCAAATTGCGTTGGAACGACTCTTCGCTCGGCGCACCTGTTTTGTAGTGGCCCATCGGTTGAGCACCGTCCGGCGGGCCAGCCGAATTCTCGTGCTCGACCACGGGCGCATCGTCGAACGTGGCACCCATGCGGAACTGCTGGCAGCCCACGGTCGCTACGCAACGTTGCATGCCGAATTCGTCCGCGTGACCGGCTAATTTTTCGCTTCTTCAGATTTCACTTCCCACGCTTCTGCCCCACCCTCCCGCCCCGTGTCGTTTAGCCTTAGTTCACTCAATCCGCAGCAGCGGGAAGCCGTGGTCACCCACCGCGGTCCGGTGCTTATCTTGGCCGGGGCTGGCACCGGTAAGACGCGCACGCTCACCTGCCGGATCGCGTACATGCTCCAGAAAGGCATCGCGCCGAGTCAAGTGCTCGCCGTCACCTTTACCAACAAAGCCGCACGTGAAATGCTCGAACGGGTCAATGAAATGATCCCTAAACAACCCCGAGCTGAATCCGGTGAGAAGCCGGAACGACCCACCCTCTGTACGTTTCACAGCCTGTGCGTTCGCATTCTTCGTCAGCACATCGAGCTGATTGGGTACAAAAAGAATTTCGTCATCTACGACCATGGCGACCAGCTCGCGGCCATGAAAAAAATACTCTCCGCCCTTTCGGCAAAGGGAGAGAAAACCGATGCCGGCGCCGTCCTCGCAATCCTGAGTAAGTACAAAAACGGCGGTCCCGATTCGGCGCCCTTTGCTGATCCCAGCGTCCGGGCCCTCGCGGAACACGTCGCCAAGCGTTACGAATCCGCCCTGCACGCTTGCAATGCGGTGGATTTTGATGATCTCATCCTCCTCACGATTCGTCTGTTCCGGGAACATCCGGAATCGCTCCAAGCCTGTCAGACCCGGTGGCCCTACGTCATGGTGGACGAATATCAGGACACCAACGGGACCCAATTCGAACTCGTTCAACAGCTCACCAAGGAATCCCGAAACCTCTGTGTCGTGGGGGATGATGACCAATCCATTTATGGTTGGCGCGGTGCCGAGATTACCAACATCCTGGAACTCGAACAACACTATCCCGAGGTCAAAATCATCAAGCTGGAGCAGAATTATCGTTCCACCAACGTCATTCTAAAAGCCGCAAATGCGGTGATTAAAAATAATACCAAACGCCGGGGTAAAAATCTGTGGTCAGATAAGCCCACCGGTGATCTCATTGCCGTGTCCTGCTTTGAGACCGACGAAAAAGAAGCGGAAACCGTCGCGGACGACATTGAATATGATCGCCTTGCCAAACGCTTGCCCTGGGGCAAGCAGGCCGTCCTGTTCCGGACAAATTTACAGGCGCGCGCTATTGAAACCGCGCTCCGTAAGAAACGAATTCGATATATTCTGATCGGCGGCCAGAGCTTTTTTGATCGGCGCGAGATTAAAGATTTCCTGGCTTTCGTGAAGACCTTCGTCAATCCCCACGACGACATCAGTCTCTTACGCATTGCGAATATTCCGGCGCGGGGGTTGAGTGATGTAACCATGGAACGGTTGCTCACCGCCAGCGCCGAACGCAACGCGAGCGTCTTCACCGTGATGAAACACACGGACGTCCTCGCGTCGTTTCAAAAACGTACCCAAGACGCGATTGCCGCTTTTGCGGCGTGGCTCGACAAAACCCGCCAACCGGTTCTAGGCCCGGATCCCATTTCACTCGGTAACTGGGCGGAAGGTTGGTTGGAGGAAACTGGCTTCTATAACGAACTAAGGAAATTGGATAAAGACGCCGAGGTGGCGGAAAATCGGATCAAAAACGTAAAGGAACTGGTCAGTAACCTCGACGGGCCCAAGCCCGAATCGGAGAAAAAAAAGCCCTTGCCGCCTTCGACCCCGGCGATTCGGCCAAAGGTCGATCTGGACGCAATTCTTGGCACGCCGGGTCCCGCTAAACCGCCACCGCCGGCCATCCTTCATACCCCTCGCTATACGGGCCGCCCGGCGGATCGTCTCGATGAATATCTTTCGGACCTCACCCTCGACGCGGAGCGCGACGACAAAGAAAACACTGGGGATCAAGTCACCCTCATCACGATGCACGCGGCGAAAGGCTTGGAATTTCCGCATGTCCATATCGTGGGTGTCGAAGACGGTTTACTCCCCCATGCTCGAAGTAAGTTGGAGGGCACCTTGGACGAAGAACGGCGGTTGTTTTACGTCGCGATCACCCGGGCGATGGAGACCTTGCGAATTAGCCATTGCGATGCGCGCCGAAAATTTGGACAATTGTTGCCCTGCCATCCCTCGCCGTTTCTGTCTGAA
>JAYVTS010000007.1:0-9712 GCA_043788645.1 Verrucomicrobiota bacterium
GGCCATTTCCACCCGTTCGTCTCGCGCCGAACGATCGCCACAGTACTCACACACTGCAACGCAAAGACATAGAAAACCATCAGCGTAAGCCCGGTCAAAGTGGTATAAACGGGTAACCCATTTTCACGTCGCTCGGCCTTTAACGCTTGAACTAAGTCGGTCCGTGCCGCACCCCCTTCCTCACCGCCGACGTTGTAGACCACCGACATCGTGCTCACAAACACTTCACGAGCAGCAAACGAAGTGACAATCCCAATCCCAATTTTCCAATCGAAGCCCAGGGGTCGAATGATCGGTTCGATCCATTGGCCGAGCTGGCCCGCGTAACTTTGACGTAGCGCAGCCCCGGCGCGGTCCGAGGTTGCGCGGTCCCCGGGTAAAGAGGGGGTCGCTGCTCCCGCCGCTAAATCGGCCGACACGACGGCGGCATCTCCCGTGCGAAAAGTTTTAGTTTTTGGATAAGTCGTCAAAAACCAGAGAAGAATGTTAATTCCTAAAATCACGGTGCCCGCCCGCTGAAGAAAGAGCTTGGAACGATCCCACATATGACGCAAAACAACCGTCAGGACCGGCCGTTTATAGGGCGGAAGTTCCAGAATGAGCATGGGCGGTTCACCTTTCAAAAAAGTGCGTTTGAACAACCAGGCCATGCCCAATGCGCCCAAGATTCCTAGCAGATACATGGCCGTCAGCGTGAGCCCTTGACCCAAAGCTCCGCCGCCAATACACGCGGCAATTAACACCGTGTACACCGGCAATCGGGCCGAGCAACTCATGAGCGGCGCCACCAAGATCGTGGCCAGACGATCCTTCGGAGTCTCAATCGTTCGCGTGGCCATGATCCCAGGAATTGCACAGGCAAAAGACGAGAGCATCGGAATAAAGCTCTTCCCATGGAGCCCAACGCGGGACATTAGCCGATCCATCAAGAACGCGGCCCGCGCCATATAACCACTGTCTTCCAGTAAACTAATAAAAAGAAATAATAATAGGATCTGGGGTAAAAAAACGATCACCGCCCCGACTCCAGTAATAATCCCCTGGGTCAATAGCGCATTCAGATCGCCCGGCGGCAGCCGGGAGCCCACCTGTACCGCAATCCAATCCACCGCCGCTTTGAGCCCGTCCATCGGATACTTGGCGAGAAAAAAAATGTTGACAAATAAAAACACCATGAGCCCCACAAAAATCAGCAAACCCCAGACCCGATGGGTCAAGACCTGGTCGAGTCGATCCGAAAAATTAGGCCCATCGGCAATGGTCTCCGTCGTGACATGTTGTTGAATGGCGAAGACCCTCGCGTACCGAGCTTCAATGGCGGCGCTACGCCAGTCCACACCGCCGACTTCTAAGCGAGCCCGGGCCGCGGCGATCACTTCCCGAAGTCGGGCCGGAAAGAAGTCCGGGTGCGCGTTGAAAACCAGATCATCGCTGAGCAAGAGCACGGCTTCAGCGGTCGCCAAGCGTCGCCTTTCTGGGAGCAACGTTGTTAGAAAAACCTCAATGTCGGCCGCCTCGCGACCAAAGATTTCTGGAAGTTCGAGAAACGAACGCGCCGGAGTGCCCAAATCCAATTCAGGTCGAGAACGCGAACCAGCCAGTATTGCTGAGGCATCGACCGGGCGCCGCTGAGCGGCCGTCAGCACCGCTGCTTTAATCTCGGCCACTCCGTTCCCCGTGCTAGCGACCAACGGAATGACGGGGACGCCCAACGCCGTTGAAAGCGCTCGGAGATCGAGTTCCTGCCCGTTCTCCCGTGCCACATCCATCATATTGAGGGCGAGCATCGTCGGGTATCCCAGTTCAATCACCTGGGTCGCGTAATACAAATTCCGCTGCAGATTCGAGGCATCGACCACGACCAATATCAAGTCTGGCGGCGGCACCTCGGGTAACCGTTGGAACAGAATGTCCCGGGCAATTTGTTCATCCAACGATTGCGGACTCAAGCTGTACGTGCCCGGTAAGTCGAGAATCGTTACCGGACAGTTCGCCGACATCCCCGTGAGTGCGCCCTCCTTCCGTTCGACCGTCACGCCCGCATAATTCCCAACCTTGCCCCGCAACCCGGTCAACGCATTGAACAGGGTTGTCTTGCCGCAATTCGGATTCCCCGTCAGGACCACGGTGAAGAGTGGCCGTTGCGAAGCGGTGGTGGAGAGAGGAGCGGCCGACATAGCTGAGGCACCCACTTGGGACTTCGACTCAAACGGGGCGGACGAGGATTAATTCCGCTTCGTGTTTTCGAAGCGAAAGGTTGTAACCGCGGAACTTAAGTTCGACGGGATCACCCAGCGGAGCAAAGCGCACCAATTCAACCGTCGTGCCCACGAGCAATCCCATTTCCAAAAGCCGAGCGCGTTGCTGCGGTGGAATCCGAATTTCAAGCACCACCGCCTTGGTGCCGGGAGTCAACGATGCGAGGGATACCGGATTCATAGAAGAAAAGCTCAGGGAACAACGCGCCTATTGGATGAGGCGGAAACGATGGAAATTTTCAGGCGGCCAGGCGAAGTGGCACCGGCCCAGGCGCCGACCCTTGGTCAGCGGGTTCGACCAGGATCAATTCCGCCAGCTTGGCACTGAGTCCCAAACGGGCATTGCAAACTTGGCACAAGAGATTATTTTGAAGCGTAATCACCTTCACGCGCTGTTCCTCCACAAAACCCAGTTCGCGCAGCCGCTGATTCACCTCCGGGGCCGCCGTCAATTGGCGGATAATGACGACGCATCCTGCCCGCATTTTGGTCAGCGGCTGCCAAGGCCGAGACGAAGTCGTCGCAGCCGGCGGAGTCACGGGCACGGTCGTAGAACCCTTCAAAGCATAGGAATCATACCGTCCCGTGCCCCGCCCAGCAAGCCGTGGCATCTTTTTCCTGACCCTGGGAACTCCTACACTTCCAGCGAAATGCCGGTACGGTAGGAGGATGCACGCCAAGCTTGATCGATCCGTCGTCCAACACATTGGGGTGCTCGGCGCAGGCCAGATGGGAGCGGCGGCCGCGGCGATGTTCCGACGGGCCGGATTCCAGGTCCGACTCTGGGCTCGACACGCCCCAAAACTTCAGGCCGCCTCGGCCACACTGGGAGCCGTGGATGAATTTCTCAACGAGCACTTCGGCCCACCTGCCACCACGACCGGACACCTCGAACTCGAGCCCGATTTTACAAAAGTGGATACCACCTCGGACGCCGTACTCGAATGTGTGGTGGAGGATATGGCTCAGAAAAAGGATTTACTACGACGTCTCCAGGGTTGTCGCGAACGGGGTGCTTTGGTGATGTCCTGTACGAGCGCGTTGAGCATCACAGAAATGGCTCGTGGCACCGGACTCGAATCCGCGTTGGTCGGCGCCCACTTCTGGAACCCGCCTCATCTCATCCCCGTGGTGGAGATTATCGCCGGCGCAGAGACAGCCCCCGAACAAGCCGAACGGGCGAGCCGACTGATGGAACGTGTGGGTAAAGTGCCGGTGCGATGTGCCGATGTGCCGGGCTTTATCGGAAATCGCCTCATGCACGCCATGTGGCGCGAGGCCCTCGCACTAGTCGATGCGGGCGTATGCTCGGCGGCGGATATTGATCGAGTCGTCAAGGGAACCTTCGCCCTACGCCTCCCGGCGCTCGGTCCCATGGAAAACATGGATCTCGTCAGCCTCGGTTTGGTTGAGAGCGTGCAACGCTACCTGCTCCCTTATCTAGCCACCAACGCAATTCCTGCCGACGCATTGACGACCCGTCTGCGTGCGGGTGAAACCGGTTTTGAAGCAGGACGCGGATTCTATCACTGGACCGCCGAGTCCGCGGCCGCCGCCATCGCCCTCCGAGACAAACAGATCGTGCGCCAGCTACAATTCCTCCGAGAACAAGGTGCCCTCAATTCAAGCACAAAATCCTAAGCCGTAACGATTTAATTGAACGGAAGGAAACGAAGAGAACGAAGCTCGCAGGCGAGCAAGAAACTCCTATGACGATGCTTGGATTCGCTCACGGTTTCGCGAATGAACGGAAATGCGTTACCCTTCGGTTGTCTCCGCTGCCATGCTTCGTTTCCTTTGTTTCCTTCTGTTGAGACCTGCATGGTTACGGGTTTATGTGGAGCTCCACATAAACGGCTAAGACTCATTTTTCTGTATTAAACGCCTTAAAGTCATCCTCTCGCATGATAACTGAGGATCGCCATCCGACGGTCCAGTTTGATCACCGAGTAGCCCCACGGCAAGTAGCGCGCAGGCCCTTTTTGGTCAGGATGTTCGACGCGCCACGCAATCACGTCCCATCCGTCACTCGTTTTAATCACCTCCCATTCGGCCCGCGTACTCCATTTTTCATTCTCTTCCAGCAATCGTTTGGCGACGGCAATCTGTTCGTGGTACCGGCCGTGAACCTCTTCGGGATGCTCCATGCGCACCGCTTGCCCGCCACATCCCGAAAGGACGGCCAGCCACGCAATCATCACCCAGCATCGAGTCACCGCTAGGACATCGACAAATTGCACGGTGGCTTAAGCCGGAAATTTCAAATCACCCGGCTCGGAACGCGAGGCTAACGCCGCCAGACGGCCTCGCAGCATGTCGCAGCTGAAAGGCGATGAACGGCACCGTTTACACACAATCTAGGGATTTAGCGCCTCGATCACCCGGAAAAATCGCGAGCCGCTCGTCGGGGTTTCACTGAACGTCAACGTGCCATCGGCGGCCGCCGTCAGCGTGGCGGACCTCATCCAAGGCCCAATCGGTTCCGGCGCCATCTGAACGTCATAGGTACGAAGCGCCATTCCGTGAAAGCGCACTTTCACAAGTCCCTCAGGGCCGTTCAATCACTCGATCTGCAAAGCCTGCCGCGGTCCCCCCGTTGAACTTTCCGCGATCCGAATTCTTACAATCCCCGTCACGATGGCCCCCAAGGCATCGCGAACAGAATATTCAAAAGCATCCTCCGCTCCGGCAATCGCGTCCGGGGGGGGCGGTAAAAGATCCAAGGCCCGTCGCGAAAGACCGTTCCACCCGCATCCGAGAGGAGGTTCACCGAAACAAACTGAAGGAGTTCCCGATCCGCTCCGGTATCATTCTCCAGCAGCGTCCGAATCAGCACCTGGGCACCTAAATTCGGGGAATGCTCGAGGACATCCTCGTGGGCCACAGGAACGACATTGAGCCACCGAACCACCTGACTCCAGAATCCCGACCGCAACCCACCCTGCCCCGCCTCTGCTCCCTCCGTATCTGCGAACGGTTGGCCGATACTCCCGTCCAGCTGGAAACGTCCCGCCCGACTGCTGCCTCCGCCACCAGAAAGAACGCTATTCTCCAGTCCCAAACCAAAGGTTTGAAACATCGCCCAGAAGCCGAGATAGGCCGCGAAACAAAACCTAATAATAGACCTATTCATTTTCACAGTACAGGAGGTGAAACAGATCTCACCATTCCTCCATCCTGCTCCCCGTCTTTCCAAAATTGCTGGGCCACGACTTTACCGTCATTGAGCCGAACCTCTGCCTTGAGGTGGCCACTGGGAAACCAAGCCCTTGAGACACCTTGCGCCTCGCCCCGGCGGAGAGTGACTTCCTCGGCCAGCTGACCATTCGGATGCCACCGGCGGAATGGACCCTCCAGCTTGCCCGCCCGTGCCACACCTTCCGACAGTTTAGTGCCATCTTCTCGCCAACGAACTACCGGCCCTTCGCTCAAGCCGGGTTGGAACTCCTCGCGAATCTGCTGCACTCCATTCGTATTCCAACCCTCAGAAACCCCAACCAAGATTCCGTTCGACAGGGCGGACCGAGATTGCAACTGATGATCGGGATACCGCTCGATCAGCCAGCCCGTAAAGGGTTGGTTATCGGCCGGATCCCACCACGCTCCTTCACGCCGCACCAACTCAGCGGCCGTCCGTTCAACCGCTCCATTCCCCGTCGTTTGAACCGGATTCGTCTCCAGCCGTTCTCGACGAATCGACGGCCCAAACCTCCAGGCCAAACCAATGCCGACGGTAGTCACTAGTACCAGCAAGAGTCCCCGGCGACTAAAACAAAGTGAATTCACAAATGAGTGGGCGGTGACTTTTCCAAAACTCAGTCAGTGAACGATGAGCCTAAAAAAGCGGGGGGCAGACTCGTCTTCCGTAGACGGACCCACCGTCACCCGTAGCAGACGAACGTCGGTAGCGGTATAAGCGTCCCGCGCCAACGCCTTCGCACCCTCCGCTGGGACAACAAATCGGATCGGAGCCCAGTTCTTCATATCCGACGAGGCATACACCGTATAAGTGCGGCCACGAATGACGGTGAATTCAAGCAAAGGGCGATCATTCTCAATCGAACGAATGGCGAGCGCGAAACCATCCGCAGGATCAAAGGCATAGGTGCCGGCCAGATACTCTTGAAGGTTGGTGAGCCCATCCCCATCCGAATCATCCTCCGGTCGAATATCCGCCAAAGTCAACTTGCCACCCATCGCCCGAATCAGGGCTCGTTCCCAAGCATCAGGCAAACCGTCCCCATCCGAATCCACCCCAAGCGTCAAATCCACCCGCGACGATTCTCCGGGACGGGTCAACAAATTCGCCGCGCCCTGCATCTGGATCGCCAGATAAGTGACATCCCCAATCTTAACCCGCATCCGAAATGGCACCGTGGGCCGAAGCGCGGTGGGCTTGTACAAATCGGCCATCACTCCGGAATCTAAGGGAATCGCCAGGCGATAGTTAGCGCCCCCTTCACCCATCGCGGTCAGAGCCGATTTGACGATCAATACCCCTCCGGCCTCCAGCAGCACTTCCGCGCCGGTCGGATTGAGGGGATTTCCCAATTCGTCCCGGACGACACCAAAAACAAGGTGATGCGGTGCGGGCGGAAACGCCAACACGGACAACCCCAACACCACACCCGCCACCCAAGCGGTCCAGCGAAACTCGTAAAACCAATTCAATGCAGTTTTCATAATCATAGATGTTAGCGTGGCGTGTTAGTTGCCCGAATAAGAATAAGTCACAAAATGGAGCTGGATGTCGTTCACCGTCCGGATGAATCGTTCCAAACCCTCGTTCGGATTGTTGAGCAACGTACGCCCCGGAATAATCAATTTCCACTGGCTGTTCCAAACCGAGCGACCAATGAGCCGGTTATTGGTGAATTGCGATCGGACCAACCCTCCTGCCGAACCGTAAAGGTTGTTGCTGAAGTACGCCCGACTTGATACGGGGCGAAACGCCTGGTGTTTGCGCAGCGCAAACAGCGGTTCACTGAGCGAATCCGTCGATTGGAAAAGCGCCTTATCGGAAAACCCCGAGGCGCCGATATTGAACGGCATTGGAATCGCGAGATCCTGGACAGACCACGTCCGCACTTCGGTGCTATCTCCCAAGGGCGGGCTCCGCATCGAATCCACACCCACCGGAATCAAATAGATATAAGGAGTTGCCGACATCGCCGAAGCATCCAGAAACGAGAGATCGGGCTCCGAAGCGGACGAACCACCCGCGCCAATCACCGCTCCGGAATTCGCGGCCGGATTGGCCATCCCGAGATAGCCGTCCAAGGCCGCACCCACCCCAAAGATCTTGGTGGCAAACGAACTCGCGCTAAAGGCGTGGTCACCAGCCGCCAACGGTCGCCCAAACAGGTTCAACCCATCGGCAATCGTCGTTCTGAACGTCAGAATCAGACCCGGTACCGGCAAGCCATTCCCAGTGTCCACCTGCTTGAAGTCAGGGGTGAATTTAGCCCGCGGCCGATCCAGGGCATCTTGATATTCAATATTGGGGGCATTTTCCGGTTGGAGGACCACAGCTGTTTTAGCCGCTTCATCCTCCGTGGCGGCGGGTGGTCGCACGTAATGGCTGAATTTTGAAACATTGGTGGGCCACGCCAAATTGTACCGTCCGAAGAGCCTCGGCCATTTCAATCCGGCCTCACCCTCCTCTAGCCAGTGGACCAGGTAATCATTCAAATTGAATGTCTCCTTCAAGGCATAGATTTCGGTTCGAGCGGCCCCCGCCACATCGTGGAGATAAGTGAAACTCGTACTCAACTGCTGGGGAAACAGGTCTTCCACAGATCCGCCTTCGGGAGGAATAACCCGCTCTCCCAATTCCACGGTAATATCGGAAGGAATCGCCTGCTTGCTCACATCCACAATCTCGATACCCAGCGGTTCGCGGGTTTCTCCATCACTGCGAAGATCGCCTAACAGCTCCACAAAAAATCGTCCTTCGGCGTTGTAAGCGAACGCGTTCCCCAATTGTTCATCATACCAGAACGTTCGCAGTTCCTGGAGGACTGCGTTGGTGCTTCCCTCCGTAGGTAAGGTGCTGCCCACGCCTGAGAACTCCTGATCCGGGTCAACCGTTCTGGGAAAATTATTATTGTAGACGATATTAACCGCTCCCACTCGAGCGGTCGGCACCCGAATTGGAACACCCAGATTTTGAAATCCCCTTTGGGTCCAGTACATCTTGCGGGGCAGCTTCACCCCGCTGCCAGACGCGATATAATTCACGGTGTGAAGTAGGAAGATACTCGCCCCATTGGTTTGGAAACTGACGATTCCATTGACGTTGGTATACGTGTCAGGTGGAGGATTGGAATCGGAATATGAAGCTGCCTTACGCCACGTAATGGATACGGGGCCTGGCTGAATGGCGTACACCTGACGAGCGTGTGGACTCCAGTAGTACGAGGCGCCGACATGATTGTTGGTCGTGAACGGCTCCGGCAACCAGTAGGCCGTATTGGGTACTCCGTTCAGTGATAGATCGAGCTCATCCTTCTCTGGAGGTGGCACAATGGAGCCGAAAGAAAAGGAAACGCCCCGGATTAAATAGGGCGCACCAATTTGAGCGCGCCGTAAAATCATGATGAAATCACCCGAACCCTTCGCGACCGGCAAATGCATTTCAGTAGCTACGACGGCGGAAAAGGGCGTTACGCCCGCTCGGAGGATCGACGAGCTTCTGATTTTATCGATGTTAAATCCATTCAGTCCCGTCGTCCCTCCGAACATCATCAAACCTTGAAACTGCCCTGGCGTCGGTGGCGTAAAAATACCGGTCGATTCATTGCCCGTCGGTTGAAGGCCGTTGGACCCGGGCGGATCCCCGACTGTCGGGGAAATAGGGACACCTCGGACATCCTGATAGTTGATCAGGGTATTTTGCGGGCGAAACTCAATCGGCAGATTGAGGGCCTCGGCGAGAGCGTGAACGGGCAGGGCAAGCACGCCAACAAGAAATAAAAGCGTACGAAACAGTTGTTTCATGGGATCAAAAAGGAGTGGAATGGAACGAAGCTACTATTTAACCCGTGGCGGTGATGCCAGTTGGCCGATGAGTCGGCAGGATTCGAACCTCTGATCGAGCCCCGGTTGGGTTAGCGTTCTGGTGCTCATCGTACTATCCAATGGGGGAAGCCCGGGTCGGGATCAGGTAGTTTATTAACAGCCAAACAAGAAAACAGAGCTAACTAGATCTTGATGATGTAGTTCACATTGGCGTTCTTCGGGCGGGTCTCGGTGCCACCCGTCTCGGAGGTGTCCTGGTTTTGGTTTTTAGACCCAAACTCGTTCGCCGTGAAATCAACATTGGCCGGAGAGTTGTTTCCATTGGAACCTAGCCACGTATGTTTATGGGATTTGAACTGATCGTCCTGGACGCTCCCGACATTGTCTCCGGTGGCGCCTTCCGAATACATGGCCGTACGGGAAGTGCTCTCTGG
>JAYVTS010000008.1:0-5938 GCA_043788645.1 Verrucomicrobiota bacterium
ACCAGCGATATTATCAAAGTCCCCAGCAAAGCAGAAATGGATAAGGGCGCTAAGATTGAAGTGATCAAAGCCTCCGACGTGGAAAAACTGCAACAGGAAGCCACGAAAAAAGCCTTGGAAAAGAAATAGTCTACCGGAAGATTTTGATCGTTATTTCGGAACGGGGCCGGAAAATTCGGCCCCGTTTTCGTGGGTAAGCAGGAGAGAGGTCCGGCGAAACCCGCGTTTGCATTCCACCGCCCAGTCGGCACCCTTCCGGCAACAGAAAAAATGAGCACCCCCATCCTTTTCGCTCGATCCAAGTTCGCGGATACTTTTTTACTTCCGCAAATGGCGAACCGCCATGGACTCATTGCCGGGGCCACCGGCACCGGAAAAACGGTCACCTTGCAAACCTTGGCGGAAGAATTCAGCCGCCGCGGAGTGCCGGTCTTCCTGGCGGACATCAAAGGTGATCTCTCCGGTTTGGCGCTCGCTGGAGGCAACAATCCGAAAGTGAGCGCACGCGTCAACGAACTGAAGCTGACGGATTGGTCGCCCGAAAAGTGCCCGGTCACCTGTTGGGATATTTTTGGCGAGCAAGGTCATCCCGTTCGAGCCACGATCTCGGAACTGGGTCCCCTGCTCCTCTCTCGTTTACTGAACCTGAGTGACGTGCAAGCGGGTGTTTTAAATATTGTTTTTCGAGTGGCGGACGAGCACGGGCTCCTGCTGCTCGATCTCAAGGACCTGCGAGCAATGTTGAACTACGTGGGACAGAATGCGGCTGCCTTTACGACCAACTACGGCAATATATCCAGTGCCAGTATTGGCGCGATTCAGCGAGGCTTGCTGGAACTCGAAGCTCAAGGTGCCGCCAAGTTTTTTGGCGAGCCGGCCCTCAACTTTGACGACTTTATACAAACCGTCGGCGGCCGAGGCGTCGTCAACATCCTCGCGGCCGACAAACTCATGGGCGCCCCCAAGTTGTACGCCACCTTCTTACTCTGGATGCTGAGTGAATTGTTTGAACGGCTACCCGAAGCCGGCGATCTGCCCCAGCCAAAACTCGTCTTCTTTTTCGATGAAGCCCATCTGCTTTTCAACGACATGCCGCCGGCGCTCTTAGACAAAGTGGAGCAAGTCGTTCGTCTCATCCGCTCCAAAGCGGTCGGCGTCTATTTCATCACTCAAAACCCGCGCGATATTCCGGATCGGGTTCTGGGCCAACTCGGTAATCGGGTGCAACACGCTCTACGAGCCTTCACCCCAGCGGATCAAAAAGCAGTTCGCTCGGCCGCGGAAACATTCCGGGCCAATCCAAAACTTGATACCGAAGAAGTACTCACCCAACTCGCCGTCGGAGAAGCCCTGGTGAGTGTCCTCGACGAAAAGGGAATGCCGACGATCGTCGACCGCGCCTTGATCTGCCCGCCGCGTTCCCAAATCGGACCCCTCACCACCGATCAACGCCAGAAACTCATCGCAGAAAGCTTAGTTGCCGGAGTCTACGAAAAGGTGATTGATCGCGAATCCGCCTATGAAAAACTGACAGGGGCGGTCGCCCAAAATCCGCAACAAGCACTCGCCACTCCCGTGCCCGAGCACCAACAAGGCTTTTGGTCGAGCCTGTTCGGCGGCGGCCCCGATACCCCCGCTGAACCGACCACGGCCCCGGCACGGACGCCAGAATTGCCCAAGGTCGCCCCAAAATCTTCGGGGGGACGTCAACCCATGGGGATTGGCGAAATGATGGCGCGAACCGCAACGCGAACGGTCACGACCGCGGTGATCGGGACGATTAGCCGCGAAATAATGCGCGGAGTGATGGGCGGAATATTGGGCGGAGGACGACGACGGTAAGGCAAGGAGATTTTCGTCACTGCGTACGCATGAAGAAATTTCCGAGCGTTGTCCGGGGTGGCTCGGCTATTGGTCGAATTTCAGGCCCCTACGGCCGCTCAAAACGCACCCGTTGGTCGGCCCTGATCGGCCTCAGCGTCGCCCTGGTCGCCAACGCCGAGAGTTTCTCTTTTCGGGACGGTAACCATCCTTTTCAAGTCAGTACCAAGCCCTCCTCATCCGCCCGAGATCCCGTTGCCGACGCGAATCCCGCCCCGCGTTGGTTGGAGGTCCAGCTCAACCCCGGCCACCGCTCTCTTCGGATCGGACGCGACGTCATTCTAACTCTCGCAAAACCGAGCGAATTGATTGATTTGCTAAAATCCCAACCAATCGACGTACGACGGCAACTTACGCCCGACACCTGGCTAATTAGGGCTCCGGACGCCCTTACCGCGGCCCGGACGGCCGCCCAACTTGCCCGTCAGACCGGCGTCCTCAGTGCGTATCCGAGCTATCAACGAACCGGCGCTCGGCTGGCCGCCTGGGCCACCGTTCCTCACGACCCCTATTTCACCCAACAAACCTATCTTGAATCCCCTGTTATAGGCAGCGGTGTGGCTCCCAACGCCGCCGACCTTCAAATTCGGACGGCCTGGCCCACCACCCGCGGCGAAGGGGTCGTCGTCGCCGTTTGTGACGATGGTGTTGACGGACAACACCCCGAGTTAACATTGAACTTGCTCTCGAGTCTGAATCGCAATTTTTTCTCGAGTGCCACGAACGGAGCGCATTCGATTCGAAGCCAGTTTCACGGAACTGCGGTCGCCGGACTGATTGCCGCACGCGACCAAAACTTCGTCGGTATTTCTGGCACGGCCCCCCGAGCAAATTTATGCAGTTGGGTCTTATTTGATCAATTCGATAATCTGGTCGACATCGCTTTGTTGGCCGACTTGTTTCAGTTTCAAAATGACCGTGTTGCCATCCAAAACCATTCATGGGGCAACGCGGATTTTGAACCTCTTACCATTAGCACGTTGGAACGGAACGCGCTCTCGAACGCGGCCACCTTGGGGCGGGCGGGACGGGGCGTCGTCCATGTTCGCTCGGCCGGAAATTCTCGGGCAGCGGACTATAATGCCCAGAGCGGCGTGGGTGATGCCAACTTAGACGCGTTCGCGAATGAACCGCACGCACTCACCATCGGCGGCGTTCGCCTAGACGGCCGGGTCACGAGTTATAGTACTCCGGGTGCCTGCCTCTTGGTTTCTGCGTTAGGCGGTGAGCAGAATGATCATACCGCACCGTTCACTCTCGATGCGGTTGGCAATGATGGTTTGAATACTATTGCTCAATCAGGCGCCGAGTTAGCGGACTATCTCTATCCGGGGCACAACGAAGCGGGAACCTCCTTCTCGGCTCCTCAGATTTCAGGCCTCGCCGCCCTCCTCCTCTCGGCAAATCCCAACCTCACCGCCCGCGACGTCGAACTCCTCCTCGCACTCTCCGCCCGACCGACCGCAGCGGATCCCGTGACGCAGACCAACGGAGCCGGCCTTTTGACGAACGATAACGTTGGTTTTGGGGTTCCACATGCCGGGTTGGCGATTGCTTTGGCCCAACATTTTACTAATTATGCGAAAGCCTGGAGTGAGATTCATGTGGTTCATACGAATGCCCTAAGCCTACCCGACGATGGTTTTCGTATACAGGCGAAAGACGGAAGTGGACGAGTCGTATTAGACTTCGGTGCGAGTGCAGGAAACAGTGCGTTGCTCGACACCCGACAAGGTTTCGCTCGACTCGGAACGTGGTTCCCCCTGGTAGCCGTCGGACCCGCCACCACCGCTTTGACCAATCGGTTAAGCGGAAAAATGGCACTGCTAGATCGACACCCCAATCCCTTTGAAGAAAAACTGAACTACGCGGCAGCCGCGGGCGCGGTACTAGGAATTGTGGCCGACGATACCTTAGGGGCATCACGCTCGCTGATGCTCCAGAGCGAATTTGCTCTCATTCCAGGTGCCTTCGTGACAAAGGCGGATGGCAACGCCATAAAATCACTCGCAGCCATGGATCTGAACGCTCAATTCCGGTTCCAACGGCAGAATGCGCAGCAAGAGTTTTCGGTCACGAACGAGATGGCCGTCCACTGGGTCCAGGTCCGTGCCCGCTGGGATCATCCGCGGCAAGGCGATCTTCGAGTGACGTTGATCTCACCCGCCGGAACGATCAGTTTGTTGCAACGTCCTGGCTTGGTGGATGCCCGCCAAATTGATGATTGGACCTATAGTTCGAAACAAATGCTATTAGAGACCTCCCGCGGGTTGTGGCGCCTAGAACTGACCGATGAAACGCCCGGAAACAGCGGAAAACTCCTCGAGGCCGAATTGATTCTAAGCGGTCCTGCCCTCACGCTCGATTCCGATGGAGATGGTTTGGATGATGCATGGGAACAACTCTATTTCGGCAACCTAGATGCAACTCCGAACGGCGATCCAGATCGGGACGGCCTCACCAATGCGGCCGAACAAGCCCTCGGCACGAATCCTAAGATCGCCGACGGATTGAGGCCGGAACTGACCACGGAGGGCACGGATCGCATTCGGCTTCAGTGGCCTGCGGTGACGGGGCGCCAATACCAAGTTGACGTCGCCAGCCTATTGAACGGTGAGTTCTTGCCCCTCACCACGGTGAGCGGAAGGTTCCCCGTGGGGGCCTATTTTGGATTGAATGAAGGGCCCCAACGGTATTTTCGAATTCGACCGCTCGACTAGCCCGGGTAGTTGATATCCGGGCGATGAATAATCGATTCTTTTGGTTTCAAGGATTCGACAAACATCGGTAATAAAGCGTTACATTTGTCTTGATCAAATTCCGAACCTCACCCCCCGCGTCGGAGAGACGACGGACGGGAACCCAGTTCATTAAATTGGTTGAACTCTCTAAATTCAGAATTGAATCTGGAAGGGTGAGGAAGACGAGTTCTAATACCCCATTATTCTCAATCGTATATCGAATCTGACACGGCAGGTTACCCTCGGAACTTTCATCCAGCGCCAAACCCGTCCGACATTTACCTCGCGATCCTGCGTCATAGATTCCGGTAATTTCTGCGGCGCTGAGCGGCCGATTGAAAATGGATAATTCATCAATGTCTCCCAGAAAAATGTTCCTGACTTGCCCCCCGAGCCCACCCAGGGCAAACGGTCGATTGAAGACGAATTGGCCGGCCAGATTGGTAGAGGTAATGGCTGCACCGTCCAAATAGAACACCACTTTGGTTCCTGACTTCGTGACCGCAACGTGGTGCCAATTGGTGGTTTCGGTAATCCCACGGCTCGAGGGAACAAATGAGAGTCCGACCTGGGAGAGCATTAAACGCCCGTCATCGAGCAGACCAAAACCGTAGCCCCCCGTGTCGCTGGCGAAGAAAAACCCGCCGGAACCAATCGCGGTAGCTTTCTGTTTGTCACCGCGCCGGATCCAGGCTTCAATCGACAGGTCCTGGAGATGAAACTCCGCCGGGTCGCCCACCCCCAAAACGCCTGATTTACCGTCAAAAACAAAACCGGAATGAACGATCCCGTTGGTATAGCCGACCGTCCCACTGGGGACACCGCGGTTCGTATTCACAATGTCCTGATTGCTCTCATTTCCAGGCCACCAGCCGAGCAATCCAGCGAGCAGTTTGCACTCCGGTAAACCCGTGGATTCCACCGACGCATTCACTTGATCATCGTCGGTATCATCATCGGGCAGGCCGGAATAACCGACCACGGCAGAAAGCATGAAGTTTGTCGCAACGCCCGAAGCGGCCAAACGAAGCCGCAGGGTGGCACTGTCCTCGGTCCCGAGTGAGCCCAAGTTCCAAATCACTCGCTGCCCTATATTTGTATACGACCCAAGTTGTGGAAAAGCTGAAAGGAGGATCAATCCCGCTGGAAGATCGTTGGTGATCACGAGGTCAGTAGGTGGGCGGCCCGGCGTGCGAGACGCTCTCAGGAGCACGTTGAACGGCACGCCAATCGGGACCGGCTGATTGGTCACAGAAAACGTCAGCCCGATGTTTCGACAACAATCATGGTCAATCCCGGCATGGTAGCTCTGGACG
>JAYVTS010000009.1:0-4216 GCA_043788645.1 Verrucomicrobiota bacterium
CATTCTCGCCCCGGTTTGGTTGCTCACCTACGACTATCACGGTCGGAGTTTTCAAGTCGTGATCAATGGCTTCACCGGCGTGATCGCCGGCAAACAACCGATTAGTTTCTGGAAAGTATTTTTCCTCGTGGTCGGCATTCTCGCACTGCTCGGCCTGCTCATCCTGGTGGCCAATCGGAATTAGATTCGCGATCTGGCACCTAGAAGTTCGGCTTGGAAGACCTTGCGATTGAGCGATTTGAATGAACCCTGCGCGAGATTTTCAGAGCTTCTGCGGAGGTTCGAAGGGTGACCTCAGCGCGGAATGCGGCGTGCGTCACTGATTCTTCCGGGGATTTTCAGCTCCCGCCCATTCGCTAAATTCGCTCTTGTAACATTGGCAAGGTCCAAGTAGGTAGGGTGCATGCCGTGGACGGTACCGCGTCGCTCTCCAGCGAGTTTGAAACCTGGCAGAACTTCCCGACGCTTCTCGGCGGTGGCCGCAATCGTTCTTCTCGGGTTGACGCCCCAACTCTGGCCCCAGACTGTCGCCTTTACAGACAGCAACCTCGAAGCGGCCGTGCGGGATGCCATCGGACAACCCGCGGGACCACTAACCCTGGCTGATTTACAAGGGCTCTTCGTTCTGGAAGCGACCCGACAAGGAATCTCTTCCCTGGAAGGGCTCGCTGGAGCAACCCAACTGGAGGAACTCGACCTGAGTTTCAATTCGCTAACCGACCTGACTTTGCCCCTCGGCCTCACCAATCTCTCGCTCCTCAAACTGCGCGGAAATCAGTTAACCCACCTTCAATTCCCGGAGCCGCTTCCGAACCTACATGAACTCGGTCTGGAGGAGAATCAACTGACCGATTTTTCATTTTTGACCCAGACCCCCGCTTTAGCCCGTCTCGAACTTCCATACAATGACCTGACGGCATTCAAACTGCCTCAGCCACTGTTGACGCTCAATTGGCTCGACCTCGGATTCAACCAGATTCAAGATCTCACTTTCTTAGACCAACTCCCGCAATTATCCGGGTTAATCCTAGACGATAACGGGTTAAAAAGTTTTGATCCAAAGGGGTTTCGGCCTCGGCTGACCTTGCTGAGCCTCACGGTCAATCGAATTTCAAATCTTTCATTCCTCCATTTCTTGCCCAACCTTAAGACGTTTGATCTCTCCTCCAATTTCGCGACCCAGTTCGTGTTCCCAGAAGGAAATCCCCAACTTAATTGGTTGAATTTAGGCGAGAATCGACTGACGAACGTTCTATTTGCGGCTGATCTGACTAATTTAGCTTCCATCTATTTAGATGACAATCGGTTCAAAGTGTTGCCCAATCTCCAATCATTGAACCACCTGCAAACCCTCGATTTGGGGATTAATCAACTGACCGAAGTATCACTGCCGACATCCATGACGAATCTGATTCAGTTGCAGCTGCGACAGAATCCATTGGTGACGTTGATCTTGCCCGAGTTAGCGGCGTCAAATCGCCTGGCTGAAACGGTAAGCGCCCTTCGCAATCTTGGAGTCACCGTGTACTGTTATCCGTTGTCCTCTACGCTCATCTGGTCGAATAAAATGGATCGCTCTGCCTGCCTGACACTCCGGGCTCCGCCAGGGATCCAGACTTTGTGGCGGGCAACGGAATTACCGGGTTGGCAGCGGATTGAATACTTGACCAATGTCTTTAGCGAAGTGATCCGGTGTTTCCAACCCGATGGCCAAGCCGGATTCTATCGAACCACCACTCCATGAGATCGTCCACCCATCGGTCGGACGCTTTTACGTTAATTGAACTATTGGTCGTCATTGCGATCATCGCGATCCTGGCAGCGATGCTGTTGCCCGCGCTTTCATTGACCAAAGAACGCGCTCGAAGAGCGCGTTGCCTCAGCAATCTCCGGCAGTTTCTCATCGGCGCACATTTGTATGGTGGAGATAACCAGGATCGCATTCCGTCGGGAAAATCGGACTATTACAACCCGGAAGACGAGCATACGCCGGTAATCTCCACCGGCACGCGCTCGAATCTGATCGCGTATCTGGGTCAGGGGCAGATTTTGGAGTGTCCGGGCTTGCGGAAGCCCTTTGATCAAACCGGCGGTTGGTACTATCCGGATTATGGTTTTGTGATTGGCTATAATTATCTAGGGGGACACGCCGAGACGCCGTGGCCGAAGTTTCACGAGTTTAATGGTTGGACTTCGCCTCAACGCATTTCGGCCGATAGTTCTCTCCCATTGGTGACTGAACTGAACGATTGGTCTCCCGGCTACGCCAAGAGCTTCGCGCCGCACGGTCGCACGGGTGCCATCCTGTTGGAAGATGATACCGGAAACGGTCCCCAGGCGGGCGCCAACAGCCAGGAGATTGGCGGCCTGGGTGGACATGTGGCGCTCTTGGATGGTTCGGCTAGCTGGAGGCGAATCACCCAAATGCGGCCCTACCGCGCGTCGCGCCTTTGGGGCAGCGGCGGATGCTTTGCCTACTGGTAGCCGCGCCTATCGCTTGCCGTCGGGTGAACACTCGATCAGCTTGCCGCACTTTTATTTTTAAAAAATTACGCAATTTACATGAGCGCATCTCCCCTTCGAGTCGCGGTCACCGGCGCAGCCGGTCAGATCGGCTATTCACTTCTATTCCGGATTGCCTCCGGGGCAATGTTCGGGCCGCATCAACCCGTTATTCTGCATCTCCTGGAAATTGAGCCCGCTTTGAAAGTATTACAAGGCGTGGTGATGGAGCTGGAAGATTGCGCCTTCCCACTGCTCCGCGGAATCGTTCCCACAGCGGATCTTAACGAGGGTTTTCGCGGCGTTCATTGGGCACTCCTGGTCGGCTCGGTCCCGCGCAAAGCCGGCATGGAACGGAAAGATCTCCTCGGCATCAATGGTAAAATTTTTACGGGCCAAGGACAAGCCATTCAACGAAATGCCGCCAGCGACGTTCGGACGCTGGTGGTCGGTAATCCGTGCAATACCAATTGCTTAATCGCCCTCAACAGCGCCCGAGACGTTCCCCAAGACCGCTGGTTTGCCATGACCATGCTGGACCAAAATCGGGCACGAACCCAACTCGCCAAGAAAGCGAACGTCGGTGTCGATCAAGTTTCTCAGCTCGCGATCTGGGGCAATCACAGTTCCACGATGTTTCCCGATTTCGCCAATGCGCGCATAGGTGGCCAACCGGCGCCCGCGGTGATCGGCGACGATGCCTGGTTCAAAGACACCTTTATTCCCACGGTACAGAAACGCGGCGCAGCGATCATTGAAGCCCGCGGTTTGAGTTCAGCGGCGAGTGCCGCCAACGCGGTGGTGGATACGGTCCGTGCGCTGACCCTGCCGACACATCCGGATGATTGTTTTAGCGTCGCCGTGTGTTCGGACGGGAGTTACGGCATCGAACCAGGCCTGATGTACAGCTATCCGATTAAAAACGATGGCCAAAAGTGGGCCATTATCCAAGGCCAATCCATCAACGAGTTTAGTCGATCAAAAATCGTGGCGACTGAAAATGAGCTGAAAGAAGAAAAAGCATTGGTCAGCGATTTGCTGCCCAAGTAACAGCAAATCTGACCGCCTACGTTTTGGTAAAAAACTCCCGTTGTCGGGCCGAAATAGGCATTTTGATCCGTTCCATCACGGCGAGCATGTCTTCCCAGACCCGACGCTTTTCGGCCACGACCTCGTTGCGTAAAAGATACGCCGGATGATACGTCGGCATGAGGGGGATGCCCCGGTAGCTCTGCCACTTACCTCGCAGTCTGGTAATCATCACCGGCCCTCCGATGAGGCCCTCCACCGCGGTGCCGCCCAGGGCGATCATCACTTCGGGCTGGATGAGATCAATCTGTTCGTGCAACCACGGCAAACAGGTTGCCATCTCGTCCGGACGAGGCTTGCGATTGCCCGTCACCCCAGCGGGCATGTCCGGGCGGCATTTTAGAATATTCGCGATATACACCCGATCCCGACTTAAACCCATTGCTGTAATGATCTTGGTGAGCAAATCGCCGGACAACCCCACAAACGGTTGTCCCGCCAAATCTTCATCCGCTCCGGGAGCTTCCCCAACAAACAAGATGCGTGCGTCAGGATCCCCTTCCCCAAACACCACGGTATGCCGTTTGGCTACTAGGTGGGAACATTGCACACACTGAAGTGCTTTTTCTTTGAGTGCCGCAAAGGCCTGTGCTTTCGCCGCTGGCGGGAGTTTCGTCCGTAACGG
>JAYVTS010000010.1:0-10205 GCA_043788645.1 Verrucomicrobiota bacterium
ATCCAGAAAGACCTCCCCGGTTGTGCGGATCCGGAGCGGGGGCGGTTCCGCTCTTATTTGCTCGGAATCTTCAGAAACTCACTCAGCCATCGTCATGAACGGACCGCCCGACAAAAGCGGGGCGGCGGTCAGACCGAGATTTCGTTAGATGCCTTGAACGACGATGGGACGCCCGTGTTGGAGTTGGTCGATGCCGCAACTCCGGAAGCGGCGTACGAGCAGCGTTGGGCCATGACCGTCCTGGAATCTGCCTTCGTCCGCTTGCGGCAAGCTTCCACTTCTGACCCCAAAAACCCGCTGTTCTCAAGTCTTGCGCCCTATATCTGGTGCGATCAAGGCAGCAAGACCTCCGCCGAGATCGGCCAGGAATTGGCGATGCCAGAAGGAACGGTGCGAGTCGCCTTGCACTGCTTGCGACAAAATTACCGCGCGGCGGTGCGGGCGGTCATTCGCGAAACGGTCATTGATCCCCGGGACGTGGATACTGAACGGGCCCATCTGATGTCGATCTTGGGAACCCCCCAGTTAACTTCCCTCTGAAGTTTCGGTGGACCTAACTGCCCATCAGTCGATTGAGGGAATGCATGAGTATCGGTAATTAAATCTATGAGCGATTTATCGCAAGCCGCTCAACCTTGTGGCCAGTGTGGTGGCCCCCTCGCAGCCGGGGCCATGCAAGGATATTGTCTTCGGTGCATGCTCAAATCGCTAACGGATGAGCCCTATTTCTCGATGGATTTCGTCGATGACGAGAGCCTCGCGACCCTGGTTCGGGAAGGTCCCCTCCCACCGCGCCGCGCCGCGGAGTATCTATTCCGGATTGCCGAGGCAATCCAACATGCCCACGATCACGGCGTCATCGATCGCGACCTGATTTTTTCTGATCACAGGTCGGCCGCCGTTCTCCGCGGCCACCCCGATGGAGAGGTTGAAATTGGTGATTCAGGAAAACCCGATCACACCCACTCGGTTGAATCCTAGTATTCCGGCAGACCTCGAAACCATTTGCCTCCGTTGTCTCGAAAAGTCGCCCGCGCGGCGTTATCCCAGTGCTCGCATGTTGGCGGAGGAACTGGGACGATTTCTTCGGGGCGAACCGATTGTCGCACGCCCCGTATTGCTCCCATCTCAGCTCTGGAGATGGGGTGGCCGACGACCGCTCGTCGCTTCGCTGGTGGGAGCTCTTTCAGGCCCATAGTCAGCAAATCTATTCGTTTCTCTTTGGCCCGACCAACCAATGGCTGGCTACTGGCTCCGAGGCTGGAGCCCGTTCTGGAGTTTTCCGGAGGGGCGCCTGACCGGATCATTGACGAATCCTACCGGAGGGAACCCTTGGAGCGGTCATTGCGTCGGATGGAAGTCGATTGGTGACGTTGCATTCGGATGGGACGGCTCGTTTTTATGATACGGTGGAGGAACTGACCTTTCTCCCCGATCGACGAACGCTCATTACTTTGAGTCGAGACTCCTTGCTGCAATGGCCGACCCGACCGCTGGGCGCCTCGGTGACGGGTTCCAGGTCGAAAGAAAATTAAGCTTTTCTTGTAACGAATCCCGAAAAACACGGAAGGACGAGTTGTCGGCTTACGTCGACGACCACAGTCCGCCTCTTTCAGGTGAGCTGCGCAAAATCGGTGACGTCGAGGGGTGTTTTGAGGTGGTGCGGGCTGTTCGGGATGCACTGCGGTTCCGGAGGATCTCTCATGTCCTGAGGGGTCCTCCGTTTTCTCGCTCATTCAGCGCCTCTCGCACCACACCGGCTTGTCCGCGGCCTCCGAGCACTCGAATGCGCGCCGCGACTCGCCCGACGTACCGCTCAGCAATAAACGATTGAAGCCCGTGATCCATCGCGGTGTTTTTCCAATCTGGATGGGATTTTACCAACTGGGCTGCGTGGGTAGCGAAGTAGGCCTGGGACGCCTGGGAACGCAGGAGCAGGGATTCGCTCGACCAATTGACCTTGACCACCCCGGCGGCAACCGCGGCCTGCAGGCTGGCATCCGCGAGGCCGGATGAGCCGTGCAGTGCAATTCCGACCGGGCGGCCACACACTTGGCTGGCGAGTAGTTGATGTTCCCGTACGGCCTGGGGCGAAAACCCGCTTTGGTCTCCCAACCCGTGCTGAGTGCCCACTCCGGGTGCCCATAAATGCACCGTGCCCGAGGTTTGCTTTTCAACACCCCCCAGCAACCGCTCGGCCACCGGCAACGGGGTGATGCCGTCGTCTACGCCGGCCTCCATTTCCAGAGCAATCGGCCGACCGCAGGCCTGGGCTGTGCGACTCAGTTCAACAATCATCGCAATATTGTCCGCTTCGCTCAGTTGGGAGGAATCGAGCGAAATGGTGGAAGGACTCGTCAGAGCTCCCGCAATTCCCGTGGGTAACCCCTCCACCGCGGCTTTGAGCAACGGAAGGGTGATCGCGCCTTTGATGTGGTCCGTGTGGAATAAAACCGGGAGATGGCGGTAACGAGGCGACTCGGCGAGCACGGCCAGCTGGACAAGATAGCGGGCCATGCCCAGGGCGGGATCGCCTGCCCCAAAACTGCGCCCCGTGAGCTGCCAAAGGCTAGTTTCGATCAGGATCGGGGCGTCGCACTCGTGAGCGGCTTCCAAACAATCCGTCAGCGCCGCAGGAGAATCCGCGTTGACAGCAAGCAGGGCGAAGCGGTGTTGCAAAGCACAACGGAGGGCGGCAATCGCTTGGTATGGATTCAGGAGCATGGGATCAACCCGGGTGAACTATCCGGGCTAGGCTGGCCGGTGAAATTGGGGGATGAGTGCCACTTTCACATGCTTCGGTTTTAGGTATTCGTAAATCGCACGGCGGCTGAGTTCGAGTCCGTAGCCTGATTCTTTCCAGCCGGCGTACGGCCCATAGTTCGTATTCACCGCGCCGTGATTGACGCACACGGTGCCCGCTTCAAGCGCTTCACTCACGCTCACAGTGGTGGTAAAATCTCGGGCAAAAAGATAGGACACTAAGCCGTAGCTGACGTGGTTCGCCAACGCGATGGCTTCGTTGAGTTGTGTGAATGTTTGGATTCCTAAAACCGGGCCAAAGGTTTCTTCGTGCATCACTCGCATGGTGGCGCGGCAATGGCTGAGCACGGTGGGGAGGTAGTAATGACCTCGGGAGAACGCCTCTCCAGCTGGGGCGGCGCCGCCCGTGACGAGAATGGCCCCTTGCACCAGCGCGTCCTGAACATGCGCCGCCGAAGTTTGAACCCCTTCGCGAGTGGCCAACGGTCCAAGATCGACGTGGGGAATCGCAATGCCATCCCCAATGGTTAACTTTTCCGCCAAAATCTTGATCCGAGCCAGGAGAGCGTCCGCGATACTCACATGAGCGTAAACTCGATTGACGCTGCTGCAGGATTGGCCGCCGTTGCGGAAGGCTTTGTAGGCGATGGTTTGGGCCGCAAGATCTACGTCCGCGTCCGCGCACACGATGGCCGGACATTGACCGCCCAATTCTAACGAAACCTTTTTTAAATACGGAGCGGCCAAACCTAAGATGCGTTTCCCCGTCTCCGTCGAGCCGGTCATCGCTATTTTTTTAACGAGCGGATGTTGAATCAGTGCCTCGCCGAGGGTTGCGCCGGACCCGGTCACACCATTTACCACGCCAGCGGGCAAACCGCCCTCGGTCAATGCCCGACAAAATGCCAAGGGCGAAAGCGGAGTCACGCTGGTCGGCTTCACGACCACGGTACAGCCGGCCGCCAAAGCTGGACCTAGCTTCCAACTCAAGAGGGAAACCGGATAGTTCCAGGGTGTAATGAGACCGCAAACACCCACCGGTTGATAGTTGACCCAGGACCGGTACTGGGGGTCTTCCGTGGCATTGGTCCAGCCTTCGATGCGCACACCTTCCGCCGCGTAGTAATCAATGGTATCGCATGCCCCACCGATTTCGCTCCGAGCTTGGGTCAGGGGTTTGCCCTGTTCCAACGCCATCAGGAGGCCGAGGTAATCCGCTTGGGTTCGCACCTGGGCGGTGGCCTTGCGGATTATTTTTTCGCGATCATAGGCCGTTCGAGCGGACCAAGATTGAAACGCGGTTTGTGCGGCCTGGACCGCTGCGTCCAGATCGGCGGCGGTAGCTTTCGGTACGGAACCGATGATTTCCCCAGACGCTGGCGAATGGAGTTCATGGCGTGCGCCATCGGCGGCGGGCCGGTTTTGGCCATTGATGTGCAGCTCCAAATGATGAGCGGCAGACCTGAGTAGGGTGGTAGTCACGTCGTGGTTCAAATTGCGGACGAGCTTTGTGGCAAAATACAAACCTTTAAGGCAACACCGCTTTCCATGAGTGGGAAGGCTTCGCCAATTCGTTCGAGCGGCAACCGATGGGTAATCATTTTGTCGGCCGGGAATCGACCACTGTGCAAGAGTGCAAAGGCAGCCTGAAAATCGCTCTTTTTCTCGGAGTAACTTCCAGAAATGACCAATTCCTTGTAGTGGATCTGATTGACGTCCAGCGGGGCGATCGGATTTGATTTCGGTAGGCCGGCAAAGAAATTCACGCGGCCTGTTTTCGCGGCCATTTCCAAAGCATCGTTTTGTGCCGCGGCCGCGCTGACCGCGACGATGACCACGTCGGGACCCAATCCCTGCGTCAAGGCCCGGACTTCCTCCTGATGGCTGCCATCGGGCCGCACGAGAATCGTTCCATCCAGATCAAAACGCTGGGCGAGTTCGAGCCGAGCCGGATTTGTATCGAGCACCCACACTTTTTGCGCTCCCTGCAATCGCGCCAGCGCGGCGTGCATCAGGCCAATTGGGCCGGCCCCGATCACTGCGACGGTATCCTTGAGACCGACGCCCAGGCGTGAATGGGCGTTCAAACAGCACCCCAACGGTTCGGCTAGACTTAGGAGCTCACTAGAAATGCTGCTCGTGACCTTGAAAAGATTTCCCTGCTTCACCGCCCGGGCCGGCACTTTCATGCGGGGCGCAAACGCCCCGTCATAATGATAGCTCATGGTCGTCCGATGCATGCTCAGATTTTCACGACCCTGTTCTACGTACCGATCCGTTCCGTCGATGATCACAATATACATGACAACGCGATCACCGAGGTGGACCGGCGCATCCGGGGCGCGAGTTTCAATGATCCGTCCGCAAAACTCGTGCCCTAGGATTCGTGGGGGGATGATTTTCTTGTCCCCATGGCGCACCGTGCGGAGATCCGTTCCGCAAACCGAACAGGCCTCAATTTCGAGGAGGACCTCGCCCTCCGCGAGCGGGGGCTCCGCGACGTCGAGGACAGGAAGTTGTTCTCGGCCAAGATAAACAGCAGCGCGCATGAAAGGATTCTAGGAGTAAACGAAACGAGGAGTAGACGAAACGGCGGGGGTAGATCACGCCATCCAGCTGGTGGATTTGGCGGCCCATTTCAGCGTGGTTTTACGTGATTTTGTCCAGAAACTAATGGCCTCGCGGCCGGTGATATCGCCGATGCCGAACTTGGAGTCATTCCAGCCGCCAAAACCAAACGGTTCGCGGGGCACCGGGACCCCGATATTGATCCCGACCATACCCGCTTGAACACCGGCATCAAAGTGCCGAGCGACGGCGCCATTCGTCGTAAAAATGGAGGCGGCATTGCCGTAAGGACTGCGGTTCTCGATCGCGATCGCCTCGTCCAACGAATCCACACGAAGGATGGAGAGCACCGGACCGAAAATCTCTTCTTGAACGCAGACCGAAGTGGGTTGCAAGCGGTCGATGAGGGTGGGCCCCAAGTAGAACCCCCCTTCGCGACCCGAGACCGTGGCACCCCGGCCATCTAGTCGGAGTTGTGCACCTTCCCGTTCGGCCTGATCAATGTACCCGACAATCCGAGTCTTAGCTTGCGCGCTGATGACTGGGCCGAGGTCGATACCCGGTCGGAGCTTGGCCATTTCAGCTTGAATCGCGTCGACCAGATGTTCCGACGGCCCGACTGCAATCAGAACACTCGCTGCCATACACCGCTGGCCGGCGCAACCCGTCGCGGAGGCAGTAACGTTTTTCGCCGTGAGTTCTGGATCGGCATTGGGCATGACGACGAGATGATTTTTTGCCCCACCGAGGGTGAGCATTCGTTTATTGTTCTGGATCCCGCGCAAGTAGACCGCCCGGGCTGCGGGGGTGGAGCCGACGAACGCCCCGGCTTGTAGGTCTGGATGATCGAGCAGAGCCTCCACGGTCGTGCGATTGCCCTGCAAGACGTTAAACACCCCGGGGGGCAGGCCCGCCTGAGAGAGCAGTTCGGCCAACCGGAGCGGAGTGAATGGAGCCAATTCCGAGGGTTTTAGAATGAAGGTATTCCCACAAGCAATCGCCAACGGGAACATCCACAGGGGCACCATGGCCGGAAAATTAAACGGCGTGATGCCCGCCACGACCCCAAGGGGCAAACGGCGGGAGAAACAATCCACGCCGGAGCTGACTTCCAATATCTCACTGGCCATGAGATGGGGCAGGGCGCAGGCGTACTCGACCACTTCCAGGCCTCGTTGCAGGCCGGCGGCCGCTTCCTCAACGGTCTTCCCATTTTCACGGGTCACTTCTGCAGCGAGCGAGCGAAGGTTCTGTTCTACCAACTGTTTGAAGCGGAAGAGCGGCTGAACCCGCTCTTTGATAGGAACCTGACTCCAGTTCGTGAAAGCTTGCGCCGCGGACCGAACCACCGTAGCCACCATCGCCGAATCGGGCGGATGAAGGTGTCCTAAAGGAGAGCCATCGAGCGGTGAGATCATCGCAATGGGCGAAGGCGAGGGCGTCGTGTCGGAACGGATTCGTTGTCCGGCAAAAAAATGTTCAACAGAATGCATGATTGCGGCGAGTGGTCTTCGACCGTCTAGGTAGGCATTCTCGCCGCCTTCAGAGGGGCTGACAACCAGCAATCTCCCGGGATCTGATGGGCCTCAAAGAAGGAGCTGAGCTTCGATCCGGAGATAAGCGTGGGCGGGAATGGTGAGGGCGGCCGAATCGCCAAACACGGTGCTGATCTCTGGGAAATGGACATCATCGGTAGCCAGATCGCTTCCGTTTTCTTGATTTGAAGGATCTGCAGCGGAACCGTTGTGAACAACTTGCTTAAAAAATATTCAAAAAGGTATTGACGGGGGTTGCCTACCTCTGGCAACCTCTCGGTACACACGGAATCAATTATATAAAAATGAAGGCTAAAGTTCTGCTACTGATCGGCCTAGTCGCGGGTGGCAACGCCCTGGCGCAGGTCATTTCCCAAAACATCGTCGGATACGTGAACGTGACCGTTAAAAAGGGTACGTTCGGTCTGATCTCGAACCCCCTCAAATCGGGCGACAACAAGTTGCAAACCGTTGTCAGCCTCCCTGACGCGGATGCAGTGTTCTACACCTTCTCAGGTGGCCAGTTCAAGTCGGCGATTCTTGCCGCCGGAGAATGGGGTCCCGAAAACCCGGTCGTCGCGCCTGGCGGTGGTTTCTTCGTATTCGCTCCTTCGGCGGATTTGAAGCTGACCTTGGTGGGTGAAGTGGACATCGCCGGCGCGGTCGCTGGTATACCGATCGCCAAAGGTCTGAACTTGGTCTCCTCCGTGTTGCCCAAGTCTGCCGCGGTGGCGGATTTGGAATATCCGTTGGGTGACGAAGTCTTCTTCCAATTCAAAAACGGTGGCTACACTTCCGACACGGTCTCTGGTGGTGAATCTGGTGCGGGCGGCGGCAAGGGTATCACCCTGGCAGTTGCTGAAGCCGTTTTCATCAACAACACTGGTGCCGCGAAGACCTGGAAGCAACCGTCTGCTTCCGCTTTGCTCCAATAAGTTTGCTAACAACTCACAGTTGCTTCATTAATTGAATCCTATGAATAAATCCCTCATCGCTTCCTTTGCGATGGTTGCCGCTTTGGCGGCATCCGCCGCTGATGGAACCTTGTTGTTCTCCAACGCTCCGCTCGACGGCAAGCCGCGGATTTTCGCCGCGGACGGCACCACGGGCCTCAGTGGCAACGGCACCTACCTCGTTGACCTCGTAGTTAAAGGTGCGACCAGCCTGACCGATAGTGCCACCGGATTGGAACTTGCGCCCTTGAAGTTTTTCAAGAGTGCGGCCAACGCCGGTTTGTTCTCCGGAACGACCGTGACTGCGGTCGGCATCGTTGCTGGCGGCGACACCAAAGCCGACGTAACGGTGCGTGCGTGGGATAGCTCCACAGGCGCAACCTACGCTTTGGCGACGGTTAAGAATTCATTCACCTTCACTCAGGTCGGGTTTGGCGGATCGGGCACTCCTGCCGCTACGCCGTTCAACCTGTCCGGTTTCAAGAGCTTTGCTTTGACCCCGGAGCCCAGCACCTATGCGCTTGCCGCGCTCGGCCTCGGTGGTTTGCTCTTCCTCCGCCGCAAGTAAGCGGTTAGGACTTTTCAAAAGCGGCTGGTTCCTTCCTGGAACCAGCCGTTTTTTTATATATCCAGGACGTTGTCGGTCGCGAGAGTGTCATGGAGTGCGAGGAGTCCACTACCGCTTTGAAGCGTTTGATTCGCACCCAAGCGTTCATTTCCCACACACGATCCGTGCGAACCCAAAACATTCGGCCAAACTCACCCACTCTAGCTGTCCGCCAAAAACTCCCTGATCGCGTCATCGCGGGAGCGTCAAATCAATCAATTAGTTGGATCCGCGCTGAATCATGCGAATGGCCTCCAAACGCAGTCGCGCACTCACCAAATGCTGATCCAACGCTCGATGCTGGTCCGCCAACGTCGCGATTTCTTCCGTGCGAACACTGCGATTGACTTTTTGCAATTCGCTGAGACGCACCCTTTCACCGTTCAACTGAACGTTCATTTCGTGCCGCGCCTGTGCGATGATCCGTGGTATTTGTTGGCGGGCGATTTGTTCAGCTTTCCTGATCAGCCCGGGCAACAATTCCTCGCGCAAATCGGGTAGTTCTAAAAGTGCATAAACATCTCCTGCCCGAAGGAGTCCCGCGAAGGTGTCCGGTTTAATCGAAGCACCCACATCGTTGCCTCGATGATCAACGATCACGTAGATCGGAGTTGGTGGTAAAAAACGATCCACATGCAGGGGCGGCGGCGCGAGGCATTCCACCAGATAGATGGCCTCTAGGTAGAGCCCAGCGGCCTTGGCGTCGGGCCAACGAGCGAAGCTACAATTGCCCTTCTCTGAACCTAACAATACGTCGAGCGCACCCGTCACCAATGGATGGTCCCAGGTCAAAAATTGGATCTCTTCACGAGCCAACGCACGGCGACGATCACTCGTGACGGTGAACCCTTCCGTCGGCAGCCCTGGGAAAGATTCCGCAAAAACCCCGGCCGAACCGAGCCGATAAGTTCGGGGTGCCAGTTCTTCGACGTGGATCGAATATTCGTCGAAAATCGCCAGCATGAAGTGGTCCAAGATCCGGTCGTGATCTTGCACTCCAATTTCGTGAACGAGACTTGCCGCCGTGTCCGAGCGGAAAGAATTGAGTTCAAGCAACCGATCCCGGCCTTGTTCCAAGCGCACGGTGAGTTCGGTGCGGGCCACCCGCGTCTCAGAGATCAGGTGGGCCAATTCTTCGCGCGTGGTGGTTTCGTTTACGTGGAATTTCTGAGCCAATGCTCCAACCCGAAGCCCAAAACGTTCGAATAATTCCCGGCCGCCCTGGAGGTTTTGCTCGAATGAGTTGAGCCCCGCATCGTACCATTTGGCCAAAACTTCGTGCGCGCTCCCAGCCACAAAAGGGACGTGGATCTGAATCTCCGAAATCTGCCCAATCCGATCCAGTCGCCCAATCCGCTGCTCCAAAAGTTCAGGATCCATCGGGAGATCGAACAGGACCAGGTGATGAGCGAATTGGAAATTGCGCCCTTCACTGCCAATCTCCGAACAGATCAGCATTCTGGCGCCGTCCTCCTCGGCAAACCAAGCCGCGTTCCGATCACGTTGTATCAGTGAAAGTCCTTCATGAAACACGGCCAGTTTCACGTTGAGCAACCCGCGCACGGCGGCCTCAATCGCCTCAACCTTTCGGCGAGTTCGGCAGATGAGGAGCACTTTGTTGTTACCCAGCGTTCGCAGCAATTCAATCAACCACCCCAGGCGCGGATCTCCCGTGAACATCGGTTGCCAATCGGGGTACCGTGTTGGGTCGGCATCCGCGGTAAACTCCCTGCCCAACGCTTCAAGCAAGTCCGCCGGCCTCGACCCATCGCCCAGTGG
>JAYVTS010000011.1:0-5747 GCA_043788645.1 Verrucomicrobiota bacterium
CCAAATCCCCCGTCACGCTCACGCCGTCCAGCGTGTTGCCGTTGTTTTGAGCGAAGATCAATTTGGCCCCGCCATTCTCCGTCACCTTCCCGCCTTTGATCGTTGTGCCGTTGACCGTCAAATCCTGGTTGAGCTGGAGGGCGCCAGAGATTTGCAAGCTGCCTCCGGTTATTTTTACGCGTTGGTAGGCGATCAGGTTTTTGATCACGTTGACGCCTATCCCCAAGTTGATGGTGAGATCCGCTGAAGGGACATCAATCATGACATCGTCGTTCGAGCCGGGAACCGCACCGGTGCTCCAGTTAAATGGATCATCCCAGGAACCGTCGCTGTTTTTGCCCCAGAAAACCGCATCCGCCACGCGGAATTGCCAGGTGTAATTGGTGCCCATTTGGTTCCCGGCCAGGTCCGCCGCTGCCGCGGTCACCACCGCGCGATAAAGTCCATCGGGAAGCGGCGCGGCAAAATTCAGAGAAGCCGACTTGGTGGCAGCACGGTACGAAACGGCGCCTCCGCTGACCGCGAGATCGTCCTCTGTGCCGGGCAGGCCATCCGGCCCAGCCGAAAAGAGTTGGAAGGAGGCCGCGCTCAACGTGGCAGGATTCATTGGCTCGTTGAAATAGGCCAAAATCGTGCTTACGATTTTGCCACCTCCAATCGGCGTTGCCGCCGTGACGCGCGGCGGCCTGGTGTCCGGCAAGAGATTCACGACGATCTCGTCCGACAATGTAAAGTTACCACCGGTGTCAATGGCGCGAGCGCGCAGTCGAACCGTCGGCTTGTTGGTGGTCAGAGGCGGCGGCGCAAATCGATATTCAAAAGGAAAATTGCCGTCGGTGAAGACCTTCGTGCCGTCCACGTAAAATTCCACATTCCGCACTTGCACGTCGTCGCGCGCGATCGCGGTCACGCGCACGGGCGTACCCTCCGCCGCGCTGCTGGTGGGAAGACTGGCGTCCAGCCTGATCGTCGGCGGCACCCCCTTTGCATCGTAAGCCAGGTAATTGATGACTTCCAACCCCGCCGCATCATCCGCCACGTAGGCCAGGCCATTGAAAAGCGCCACAGCGCGCGCGATGCCTGGCGTCGGGAACAGCGTGAGGAACACATCGTTCGTGCGCGGATCGCTCAGATCGTACAGAGAAATGTCACGCTTAGAATCGTCTGGGAAGATCGGTCCGACCACTGCCAGCCCCAAACCGGAGCCGGTCGCCACCATCTGCTTCCAGCCAAATTGCGTCGTGTTGCCAGTCGTGAGCAAGATCGGCCTCGCCGGGTCGGCCAGGTCGAACGCATTATAGCCACTGGCCTGGACGGTGTAGGCAATCCCGCCGCCGACAAACAACCGGTGATTCGGCGCACGGACAAAGGGCGCGTTCGCCGAACCGGCCACAGCAAATGCGCCATCAACCAGCGTGATCGCGACAAGCCGATCGTCCGTCAGCGCGTAAAGATAATCGCCGGCCAGAGCGAGGTCTCGCACCTGGTTGGTCACGTAAACCTGATCCAATACCAGACCCCTCACCAAATCCACCGCTACGACCAAGCCGGAGCTGAGTCCAACGTAGGCCGTGCCCGACTCGGCGGCCACCGCCTGCGCCACGCCCAATCGGAGTTGGCTGCTGATCCGCGCCGCGGCCGGCGTGCTCAGGTCAATGATGGCCAGCCCGGCGTCGCCGTCCGCCACGGCGATGAAATTCCCCGCGCCGGCGACCCGTTGCGCGTTGCCGGGGGTGGGCACGTGCGCGATGATCGTCGGATTCGCGCCGTCGTACGCCTTGAACACCGTAACGCCCGAGGTTCCTTCCGCCGTCACGACGAAGTCATTCCCGGCCCACACATCCACCGCCGCACCCGGCGTTTTGGCTGCAGCGATAATGCCAGTCTGGGCCGGGAAGCCGTCGAGTGGATTTGTTCCCGCCTCGACTTCCACGCCGTCGGAAATGCCGTCGCCATCGGAGTCTGCCTTGGTGGGATCTGTGCCGTACACATTTTCGACCACATCCGGGAGACCGTCGTGATCAAAATCCAGCGCGTCACTCGCGAGCGAAAATAGAGTGAAACTGGGCAAGGCGAACCGGGCTTTGAGACTCAGATTCGGAGTGATGATACCGAACTCTTTGGTTTTCGGATTATAGAAACTCACATCGAGCAAGGTGCCGTCGCGTGGCACAAATAGGGAGTATTGACCAAAAGGTCCGGTTTCTCCACGCAAGATGACCAGACCATTGGGTCGGGCCACCGATGCCGCATAGAACACAGGGTCCGCCGGCGCATTGCCGGGGTCCAAATCCTCGGGCTCAACCCCGAGTTCGGTCGCGGCGGCCGCATTCAATTCCTCACTCGCAATCGCTCTGCGGGCCAAGTAGCCCGCGCTATCACCGCCCGCAATCACCTCAGTTTGCAGCCTTAGATTCTTGATTTGATCCCTTACTTCCGGCGAAAGCGCTGTGTGTGAAATCGCAAAGGGCCGGACCAAAGCGATGATTTGGGTTTGAATAGCGACGATTTCCACCGCGACCGGGTCATTTTCCGAGATCGGTGCGGCGGGGCGCGCTGATCGGTACGAATTCTCAATTTCGCCTTCGGCGCGGCCCTGTGCCTTCGCAGAAGGTTCAAAACACTTTAGACAGTCCAATAAACATCGGCCGCCTTGACCGTGGCAATGTGTCTCCAAAAGATCTTTTGTCCTGAGTAGCTCTTCAACCTCCTTGTCTGCTTCTTTTGCTGGTAGCCCATTACCAATTGCTTCGTTGATTAGTATCAATGCGCGTTGAACATGGGCATCATTCGCTTTGATGCACGCGTCCTCCGCGTCAAGGCATGCCTTTACGCATTTAAACTCGGTTGCGAAAGCCAATTCACATTTTCTTGGTTTGCCTGGGGGCGGACACTTTTTCTTCTGATGAGTCGGAGCCAGCGGGCGCGCCGAAGCAGGTAAGGCCGGCGACTCGTTCAGGCCAACTTCTGGCCCGGGTAAAGCAGCTAGCGGTCTCACCGCGCTAGCAATATCAACGAGCGGCGAGGAGTCTAGTGGGCACGAGTCTGGCGGAGGAGGTGGACCCTGAGGTTTTGGCCCAACTCCATGCCAGCCCGGTTGCAAAATTCCCACGCCCGGATCCGTGCAGATGAACTTCCCATCCGCACTGACCGTCATGGAGCCGACCGCTTCCCAAATTCCCTTTTTGTGATTGAACGAAATGAGCGCTTGCTTGCTGCCGGCGGGTAGCGGCGTGCCCAGTACCGGATCGGGCAAATTCGGAAAACAAATCGGTACGGGTTTGTCGAAGTTCAGCGGCCCATCGGATTGAACGGTGATCACCATCGGCAATTCCAATCCCGGCGGGAGTGGCCCAGGCAACCGGTCCGGCGGCACCGGCGCGATGCCAATTTTTCCTCCGCGCGTGCCGTTGTCGCTGAATAGTGAGTTAGCCGGCACCGTGACCGTCACCCCCGCCAGCGCCGGATTGCGCGCAATCACCGCAGCGGGGAAGGAGATGACCGTGGCCTCGGTCATACTCACCGACTGCAATGTGCCCGTCGTGATCAACGGCAGATAAATATTTCCCGTGCCGCCCGCCTGGTTATTCGTCCGTCCAGCCACCGCGTCCCAGGCTTTGCCCACAAACGGGTAATAGGCCTGGTCCGGATAATGAATGCCCGCCGCTGCATCCGATGCCGTCCGTCCGTCGATATGCACGAAAAATCTTCCGGGCGGAACCGGATTCAGCGTGAAGTTTCCGTTCGCATCCGTGACCGCCCGCAAAGTCTCTTCCATCCCGTCCACGGTAATGGTGACTCCAGCCAACGGCCGGTTCACCGCATTGGTCCCAGTGTCCGAACCCGGCATCAACTCGGACGCAAACACCCGCCCAACCACCGCCGTGCCCGCCAGCGCCGTCAGATTCAAGGTTACGAATTGGATCGACTTGGAGCCTCCCAGCTCACCGGTGTCCGCCGGATCGAGCCGGCGTCCGAAGGCATCCTTCAATCCGTGCGCATCAAAAGTAACACTCACTCGGGCGCTGCCCGGCAGGGGTTCCAGATAAAAAAGCGTCGCCTTCGTCCGATCGCTGGCCAACTCAATGCGTGAAAGCAGCCGGCGTCCGCCGAAAGTTGCGAAGAAATTGTTGGCACTCAGCACCGTGTCCGCCGCCAGCGGTGAACTGAAGTGGATGATCGTTTCGCGGGTTGCTGCGACGCCGGTTTCGTCGTCCGTCGGGGAGGTGCTCTGGAGGGTCGTCGCCGGCACGGCCCGGAGCCGGAAATAGCGGGCCAACGCGGTCGCGTGCAGGCGGACTTCAAAATTGTTCCCATTTTGCGTCATGGCTTCTGATGCCGGTTGCCAACCACCGAGCAGCGGACCGTTTTCCTCCAATTGATAGGGCTCGGCCGTCACATATTGGAATCGCACGCCGTCCGGGCTCACCGCCTCGATTTGCATCACCGGTCCCGTCTGTGCTTGGGCTGGCGACAGTCCTGGCAGGCAACCGAGCAGCACGATGACGAACCACCCCTGAAAAAGTTGCATCATTCCCGCAGTGTCCCAGTCCTCCACGGTGGATGCAACAGTAATGAGGGGAGGAGCATTGGGGTCACACGGCTAATTCATGAAGAGTCAAAAAGCCTTGATTTTCTGGCGTTGAGAGCGCGGATGGCCGGGCGGCAATGATCTTCCGCCATGGCGGTGAAGAAATCCGTAGTGGTCTTGTATTGGGGCTTGAGGAATTGGCTGCGCCAGTGACAGCAGAGGCTGTTACTGATTCGGCGAAAGAGTCCCATGAAGTGAATGGACGGTTGGGTACGACAACGGCTCTGATCTTCGTTGTGAGAGACGTCCAGGCGCAGATGGAGTCCGTTTTCAATGGCCCAGTGCTGGCGATTGTCTTTGAGCCACTGATAGGAATTTGGTTCTGGACGCTCCGCGAAAACGCACGGCTTGTTCAACCGAGGGTATCGTTGCTGGTCCCGCTTCGCTCCGCAGCAATTTACCCTTTAATTCTTGGCCGTTGGCTTCTGCGGAAATACAGCAGCATCGAGACACCAGCCACACTTAAACCTAAAGAACTAGGCTCCGGAACAGTCCGAACCGAAATGTTGTCAATCAGGTAGGAAACGCCCGTCCCATTCATCTGCGACGATATGCTTAACGTCGCGCTAGGAGAAGATGCCGTGTAGAGGAAGCTGAAGTGCTGCCAGCTAAAACTGCCAGGGGCGATTGCCGTAAACAGGACACTACCGTCAAGGGCCACGCCGAAACTCGGGTCTGTCAGCAAGCCGTCTTCGCGGTTTTTCCCTTGCTGGAAATCTCCCGAAACCAGATAAGTCAATCCCGGAGACAGACTGGTCAGCAGTTGGCTTGCCGATGGATCTGAGGAGATCGACGGACTTACGTTATCCAACAGGACGCTTCCCCCAGGGTTGCCTCCTAATGGTCGATATGCTCGATCAAATTGGAAACAAGGGACTGGAAACAAGGGACAGGCGGTTTGAAAAGACAGGTTTCACATCATTGTTAGTTATATTGACTATCAAATTTTGCAATCCGCCTGTCCCGTTTTTTTGTCCCGTTTTTTAATTCATCCATGCACTCGGGTGAGCACCGAAGTGTTGTGGCGATGGATGGCAAGCGGATGTTTAAAAAAATGGGGACAGGAGGATTGAAAACAAGAATCCGCATAACAATAAAACATGCTAGCTATATTGACTTTGTGATCTATAAAGGGACGGCTGGATTGATAAATAGT
>JAYVTS010000012.1:0-2518 GCA_043788645.1 Verrucomicrobiota bacterium
GTTCCATCGGTCAATTTCGGCGTCGTCCGTCAGGCAATGGACGCTCAACTCCTGAAGCAACGACGGATCCTCACATTTTGGCAGCAGCGGCAGCTCGAATATTCACGGAATAAAACGAATCGAGAACGGAGAATCCATTTTTCTTTAACCTTTTTCTCACCCTATGGGTTAATTTCGGTTTCTTGAAACTGCCCTGGCCGTTCCTGCGGCCACCTCCATTGACACCTGACGCTCCGTGGCGCCGCTTAAGTCCCCATTCGTGATTTCAAAGTGAAAACAAAAAGCAACGGAAGTTCGATCTTTATTTATGGCAACTCGGCTCGGCATAAACGTGCTGAGCGAAATGCCTTCACGCTCATCGAGCTGTTGGTCGTCATCGCGTTCATCGCCATCCTCGCTGGAATGTTGTTGTCGGCATTGGGAAAGGCCAAAGCCAAGGCGCAAAGCATCAAGTGCCTGGGCAATCTCAGACAGCTCCAACTCTGTTGGCAGATGTACCCCGACGATAATGGCGACCGATTGCCCCCCAAAAACCCTGGGGCCGACACCAGCGGTAATTTGGTCGGTCTTCCAGGCTCTTGGATCCTCGGCACCGTCTAAAAAAAGGGACAGGCGAGTTGAAAATTCCGTAAGGAACCGTGGGTGAAATGCGCCCTGGCCATGATGATCGGCCGAGTCATTTACGCCGACAGTAAAGTGTCACCCTCCCAGGTCGGGCTGCTCGATTCATCGAAACGCTCTGGTCCTCGTTCCGCCCTCTAGGAAATTTGCGGCATCGAAGGCGAGGTCGACGTCGATACCCATTGCTACGAACCCATGGATCGATTGTTGGAGCGCCAACCGGCGATCCGGAAAGCACTCGCCGAAAAGCATCTCCCAGGCGGACAGTTGGTCCTCTACGATCTGACCAGTTCCTATTTTCAAGGGGCCTCGGCCGACAGCGACCTGGTCACCTTTGGTTACAACCGCGACGGCAAGAAGGGATCTAAACAGGCGGTCATTGGCCTGTTGTGCAACGCTCACGGCTGTCCCCTGCGCGTTGAGGTTTTTTAGCGCACTCACTCATCCGGAAATCGTCAAACTCCTGAATCGAAAAGTGATCCAGGCTGAACGCTTTGATGAGAAAAATACCGTCGAAGTCCTCGATCCAGAAGATCCGGCCAAGCGCTATTGTTTGTGTCGCAACCCGGAGACGGCCAGACGCGAAACCCAAACTCGCCGTCGGCATTTGGATTGCACCCGGGTCGGATTAGACAAGATCGTCGCGACCAAAGCGAAGAAGAAGGATGAGGTGATTGGAGCCCGGGTGGGCAAGCTAGTGGCCCGATATAAAATGGGTAAATTTGTGGTGTGATCCGTCACCGCTGGAAAACTTCAATGGCACATGACCCAACGATTGAAGCCGCTTTTTGCCAGTGACGGAAAAGGCAAGGAGCGCCAGTGGACGATCCAAAACGTGTTGGAGGCGCTGAAGGGGATCCAGCGCAATCGGACCCAAGTCGGTACGGTTGAAGTGGAAATCGACACCCAACCCAATGCCGAGCAACAAAGAATCCTTGAACTACTGAAAACCAAGCCGTCGCCACAACGTTGAAATCAAAAAACTGAATGAAACCCGCTCCCAGAGCGGGTTTCGTCGTTTTTGGAGGGGGGAAAGTGCGTTTGGGATGCAAGGCGTCGTTCATGGCTTGGAAATTACCAGAAGTCGCCGGGCGTTGGAAGTTTGAGATTTCATTGCGGTGCGCGGACGGCTATTGAATCAGCCATTAAAGCGCACCGCACCGGCAGATTTGCCCTGTTTACAAAGTGCTTGATTAAGGTATCTTCCTACCTGCGACCAGAGTGGGCCGGATTTTCCGACTCCGCGATTTAACTCCCTGGCCGCCCCTTTTTTTGTTCCGCCGTCAGCCAAGCGTTCACATCGCGGAAACGCTCGTCGCCGATGTGGATGATCGGTTCAATCAGCGGGATGCCGCCTTCATCAATCGGTTTCACCGGCAGACCAATCTTCTTCTCCTCCTTGCGGCGCGCGGAATAAACGCAGAGGTCGCACAATTGCAGGACGAGGCTCTTTTCAGATTCGATGAAGAAACCTTTCTCCACAATCTGCCCCAGCTTGAGCACGCCGTCCGCGCCGCGCAAAATGCGGATGGCTTTCTCCACGTCGCCGACAACTTCGTGGTTTTCGTCGGAGATGAAAATGCCGAGCGGCGAGCCGGGCAGGGTTTTCAGGTAATCGTCCACCACGCGGGCGACCAGCGGGAACGCGGCGACGTGAGGATTGATGGACACGCCCGATCCGAAACTGGCCTGACTCCACTCGAGGAATCGCTTCTTGGTGATGGCGCGATAGACAAATTTGAGGGCGTGCTTTTGGGCGATGCGAAACCACGCGTCGCGGAAGGCGAGGCGGTGGGCAATGGGAAATTGTTTGAAGTAGCCGTTGCGGGGATTGCTGATTTCGGTGGCGTGAATCTCGAAGTCTTCCGGGCGCGGCGCGGGGAATGACTTTTCGATG
>JAYVTS010000013.1:0-2676 GCA_043788645.1 Verrucomicrobiota bacterium
AGGCCCGGAGTAAATTTCTCTTATCGATTGGAAGCCGAAGGGACACCCGGCGGACTGGAGACCGTTTACACGTACGACTCAATTGTGACCAAACTTCTCTCGGTAACAACCCCCGGAGGAATCATTTATTCAGTCAATTATAACGGCTATCTAATCGCTTCGATCAATGGATCCGATGGGAAAGTCGTTACATACGGTTACGGCGAACGAATAGCCGTCTTTCCAAACAACGGTGTGTTTGGCCGAATTACATCTGCAACCGATGGGCGAGGCATAAGAACAGAATTTAACTACTACGACGGACCGAACGCGATTGACGATGGCCGCCAAGTGGTAACACCTTATGGAACAACCACCGCGGAGACGACCGTTTATCCCAGCTCGGCGACATCACCGATGATCGCCAAGATGACAATCGTAACGTACCCGGATGGGAAAAAGGAAGCGTGGGCACAATTGAGGGAGTTCGCTCCATACCCTGCACTGCCCTCCAACTACGTCCCCGCATTAAATTCGGCGATTTCTCAAAACAGCTTTGACTACAATGAAATTGGTTCTCGAAATACCGTTCATTGGACGCCGTCGCAGTTCGAACCGATCGCAGGTACGGCGATTTACAATTACGGCTGGGCGCAATTTGCCAGAGGCGAAACCCGCCACTGGCTTTCCCGGTTGGACGCGAATGGGAATTCGCACTTCGACACGCTCTCGTGGGTTATGGCGCCCAGCCAAAGCGGGAACACTGGCGAGATGCCGGATATCACTTGGTATGACTATCCTGGAAAGCGCATTGTCGGCGGCAGTTACGTGCGGACTGAAGTTGGAACCGACGTCTTACCAAGTGCAATTGCCAAGGTGATGCCAGATGGAAGTGTTTGGTACAAAACCTTCACCAGAAACACGGTCGGTAACGTGACTTCGGAGACTGAAAACTGGACTGACGGAGGCCCGCTCTACAGAACTACACAGCGCCAATTCGATTCAACGGGGCGGTACATGACTCAGCTGACTCAACCAAACGTTGGAACCCAGCGATTTGAGTATCAGAACAACCGACTCTTCAGGGAAATCACATCTCTCAATGAGGCGAATGAGTTTTTGTACGACATCTTTGATCGCGTCACCGACGCCAAGTACTTCACCGGTAGGAGGGTTACCTCATCTTACACACCCATTTCAGCGAGCGGCGTCACCAACGGATGGATCCGAAATGACACCGAATACTTTGGCACTACCGTCAACGCTACCAGCAGCGCAACATGCGAATGGAACATTTCGCTCACGTGGACCAACCTCGACGGCACTGTTGTGACACTCCCCACGACGCGGACGATTTCGACCGACGCCCGGGGACTGGTTGTGACACGGTTTAATGACGCTCTAGATCGGCTGATCGAGGAGCGAACACCCACGGCCACCAATCGATGGTGGCACGAAGCGCTGACCACTTATCCCAATTCAACAGGTCAAAGGCTGATCTTAGGGGTTACCAAAGCGGCAACCCCCGTCGGGTCGATTCAAACTGCCTATGACAGTAGGCGCAGGCCCACCGACATCACGGACCAGCTTGGGTTGATCACCCATTTTGATTATTGCACTTGCGGCAGTCCTAGCCACGTGCAGGAGCCCATCAGCCCCAGTGTCTTCCAGCACACCTACTACGCGTACGACAACCAAGGAAAACGTTATCTCGTCACGTACACGGATGCCACCACGCTCAGCACGACTTTTGACGCCGTCGGCCGCCCGATCATCTACCAAGACTACTTTGGCTACACCACCAATACGCTTGACAATCTCGGACGAATCAAACAAGTCCGGAATGCCAATGGCTTGGTATCCGCCTTCGCATACAACTCGGCTGACATGGTCACTCAGAAAACCGACTCGGCGGGAGTTGTGGCATCTTTAACTTTCGATTCCAACGGACGAATGACCAGTTCAAGGACGTCCGTAGGAACAAATGGATACGGCTATACACTGTACGTAAGCGGGCCAACTTCGACGACCAACGCCGTTGGAAATGTAGTTCAATTTGCCTATGATGCGGCGGGTCGCAAGACTAATGAGGTTCAGGTCGGAATATCGACAACCTCGTACGCCTACTCTGCTGCAGGTGATCTGCGGTACCTGTTCGATGGCAATGGCAATCGAACCGAGTGGAAATACGATACCTTTGGCCGCGTCATTGAGAAGTGGTACCAAGGCCAAACTACCGCGGATTTGGTATACACATACGACCTCATCGGCCATGTGACCAATCGCTTTTCCAGAACCGCCACTGGATCTGGGACGACGGGACTGAACACGGGGTACAGCTACGATGCCCGAAACCTCCTCAGCGGAATCCAGTACCAAAGCAGCCCGGCAGTAACCTTTGGTTACGATGGGCTCCGGCGACTCACGTCGGACACAGTGTCCGGGGGAATCGCAAACACCTATTCCTACGCCGCGCGCGGTGGACTGGCTACGGAAACAGCGAGCGGCTGGGCAAGTTCACAGCTTATGCTGGGTTATACTGCGGGCTTGCGAACCAGCCTCAACCTGAAACAACCTGGGTTAGCGGATTGGACGACCACCTATCAATACGACGCCGGTCGGAGACTGACCAACATTTCCGTCAGTTCGAGCAATTTCGTCTACCTCTATTCGCCGGCGGCGGGGGTGAGTGGGTCC
>JAYVTS010000014.1:0-3849 GCA_043788645.1 Verrucomicrobiota bacterium
GTCGCCTGGGCGTTCTTACACCGACACAGCTTCAGAGCGTGGAGGATGCCTTGCTTCGATGGCTCGGCGTCACAAATCCCAATGAACGAATCGCCTAACGTTAATCGCCGCAGGGAACCCGGCCATAACCCCACGCTTCCAATCCCTCAGTTTTTCTAGCCGGGTCCCTGAACTCCGACGTTGGGCCGAAACCAGTCGCAATACTCGGTGTTAAAACAAATGACAACTTCAACTTCACCAAAGCATTGGCTAATTCTGCTGGTATTGTTTTGGGTTTGCGGATGTTCAAGGTCAGCGGCCACGAAGTCGGATTTTCCAGTTAGCCAAACCAACGCAATCCCAAGCCCGCCATTGCCGATAGTTCACGTCTTCAAGAATTCCACTGTGGGAGTAGCTGTCACACATATCGATATGACCGAAACGCCGATCTCGCAGTTTCTTGAAATATACGCGAAAAGTGGCAACATAGAGATAACAAATCCCGGTAACCGTATTCGCCTGCAAGGCCAGGTAACTCTCCGCGCTCAATATACAAATGAATCGCAATTGCCAACGCTAATGAAAGAAGCGTTACGATCACAGGCCGGAATTATAATCGACTCATTGGATGAGAAGCATTCTTCGCTTCGATGGGATCCATTATTTAAATCCAAATCGGACGCCCTCGGCGCGGGGTCGCTGATCGGGAGCGTTGATATGGCAGAAATCGATCCAGACAATGAAACTGAAAGCGCACACTCAATACCATAAAGATGGCAGCGTATGGGCAGTGGGACATTTGAAAGATGAAGCCACAACTGGATACTGGGTATGGTTTCGCAAAGACGGAACCAAGTCGCGCTCCGGCCATTTCGAGAATGGTCACCAAGTTGGCGAATGGATCACATATGACAAGACCGGGAAACCACATAAAGGCACCGTCATGAAGCCGAAATCCACGGCCGAGAAAATCGCCTTTACCGGATGCACTTAATGTCAGCTTGCAAACCGAACCAAGGGTCGAACATCGTCGCCGCAGGGAACCCGGCCTTGGCACCACGCTTCCAGATGGTCATTTTAATCGGCCGGTTCCCTGAGCTCCGACGGCGGCGAGCATGCGCAGCCTCCAGCAGCAGACGGGTTAGGCAAAGCGACTGGCCTAATGCATTCCCGCGAACGGCAGCCAGCCGTTCTGCTCAGCCACAAATCGAACACCCTCAACGGCTGGCTCCCGTCGCTGACCTTTTTGTTTGGCGTTTCTGCACGCTTGCCCTGAAACCGGCACAGAGTATTCTCGGTACATGATTCAGACCCTTGAAGCAATCGTTGATGAGCGCGGCGCAGTGCGCCTGCTCGAACCCGTCCAACTAGACCGCCGTCATCGGGCGCTGGTCACGATTTTGGCCGACGAACCTTCTGATACCCACGAAACGGCCCTTTTGAGCGAGGCGTCTCTTGCTGAGGACTGGAACCGACCCGAGGAGGACGCAGCATGGGCACACCTACAGCCGGCTCAGTAGTCCTCGTCCCGTTCCCGTTTTCGGACCTATCGCAGTCTAAGCGCCGTCCAGCGGTGGTGCTCGCCGCTGCGGAGCGTGGCGATTGGATTCTCTGTCAGGTCAAGAGCAAGTCGTATGCAGACGCTCGCGCTGTCGAACTCACGGAAATCGACTTCGAGCTCGGCAGCCTTCGGCTCATTAGCTACGCGCGACCAGCCAAGCTTTTTACTGCGCACGAGAGTCTCTTTGTCTCCGAGGTGGGTGTGCTCCATGCCGAGTCGCTCAAGAAGATTACGGATGAGGTCGTCTCTGTTATTCAATCCAACGCCTAACAAGAGTACCGGGCACAGCGACGAACCGCTTGGGGAGGCCATTTGGTTTTTCATCGCGATTGCTTTTCCGCTCGACACCGAGATTGCCACGACATCTTACCTCGCCATCACCGTTGGCAACACCGACTGGGCTGCTACGGTTGACCACGCTCTTTCGAACCTCGCTGCCTTCAAGAGTCGTATGCTTAACGATTCACTCAATTCGACCGGAAAGGCCGAACAAGCCGGCTCCAGGACAACGCCGGGATGACCCGACAGCTTCCATTCGTATGCAATTCTCCCGGCGTGCCTGAGCCGGAGCGTTGATATGCCTACCAAGAAACCGAAGAAGATTGACCAAGCCAAACTGGAGATTGTTGCCGCCAGCCTTGACGAGCTTTACACGGCACTAGGCGTGTCTGTTCTTACGCTCCAGCAGACGCAGAAGGCTTTGAAGAAGGACGCAGTGACGCTGCGCGTCAACGCGCTCCAGTTGCGAGACACGATTCGCGGCTTGCAGCGGATGCAGCGGTCGCTGTTTGTTGAGTTGAAGAAGGCAGGCATTGAGTGAGTATAATTTTGCAGTCTAACACCGGATACGTCGAACCCCGAGTGGACCCAGGCTTCCAAATTAATCGTCCTCACCGCGCGGTCGCTGATCGGGGGCGCCGACTTGGAACCGAGATAAGACCACGACCGTTTGAAGTGAATTCTGCCATGAAAACTCTTTCCCAATTGGGATGTTGCCTGGTTGCCATTTTCACCTGCGCTGCGGGCGCCAGCACTGCCGACATCCATCATTACGTATTTTTGGGCCAAGACCGGCAGGGAATAACCAACGATACGTTCCTCAGCACCAAGGCTTTTGAAGGGGCGCAATTGAAATACATGTGGCGAGAGTTGGAGCGTCAGAAGGACCATTACGACTTTGGCGACATCCAGCGCGACCTGTCGTTCCTACAGTCCAAGGGCAAGAAGCTGTTCATCCAGCTTCAGGATTCTTCCTTCAGCCCCAAGTGGGTGCTCGTTCCGCGCTACTTGGTGGAGGATCCCCAGTTCCACGGAGGAGCCGACAAACAATACAACCTAGAGAACGATGATCAGGACCGCGCCACGACTCAAGGCTGGGTTGCCCGGCGGTGGGATCCGGCGGTGCAAGAGCGATACCACAAACTGCTCCTAGCGCTGGGCGGCGAATTCGACGGCAAGATCGAGGGGATCAATCTCCCGGAGACGGCGGTCGATATTCCCCTAACGGGGAAGTTGTGTCCGAAGGACTTTACCGCCGACAATTACCGCGAGTCGGTGTTGAGGAAAATGAAGGTCTTGAAGCGCGCCTTCCCGCGTTCAGTGGCGATGCAATACGCCAACTTCATGCCGGGTGCGCTGACCAACCTCCAGAGCGTGTATCGACGGGCCAAGGAGTTGAAGGTCGGGGTCGGGGGGCCTGACCTCTTGCCCTTCAGGCCCTACCAGATGCAAATTTAAACAAACCCGATGCATCGCACCTCACGATAACCTCACTATTCCCAATCGATCTCCCTCGGTGCGGGTTCGTTGATCGGGGGCGCTGCGCTATTGGCCCGGCGTTCTGGCGCTACCGGTCTTCAGTTACAATCTCTGCGTACTGTTCCACTCGGCACCTTGGGTGGATGGAGCGGGTGACCGCAAGCACGCTCCGCTTCCGACTCTTCACCACCGGAGGAATCATTAGTCAAACGGGCACTGCGGCGCAGGGGCGGACGCGAAGTGGCCTCGCTTGATGCGGTGGAATAAAAGGGTTGTTGGTGCGGAAAGAAGTATCGTTTTGCGATTCGAGCTGCTAAACTTGATTTCGAATTATTGATCGTGAAATCATTTCTGTCTTTATCAACCCTCACGCTCACCGTCGCCGCGGCCCTCCTCCTCAATCGATATGAGGCCAAGACGGGTTTCGCATCTAAGCATGTACCGTTGGCACTCGCGACGGTCCTGGTCCCATTCCCGCTCCCGCTCCCGCTTCCGGTCCCAGTGCAAATGCCCCTGCCAATTGCCCCGATCCCGGCCGTAGTGTTTAATCG
>JAYVTS010000015.1:0-17276 GCA_043788645.1 Verrucomicrobiota bacterium
TCTTTTTTCGTTCTCTGGCCCAGGACCAGCGCCAGCGAAGTGTGGGCGTGATCCTTTCGGGCATGGGCTCTGATAGCACGCTCGGATTGCGCGCCATCAAGGAGCCGACGGGGGTGTTGTTGGTGCAGACGCCCACTACGGCCAAATTTGATGGCATGCCCCGGAGCGTGACCGATGCCGGACTGGCCGACATCGTGGCCCCGCCTTTTACCAAGCTGGATATTCTGACCTGCCGTAACCTTCTGATTTACCTGGGCGCCGAGTTGCAGAAAAAGCTGATGCCGCTCTTTCACCACAACTTGAATTCCGGCGGTCTCTTGTTTTTAGGGGGTGCCGAAATGGTGGGCGGATTTACCGAATTGTTCACCCCGCTCAACGGCAAACTGAGGCTTTATCGGAGGCGGGAGTCAGCCTTGCGGCTTGAACCCATTGAGTTTCCGGCGTCTTTTAGTGATCTTTCGCCGGGTGGGCCGGAGCTGCGACCGCCCCCCAAGCCTTCGCCCAGCCTGCAATCGCAGGCCGATCAATTGGTCCTGGCGCGTTACGCGCCGCCGACGGCCCTCGTCAACGACCAGGGCGATATCTTCTACATCAGTGGCCGGACCGGCCAATATTTGGAGCCGGCCGTCGGCAAAGCCAACTGGAATATTTTCGCCATGGCTCGGGAAGGGTTGCGCTACGAATTGACCAACGCCTTCCAGAAAGCCCTCCGGCAAAAGGGCTCCGTGACGTTTCGCGGCCGCACCCGCAGGCTCGCTGGCGGTGTGCAGATCGTGGAAGTGACCGTCCAACAACTCGTGGAACCCGGCCCGCTCCACGGGTTGGTGATCACCTTTGCGGACATTACGGCCTCCCGGGCGAGAGCGGTGAAATTGCGGGGCGAACACGCCAGCCTGGCGAAGCGCTGCGCCCAACAAACTTCAAAAATGGAGAAGGCGCTCCGACGCTCCCGAAAACCCGAGTCCACCCGGCCGCGTTTCAAAGATCGGGGCGGCCAAGTGCCCGAAGTCGGGAAAAAATAAGACGTCGCGCCATGAAACGGAAGCCACCACTCCCTAGCGATACGAGCACACTCCGTGATCGCGCCGAAGCGGAACTGAGAACCCTCGGGGCGAAAGACCGACGCCCTCTTCGGGCCGCGGAAGTTCCCCGCCCTGGCGAAACCCGTCTTGGGGGTCAGCGGGCGAACTCGATCCAGGCAACGCCAGTGGTGGACGCGGAACTGGCGCTCCATGAGTTGCAGGTCCATCAGCTTGAATTGCAAATGCAGAATTCAGAGCTTCAGGAATCCAGGGACCGGATTGAGACGTTGCTGGAGAAATACACTGACCTCTATGATTTCGCCCCAGTGGCCTATTTTTCTCTGGATGACCAGGGTGTTATCTTGGAGGTGAACCTAACGGGCGCCGCGTTGCTAGGCGTGGACCGATCCCGGCTGATCAACCGGCGTTTGTCAGGTTGTGTAGCTCCCGCGAGCCAGGCGGCCTTTTTGGCCTTTCTGAAACGGGTCTTCGCCGGAACCGGGCAATCCGACTGCGATCTGGCCATGATCAAAGCGGATGACGTCGGGTTTTGGGCGCGCTTTCGCGGTATCTCCGCGATTTCCCTCCATGATCCCCGGAAATGGTGTCGGATGTCGGTGGCGGACATTACGTCTTTTAAGCTGGCGGAAGACATCGCGCGCCGAAACGAAGTCCTCGCCTCGTCAAACCAGAAATTGGAGCAAGAGATCGTCCGCCGACTAACCGGAGAGGAAGCCCTCAAGAAGAGCGAGGAGCACCAACGCAAGATGTTGGAGGAATCGCTCCGGACGCAGGAACAATTGCGACAGCTCACCCACGAAGTTCTATTCGTAGCAGAAGAGGAGCGGAAAAATATCAGCCGTGAATTGCATGATATCGTAGCGCAGACATTAACAGGTATTAATATCGGATTGGCCGCTTTGAAAGCCGGGGCCGCCGCCAACACGAAAGACTTGCAGCAGAAGATCACCCGCACGCAGCGGTTGGTGGAAGAATCGGTCGAGGTCGTGCATCGGTTCGCTCGCGAATTACGTCCCGCGGTTTTGGATGATCTGGGGTTGATTCCCGCACTGCACTCCTTCCTGAAGAGTTTTACGGAGCGGACCGGTATCCGTGCTCATTTGAAGGCCTTTGCCGGGGTGGAACGTTTGAACACGGACCGGCGCACGGTGCTCTTCCGCGTCGCTCAAGAGGCACTCACCAATGTGGCCCGTCACGCCCGAGCCAGCCGGGTGGAAGTGAGCATTGAGAAGCTCCCGGACGGCTTTCGAATGAAGGTTCACGACGATGGGAAATCATTTAACGTCGAGCGGACCATAAACGCTAAAGGGAGAAAACGCCTGGGTCTGCTCGGTATGAAAGAACGGGTGGAGCGGGTCGGTGGCCATTTTAACGTCGAATCGGCACCGGGCAAAGGGACGACCCTGGTGGCAAGGGTGCCTTTCAAGGGACCCCCTAGCGAAGGAAACGGATCGTGAAGAAAAATAACCCAAAATCTACCGCTTCAGCGGCTCAATTGCCCAAGTGCCCGACGGGCATCCAAGGGCTCGATGAAATCACCGGCGGCGGACTTCCGCAGGGGCGCCCCACGCTGGTCTGCGGCGGCGCCGGCTGCGGTAAGACGCTCCTCGCTACCGAATTTTTGGTGCGGGGCGCGATGCAGTTCGGTGAACCGGGCGTGTTCATGTCCTTTGAAGAGACGGAACCTGAACTCCGCGCCAATGTGGCGTCGCTCGGGTTCGATATGATGGAACTGGTTCGCCGCAAAAAAATCCTCGTGGACCATGTCCATATTGAGCGCAGTGAAATTCAGGAAACCGGCGATTATGATCTGGAAGGTTTATTCGTTCGCCTCGGACACGCGATCAGTGCCATCGGAGCGAAACGGGTCGTGCTAGATACCCTGGAGGCACTGTTCGCCAGCCTGCCCAACGAGGCGGTGCTGCGCGCCGAGTTACGCCGACTCTTTCGTTGGCTCAAAGACCAAGGCGTGACCGCGGTGATCACGGCGGAGCGCGGACGGGAGCAACTCACGCGTCACGGGCTGGAGGAATATGTGTCCGATTGCGTCATCCTCTTAGATCACCGGGTCAATGATCAAATCGCCACCCGGCATTTGCGCGTCGTCAAGTACCGTGGCGCACTCCATGGCACCAATGAGTTTCCGTTTCTTATCGGTGACGAAGGCTTGAGCGTGCTGCCCATCACGTCGTTGGCCCTGGATCATCAAGTGTCCACTGAGCGCATTGCCACCGGGATCCCTCGGCTGGATGCGATGTTGGGCGGGCGCGGATTTTTTCGCGGCAGCAGCATCCTGCTCACGGGCACGCCGGGTACGGGCAAGACGATCATCTCGGCTAATTTTGCCCACGCCGCCGGGCAGCGCCGAGAGCGAACGTTGTTCTTCTCCTTTGAGGAATCGCCCAACCAAATCGTCCGCAACATGCATTCGATCGGGTTGCGGCTGGAGCCGCTGATGGAGCGGGGATTGTTGCGGTTCCATGCGGCGCGACCCTCGCTTTACGGCCTGGAAATGCACCTCGCCACGATATTCAAGGAGATCGCCGCCTTTAAGCCTGAGGTCGTCATCATTGACCCCATCACCAGCTTGATGGATGTGGGCACCCCCTCCGAAAGCAAAGGGATGGTGACGCGGTTGATTGACTATTTGAAAGCCGGACAAGTCACCACGCTGTTCACGAGCCTCACCCAGAGTGGCCACCCATTGCAACAGAGTGAAGCCGCCATGTCTTCGCTCATGGATGCGTGGCTGCTCTTACAGGACTTCGAGGGTAACGGTGAACGCAATCGCGTGCTCTACGTGCTCAAGGCGCGCGGGATGGCGCACTCGAACCAGATCCGCGAGTTCCTGATTTCCAATCATGGCATTGATTTGGTGGATGCTTATATCGGAGCCAGCGGCGTCTTGACTGGGTCGGCTCGGGCCGCGCAGGAGGCGCTCGAAAAAGCCGCCGCGCTGGCCGGCCAACAAGAAGCCGGGAGCTGGAAACGCGAGCTGGAACTGAAACGCGAAGCGTTAGGACGACGCGTCGCGGCCCTCCGCGCCGACTACGAAATCGAGGCTGTGGAACTACGACGTATCGACGAACAGGTCGGAACGCGAGCCCTGGTATTGACCACGGAACGGGCCGCCTCGGGTCGTTTGCGCCAGGCGGATGCGCAGATGCCGATCCACGCTCGGAGCGTGGCGAAGCCCAAGAAACCCACTTTGAAAGGAGGAGCTTCGTGAAAAAAAACTCGACCCAACGCCCGGCTAAAGCTTGCCCCAAGACGTCGATCCCCAAGGCCTCGCGCCGCAAGCCCAGTTACTCGCTGAAGCTCTACGTGGCGGGGGCCACGGCTCGCTCTCAGCAGGCCATCGTGCGAGCCCGGGAACTCTGCGAAACGGAACTGCAAGGAGATTACGAATTGGAGGTGATCGACATTTATCAGCAACCCAGCTTAGCCCGCGACGGACAGATTCTGGCCACGCCTACCTTGGTTAGAGAATTGCCCACACCCGTACGCCGTCTCATCGGCAATCTGTCGAACACCACGGGCTTCTTTGCCGGGCTGGAACTGAACATCCGAGGCAAAATGCCGTTGTGAAAACGCCGCGCCAACCCCGCCTCTCGCTGACCGCCCAATTGGGCCAATTGCAGGTCCGACTCACGGAGGCCCAGGAAACCCTGCGCGCCATCCGCAGCGGTGAAGTCGACGCCGTGGTCGTCTCGGCTCCCGCGGGAGCTCATGTTTATACGTTGGAAGGTGCGAATGACGCTTACCGCGTGCTCATTGAATCCATGAACGAAGGCGCGCTGACGGTGACGCTGACGACGGAGAAGCTCATTCTATACGCCAATCAATGCTTTGCGCGCATGGTCAAATGTCCGTTAGAGCAGGTGATTGGCAGCTCGTTTCACCGGTTTCTATCCCCCGAAGACCAGAAAGCACTCCGGGCGCTCCTCAAAGGTGGCGACCCAACGGGCGCAAAAATTCAGGTGTCACTGAGAGGTAGGGGTATGGGCGGCGCCCAATTGCCGGTTCAACTCTCCGTCCGGCGTTTGGCTAAGACCCGACGGCAACCCGCGTTGATGGGGATGGTGCTGACGGATTTGACGGAAGCCCGGCGCAATGAGGTGAGTCTGCGAGCGTTGTCTCATCGGCTCGTTCACGCGCACGAAATCGAGCGGGGACGAGTTGCGCGCCAGTTGCACGATCACATCACGCAATTGCTCTGTGCCGTCTTGGTGCGGAGTGAGGTGTTAGCCAAAACGATTGCTGCCACCAATCCGGCGGCGAAGCGCGAGGCCATCCAGATGAGGAAGATGTTGGGTCATATCGCCGAAGAAGTAGAGCGAATATCACGCAACCTGCGGCCGAGCGTTTTGGACGAACTCGGGCTCGACGCGGCTCTGCGGGACACTTGCACCCAATTTTCGGCGGGAACCGGGGTGCCGGTCAAACTCGCGTTTGTGCAGTTGTCGATCCGATTGCCCGCGGATTCGGAGTTAGCATTTTTCCGTATTCTTCAGGAATCTTTGAAAAATGTGGAGAAGCATGCCCGGGCGGGTAGCGTGGCCGTTCGTTTTCGGAAACGGGGGGCCTTCATTGAGTTAGCAATCAAGGATGACGGGATTGGCTTTGACGCGGAGCGCCATTCCTCGCTCAGTAAGGCCAAGCGAGGCCTCGGCCTGCTCAGCATGAGGGAACGCGCCGCTTATCTAGGAGGCAGCTTCAAACTCGTCTCGATTCCCAAACGAGGAACGGCTATTCAGGTACGGATTCCGCTTTCGACGGGGTAGGTGGCGGCCAATTAATTTCAATTCATTTATGAAACAAATCACGGTTTTGCTCGCGGAAGATCACACGATTGTGCGAGAGGGCTTTCGCACCCTGCTCGGCCTTGAAAACGACCTCAAAGTGATTGGCGAAGCCGCCGATGGTCGCGAGGCGGTCTACCTGGCGGTCAAACTTCGTCCGGAGGTGGTGCTGATGGATATCGCCATGCCTCGGCTCAATGGCTTGGAAGCCGCCCGCCAGATCCTCAAAGAGCTGCCCCGAGCCAAAATCCTCATGCTGTCGGCGCACAGCGACGATGCGTACGTCAAAAACGCGACCGAGGCCGGGGCGGTCGGATTTTTGCTCAAGCAAACCTCCGCCCATGAGGTGTGTCACGCCATCCGGGAAGTTTCCCAAGGCAGGACTTTCTTCAGTCCTGCCATTGCTCGACGGGTGACGCGGCTCAATGCGGCGGGAACAGGTCGCCCCGGAAAACTCGACCCCAAAGCGGCTCAACTGACTTCACGCGAGACGGAAGTACTCCAATTAATTGCGGAAGGAAAAGCCAATAAAGAAATAGCTCCGGAACTTAAGATTGGTATTAAGACGGTGGAGAAGCATCGCGAGCATCTGATGAAGAAACTGGATATTCATGACACGGCTGGTTTGACTCGGTATGCCATCAGCGCCGGGATCATCGAAAGCAGTGTGCAATTGACCATTGTTTAGGTCACGGGGAGGGCGAGCGAGAAATTGACTCTGACCCGGGAAAAGGCCAGTTTATGAGCATGTTGCAGACGAGCGCCACCCTCTTCAATCGGCACGACTATCAGGAAATGCCGGACGGGCCGCCGTATTTTCAAGTCATCGACGGGGAACTTGTCATGTCGCCATCACCGAATACTCAGCATCAGATCGTTGCGGGAAGGATTTATCTGCTGCTTGGAAATTTTCTCGTTAAACATCCGCTGGGCGATGTGTTTATTGCCCCATTGGATGTTCATCTCGGGGACATCAACATTTACCAACCGGACGTTTTCTTCGTATCAAACCAGCGAAGCCATCTCATTACTGATCAAGGCATCGAAGGCGCGCCGGATTTGGTGGTGGAGACGCTTTCGCCGGGAACCGCGCGGTACGACAAAGGTTCCAAGCGCAAAAATTACGCAAGTTTTGGGGTGACGGAATATTGGCTGGTTGACCCCGTGACCCGAACGATTGAGGTCTATGCGCTGGAAAAAAACGCCGAAGTGCCGACGGCGACGCATGGCGTGAAGGATACCTTTGAATCGGTGACCCTTCCGGGCCTCCGCGTCAAAGTGTCGGCACTCTTCAAATCTCCGATCCGGAAATAGTCTGGGTGGGTCTTGGCTCGGTGGACAAAATCTGGACTGTTATCGTGGCTTGACGTTAAGTAACTTCCATTATGAGTCCGCCTCCTGTGACATGTTTCTGACTGGATTAGCCACCGCTGTACCGTCCCGGCGGTACACCCAGGCTGAATGCTGGGCCGCGCTCCAAAATTCGCCGCAATTCCCTCAACTCGACACCCGGGCGCAGGGGTTGTTGAGGGAGATTTTGACGCGTGAAAACGGAATTGCTACGCGACATCTCGCTGTGGCCGATCTGGCCGAAGCCTTCGTACTGACGCCGGACGCGTTGCATGAACGTTTTGCGCGAAATGCCCCCTTGCTCGCAACCCAGGCCGCGCAGCGCGCCCTTGCGGCGGCTCGGCTGACTCCCGCCGAAATCGACGCGGTCATCATTAGTACCTGTACGGGGTATTTGTGCCCGGGACTCACCAGCTATGTGAGCGAACGCCTGGGATTGCGGCCGGAGGTGCAGGCGCTCGATCTAGTAGGGCAGGGGTGCGGTGCGGCCTTGCCGAACTGGCGCACCGCGGAAGCCCTACTCACCGCCGGCCGGGCGCGACACGTTCTGTCGATCTGCGTGGAGATTTGCAGTGCGGCTTTCTACCTGGATAACGATCCCGGTGTTCTGATTAGTGCCTGCCTGTTTGGCGATGGGGCCGGGGCGGCGATCTTATCCGCCGCGCCGCTCGCCCACGCGCGACGGGCGGAATGGAAGGCGAGCCAGAGTGTGTTGAATTCGTCCGAACGTGATTCGCTTCGTTTTGAGCAACGGAACGGAATGCTACGGAATATTCTGACTCGCCAAGTACCCGCGATCGCGGCGGAGCACGCGGAGGAGGTGCTGGTCAAGCTCCTGAGCTGCCTTCCGCTAAAACGCACGGATATCACCGGTTGGATTTTTCACGCGGGCGGGCGGCAAGTGCTGACTGCTCTGCAAAAACGTTTTGGTCTCAGCGCCACCGAACTGAATTTGAGTGCCTCGGTATTAAATGATTTCGGAAACATCAGCAGTCCCTTCGTGCTCTTTGTATTGGAGCGGGCTTTGGCGAACCAAGCGCCCGGTGGCTGGTGGTGGCTCTCGTCGTTTGGCGCTGGGTTTAGTTGTCACGGCGCGCTCTTAAAGGTCGATTAAGCGATGTGTCGAATCGTCAAAGCAGAACTTCTGGATGAACTATCTCCGGCCGACCCTCGAGCCATTCGCTCGCGGTCCGATCTGCGTCGGCTGAATTTCCTGATGGGACACGGCGGCATCTTAGCTCGGGCATTTCGTCTCCAATTTGATTTTTCCAAGTTGCCTTCACGACCCTTGCGGGTGATCGAACTGGGCGCTGGAGATGGAACCTTGCTGTTGCGGTTGGCGCGGGTCTGGTCAAGCCTTGGAATGAAGGCCGAGGTCACTTTTTTGGATCGGCAAAATCTGATTTCCGAGGAGACGCGGCGGGCATTTACGTCATTAAATTGGACGACCGAAATAATAACGGCTGACGCGTTCTCGTGGCTCGAATCGGCGTCGTCGCACGTTGATCTGATCCTCGCCAATTTGTTTCTTCACCATTTCCCTGAAGGACGCCTGCGACCTTTGTTAAAGCGGGCGGCGGCTAAAACCGATTTTTTTCTGGCCTGCGAGCCCTGTCGATCGCCCCTCGCCCTGACGGCCGCTCGAATGCTCGGGCTCCTCGGTTGTAACGGGATCACTCGGCACGATGCGGTCTTGAGCGTTCGGGCCGGGTTTGTCGATCAGGAACTCACGGCGCTTTGGCCAAAAAGTCCGGAATGGAAAACGAACGAACAAACGGCAGGTCTGTTCAGCCACCTGTTTGGGGCGAAACGCAGTGCCTGAAACGGGCGTGGGCCCTAGGATGAACCCGAGCTATCCGATCACCATCGTGGGCGGGGGCTTGGCCGGATTAACTCTGGGCATTGGGCTCCGCCAGCGCGGAGTACCGGTCACTGTGTGGGAGGTAGGCCGATATCCGCGGCATCGGGTCTGTGGCGAATTCATCAGCGGCCGTGGGCAGGGCTCGCTCGCTCGTTTGGGGCTTTTGGCCGGGTTGTACGCTGCCGGGGCTCGGCCTTTGGTCAGTGCCGCGTTTTTCGATTCGGAAACGAGGGTGGCGGCGCGACGCCTGCCAGAATCCGCTTTGAGTGTTTCGCGCTACGTGGTGGATGATTGGTTGGCTCGTGAATTTCAGCGAAAGGGCGGTGAATTGCGAGTGGGTGAACGATGGGTCGGCTCATTCGGTGAAGGGATTGTACGTGCGAGTGGGCGGCAGGCGGACAAGGTCACGGACGGCTGGCGGTACTTCGGCTTGAAGGTTCATGCCCGGGATATTCGTATGGAATCCGACCTCGAGCTGCATTTTGTGGAGGCGGGCTATGTCGGGCTGTGTCAATTGGCCGACGGACAGGTAAATATATGCGGATTATTTAGAAGTGAATCCGCTGTCTCGGGCCTAGCGCAAGACTGGCCGACGTGGTTGAGGGGTGCTCCGCAATCCACGTTGCACACACGGCTCGCCACGGCGGCATTCGATCCGGCTTCGTTCTGCGCCGTCGCCGGGCTCTCCCTGACGCCGAGACGGGCCTCCCAACGGTTAGAATGCTGTGTCGGTGATGCCCTGACCCTCATTCCCCCCCTGACGGGCAACGGCATGTCGATGGCCTTTGAATCGGCTGAACTCGCGCTCGATCCGCTCACGAAGTTCAGCCGCGGAGAGTTCAACTGGGATGAGGCAGAGCAAAGCATTGCCCAAGAGTTTGATCGTCGATTTATCTCACGGTTGCGGTGGGCGCAGTGGCTACAACGGGCGTTATTTCAACCGACTGCACGTTCCATCCTGGTAACGTTCGCCGCCCGTTCGGAGTGGTGTTGGCGTGCTCTATTCGGTCGGACCCGGTAGCGGGTGGTTGAGGCGGGCAATGACCGTCGATACCGGGATGGCCACGGCGGGCGATTCCTTGATTGATCTATCGGCGGCGGGGCCTGTTTTCCGTTTTTTCACTTTTATCATCGCCAAATTACGCGCAAAAAAGCGGAGGAAGTTTGCAAAATGGGGTGAACACCCCATAGCGCAATGGAGCCAACAGATGATAGCTTGACTCCGTATGGTTCATACCCATTCTGCGGCGACTTGCTGCGAGGCGGACTGGCGAAGTTGGTTTCGCGGTCCGAACCGCAATCGCATCGGCCGACCTGCCCGTCAACCCTTCGCTGCGTCTCGCGACGAAAGTGTAGGAAATGGCTGGGCGAAAAGACTGGTTGGATAACCTGGTCGAACCAAAACTTATAAACAGAAACAAAGCAATAAACATATGAATCAGCAAACTGGAACAATCGGCAACGAGCTGAATCAACTGGCAGAGGATGCCCGCGCGTTGATGGCGGCGACGACGGATGTCGGGGGAGAGAAGGTGGCGGAGGCGAGGAAACGCGTGGCGTCTGCGTTGGAGAGTAGCAAGGAGATTTGCGGGCGGGTTCGCCAGCAGGCGCTCGAAGGTGCCAAGGCAGCGGATCAAGCGGTGCATCAGTATCCGTATCAAGCAATTGCGATCGGTGTCGGCGTCGGTGCCGTGCTGGGCTACTTGCTCTCCTGCCGTTGCTCGGGTCATCGAAATTGATCACTCTTTCCGACTATGGAAAAATCCACCGTCAGCTTTAAGCAGTTGGGTTTGACTTCAAAACAGCTGGCTCGCCGGCTCCTGATCTCTTTTGGAAACCGACTGGAATTGTTGACGGTGGAAATGCAAGAAGAGCGCGAACGGTTTTTACACGCGATTCTATTAGGCCTCGGGATCGCGACCTTGAGTCTCCTCGCCGGAATCGCCTTCACGGCGGCAGTGGTCGTTTGGCTTTGGGACCGTTCCCCGGTACTGGTGCTTGCGACGGTGACTTTAGTCTATATCGCCGCTGCGATGGGTCTCTATTGGAGATTTAGATCAGTTCTTAGGGACTGGGAGACTCTGCCAGCGACGGTCGATCAACTCAGAAAGGATCGAGCATGTTTAGAAAAATTCCTCCTATGAATTCCCTAAGGTCTCGAAAGCAATTATTGATTGTAGAGAGTGAACTCAACCGTACGCAATTGTCGGCGGATTTGATCGCGGTGAGTCTCTGCATCCATACCCTCGCGGCACGGGCGAAAACTTTCGGTACCATTGCGTCGTCAGCGTGGATGCTAGTGGTCGGTTTGGCCGCACTTCGGCGGCACGCACCTGCGGAGTCAACCGCGAAGGCATCGTGGACCCAGAGGATTCTCAAAGGTGTCAGTTTGGCCTCCTCACTTTGGATGACCTTTCGGCGCCGGGGCACGGAGTAGTGGTAAAACCACCTCCAGGCGATGCGAGTACTTTCGATGATCAGCGCGTGGTGGAACCTATCCAAAGACGCAGGGAATCATCCAGGCCTCCTGCAACTGGCCCTATCGTCGTAGGATCAGGACATGGAAATCTATGGCCAGTGCTGGCCAGTGCTCATTCCGTGCAGCGACGCGGAGTTTGGGCACCAATTTCCAAAAATTTTCCCGAAGCTAACCGAGCTGGCCCCGAACGGGTAAAAGCCGTTAGTTCGTGAAGGCGCGGCACCAGGCATCGGGTGACCACCGGCCACTTAGTTTCAGGCCCCAAAGATGATTGATGAAACCTTCACGGTCGAGCGGTGAGCGTTGCCTTCGAGAATTCGATTGCAGATTGTTATTTCTTTTTTTTGATCCGGCCAAATTGCGGACATTTCACTGTCGTCGGTAGCAATTTTAATGTAATTTGATTAAACATTCAGTCAATATAAATATCCAAACATAATGTCGACAATTTTTTTGAATTTGTAAAAACAATAATAATGGAACAATATAATAAAATGTTGTCAATACAAATATGCTGTTAGCATATTTGTATTCCAGCACTCAAGGTGGTGGATCTCACGCTGGCCGATGGCGTGGCCACGGACGGGGGTACCGTGCTGCAAACCTCGGGAAACTTGGAATTGACCTGTGTGATCATCCGCAACTGCGTGGCGACCGCAGGAAACGGCGGTGCCTTGCGCGCGAATGGCGGAGACGCTGACCTGACGGATTGCCGACTCTCGGGAAACACGGCCACGGGAAACGTCGGGGCGATCAGCAGGGAACGCGGTGTTTTGGACGTCAATCGCTGCACCCTGGACAACAACACGGCCGGCGGCACCGGGGGGCATTTCTACTCCGACCGGTGGCTCTTTTGCGTTGTTTCTGCAAAACACCACACTGAGTGGCAATAAGGCTAGGACAGGTGGCGGCCTGTTTGTCGGGAAAACCGAGAGTTTTCAGTGCGAACATAAGACCATCGTATACAACCGGGCGACCGAGTCGGGCGGCGGCATCGCGGGTCCGGTAGTGTCGAACTTTAGCATTGTGGCGCTCAACACCGCCCCGGTGGACGATAACATCAAGAATGCGGCCACTTTGCTCGGTTCGAATTTCTATGGCGGCGATCCCCTTATCGGTCCGCTACGCGACAACGGCGGGTGGACCCCGACCCACGCGTTGCTCAGCGGCAGCCCCGCCCGTGATGGCCTCAGGGGTTCGGCTCCCCGCGTGGATCAACGGTTGGCCCCGTGCGTCAGCGGCCGGGGGGCCAATAGTGACAAAGCGGATTTTGGCGCGTTTGAATTCTTCGGCGGGCCGTACCTCAATCCCTCACTGGTTTTTACTTATAACTTATAACACCTGGGTGGCTGCCAACGCTCCCGCCGGCCAACGGGGCCCGTCCGACGATCTAAACCATGATGGGGTTCCGAATCTAGCCGCCTATTTCTTGGGTCTACCGGCGACGGGCGAGACGTCCGGAGATCCGAGTAGCGCAGCCGTGGATGTCGGTCAGTTGGTGCTTTCATTCGCCGGATCCCACCTCGCGGTGGGGGAGGTCAGCGTTGCCTCCCTGATTTCCGCCGATCTCTCGACCTGGTCCCCAGGACCGGCGGCCGAGGAAATCGGATCCACGACCGCCGGGGTGGACGATGAGGTGCGCCTCCCACTCACCGGTTCCCACCGGTATCTCCGGCTGCAATTCTCCCAACGCTCAACGCTTAGGCTCAAGGTGACCTGCGAAGCTTCGCCGGGATCGGTTTATTCAATGATAAAACCGTCTGGTTAAGGCAGAGTCGCCAACGACTTACTCACCAGAACCCTCCCAGCCAAACACGGAACGTCTCCCGATTTGTTTTGGGGCCCACCCACTAGACTAGTTTTCGCGAACGCGGTAAAATCCCTGCGGCCGGTCCGACAGCCCGACGCGGGCATCGGTATAGGACATCTCGGCGCCGCGAGACTCGAGGCCGCGAGCGAGTTCGAGCTAACTTGTCGAAGCCGCTACCTCCGCGAACTGGACGCTGTAGTTCGCTCCGGCCCGGGAAAGCCATGTTAACGCAAAACCCGTCGCGGTCCGCCGGATCGACGTGATCTGGAGCCCGGTTGTCGTCGTGCCCGTTTCGCGGATCCGGTAATATCCCTGCCGCAGTCCCGGCGACCCGGACGACGAATCGGAATAGGACGTCTCCACACCGCCGGACTGGATATCATGTTTCAATTCGAACCACTCCTCCGAGCCCAACTCCTCGGCGAACTCAATCTCGTATTTTTGTCCAGGACGGGAGAGCCATGTTAGCACAAAACCCGTCGCGGTGGGCCGGATGGACGTGATCCGGAGCCCGCCGCTCGGCCCGTCGGGTCCCGGGGTAAATAGCGTGAAACGATGGCTGTCTGGTCGGATGACGATCAGGTGGCCGCGGCCGGCGTCATAGACGAAATTCCCCACGTCGCCGAGCACGCTATTTTCAGCTTGAATGACCCCGATCAGGCCGGAAGCGCCAACGGCGAGACTGAGAGCACTGACACTCACGCTATTGCTATTGTGCCAGAGCGGAGTGTTCAAGGCATACGTGCCATCCCCGAATGGAATGACCGCCTGGCCGGCGAAACCGCCGCCAAGACCGAGGAAATCTTCGGCCGTCGTTCCGATCAGCGATTTGGCGGCTAAGATCGGGCCGAAACGGCCGATACTCCCATCGGCCCGAGTCACCGCGCCAACATCCTTAGCCGCTCCGCCGTCCCAGAACGGGCTGCCGACGATATAGTTGCCGTTGGTCAGGGCAGTGACCGAGCCAAAGCCTACTTGGCCGAAAAATAGACTCCCGCCGCCGATCTGATCGTCGGCTGTCGTTCCGATCAGCGAGTTCGCGGCCGACACCATGCCGATTCGTCCCGTGGCACCATCGGCCCAAGAGACCGCACCGACGTCCACGGTTTCCCCCTGATCCCAGCCGGGGCTGACGACAACGTAGTTGCCGCCCGTTAGGCCGACGATACCGCCGCCTCCCACCTGATCATGTGCCGTGGTTCCGATCAGCGAGTTGGCCGGCGAGACCGGACCGGGGGTGCCGGTCGTACCATTGCCCCAAGTCGCCGCACCGACGTCTGCGATCCCACCGCTGTCCCAGCCGGGGCTGGCGATCACATAGTTACCGTTGCTGAGACCAACGACACTGCCGCCGCCGACTGCATCGCCGGCCGTCATTCCGATCAGCGAGTTGGTCGACGAGACGGCACCGGAAATGCCGGTGCGGCCGTCGCCCCAAGTCACCGCGCCGGCCTGAAAGGCGGGACCGTTGCCCCAGTGCGGACTGGCGACTACATAATTGCCGTTGTTCAGGGCGGTGACACCCCTAAGGCCGACCTGATCGGTTCGCGTAGTTCCGACCAGTGAGTTGGCCGCCGAAACGATCCCGGTAATACCGGAGCCGCCATTTCCCCAAGTTACCGCGCCGACATTAAAAAGGAGACCATTACCCCAGGTGGGGCTGACGACCACATAATTCCCGTTGCTGAGTTGGGTGATACCGGTATTGCCGACGAAATCGCTGGCCGTGGTTCCGACCAACGAGTTCTCGGCCGAGATCACGCCGGAAATGCCGGAGGCGCCGTCGCCCCAAGTCACTGCGCCCGCGTCCGCGATGACTCCATTGTCCCAGCGCGGACTGCCCACCACAAAATTTCCATTTCGCAGAGCGACGACGTAGCCGACCCGGTCCAGGGCCGTCGAACCGACTAATGAATTCCGCTCCGAGACCAAGCCGGAAATGCCGGTGCGGCCATCGCCCCAGGTCACCGCTCCAGCATCCGAGTTGACCCCATGGTCCCACTGGGCGCTCGCGACGACATAGTTGCCGTTGCTCAAGGCGGTGACCCCGCCGCCGAAAGGACTGCCGATCTCGTCGCCCGCCGTGGTGCCAATCAGCGAGTTGGCAGCTGAGATCGTCCCGGAACCACCTATGTCGCCCCGGGCCCAGGTCACTGCGCCGACATCGGCGGTCGCTCCATCGTTCCAGCGCCGGCTGACGAATACAAAGTTGCCGTTCGTCAGTTCGGTGGCGCCATTCTCGCCAACTTCATCCAAGGCGGCGGTACCGACCCACGAATTTTTCACCGAGACCGCTCCGGAGATCCCCGTGCGTCCGTCGCCCCAAGTGACCGCGCCGGCATCCGCGATGGCGCCGTTGTTCCAGACCGGACTGAGCACGACGTAGTTGCCGTTGCGGAGCCGAATCACGGCTCCGCCGCCATGTACGGGGTGGGGATCCTGGCCGCCGCCGATCTGATCGTTGGCCGTCGTTCCGATCAGCGAATTGGTCTCCGAGACCACCCCGGCGAGCCCCTGATTGCCGTCGACCCAGGTGACTGCGCCGACACTCGCGGCCCCCGCGTGGCCCCAGCTACCGCTCCGGACCACGAAGTTGCCATTGGCGAGCACGATGATGCCACCGCTGCCGACGTGATCGTTGGTGGAACTCCCTGTTAATGTGCTGAGCAAAACTCCGGTCGGACCAAACAGATGCACTGCGCCCGCATTCGGAACGGGCAACGAAGCCATTGGATCGGTCACCACAAAATTGCCGTTGGGCAACAAGATGAGCGTGCTGCCAAAAGCGACGCTCCCCGGTGGTTCGGGAAGGTCGACCTGCGCGCCGACGGCCGAGGGCGCGAGGGCAATTCCGGCGGCGACGGCAGAGAGGAAGTTGAGTTTCAGGCATCGGTTCACACTGCTTTCAATAGCCGGGATTGAGTTCGCCAGCGATAAAAAATAAGCCAACAAAAATTAAGTGACATACAATTAGTTAACACGCAAATCCGTGCCTCCTGGTTCACCGCCACCGCCCATCAAGCTACCTTCCCGGAAATGGCGCGACCTGATTCGCCAGGCCTGGCATGTGGACCCGCTGCAATGTCCCGCGTGTCAGAAGCAGATGCGGGTGATTGCTTTCATCGAACACCCGGAGGTAGTTGAGAAAATCCACCGCCATCTTAATCTCTGGTGTGGTCCAGCGGCCTTTGTCCCGGCTCGTCCGCCTCCTGATTCCGGTCTCGAAAGCAGGGAACCAGACTTTCGCATCGAATATGATCCGATGCCGGACTATGAAAATTTGATAACCGATGGATCATCAACGGCATCACCGTGGAACTCCGCGCCCAATTGCCCGCGAAAAACAGCTTTCTACCTTCTCCGTCCACCTTCCGTTGCCTTTTGGCCGACTTTATCGAGAACAGCCCCGGTGTTTGTTGGAGTACAGGCCGTAGTACCGCACCATTTGAACTCCCTTGTCTGGAATGTGCTGCGATAGGGTGGCCAGGAAGTCGACTGGATCGAAGATTTCAAAGTTGCGGTTGGTTTTCGGATTGAGCATGGAGCGGTAGATGACGGTGTCGGTCGGCGATTCTATGGCGACCTTTTCCACCGAAAACGGGTTGCGCAGGACGTACTGACAAAGCTCTTCACTTTCCGCTCGGTCTTCCGGGAGTATGACCGGGTAACGGTCATCATCGGCGCCAGTTGATTGTTAATCGCTGTAAAGTTGTTGGTAATAAAACTGGGCGGGTTGGAAATAACTGCCGAATTAGGTCGCGCCACTTCCGGACTGGAAACTTGGCCCAGTACCCTTACGACTCACCGATTCGCGGGTGGCAGGAATAATTCAAAGTAGCCGTTGGCTTGATCGAGCGACACGTCGACGGTAAAGACGCCGTTGGTGGCGACGAGGCCTTCGTGGCCGCCGGGATAGATCTGAGCTACATCG
>JAYVTS010000016.1:0-3678 GCA_043788645.1 Verrucomicrobiota bacterium
AATCGCCTGAAGGTAAAGCGTCGTCTTGCCCACCTGGCGCGCCCCGCTCAACCGCAGCGCCCGGCCTGCCGGTGGGTTCTCCGCCCAAGCCGAAATCTCCCGGAACGCCGCCCGCCGCCACGTCGGCAGGTCAGGGAAACGCCCGCCCATCCACCACGGATTATACTGGCGAAGCACCGCGAAAAATTCAGCTTTAGAGGCAATCACGGTTGGATTCAACCAAAAGTTCAATTTAGTGCAATTGTAGTTTAACTAATTTTAATTTTTTGTGCGTTTAATGTGATTTTTGGTTCGTTTGCAACACATTATTCACCCTCAACCGGCCGGAGTGCGGCTGGCGCGGCCGTTTAGACGAATTGCCGTGCTTGCGCTGCGAGTTGAGAAGTTGCGGTCTGAGGCGCAATGACTTAGTCAGCCCTGGTCGTCTCGCTGTCCGCGGTGGCTTGAAAGACCATCACCGTAGGCAAAAGACCAAAACAAATCGCAGCAACCTTTATGAACCCAGCACCCAACCTCACCCAGCGTCCGCCGCGCAGCCCGCGCGTGCGGCTCGGCGGCTACGTCCTCCTCGCTCGCATCCTCGACAAGGGTCGCGCCGCACTCGCCGGCACGGCGGGCGAATACAAATACAATAACCCGATGGATCGGCATTGGTTTCGGTTCACCGGCATCACGCACGAGGCGTTGCAGGCGGAAATTGCCGCCGGCAAAGGCGACGGTGAAATCCTCGCGTGGGTCGAAGAACACGCGCCGCTGAAGCGCGCGCCGTGGGAAATCCAACATTGGAGCGCCTACCACAACGAGCGAGGCCCCGACGGTGACGTGGAAACCCTGGAATTTTTCGCCGAGCGCGTCGGCGCCTGCAGCAAAACGCGGGAAGACGTGAAAACGTGGTTTGATTACCTCGACCTCGACGACCATGTGACGTTCGGCGGGAAGCCGTGACCGAAGCCTCATTTCTCCAATACCACCAACGTTGCACCGGGTATATCGGCATGACGCTGAGGCTCGTCGCCCGGGGACTTGGCTACGATTCCTGCCCGATGGTGGGGTTTGACGCCGGTGCCGTCGCGACACTTATTTCACGCCGAAAGTCCTCGCGACCGAGCAGCAATACTTCGGGTGTTCGTCGAGCGGCTCTTTTTTATTGAGGTGCGGTCCTTCGATCAAAATTGCCCGAAATACATCACCCCGCGCGACACTGCCGGCGGAGTGGAACCAGCCGTCGCACCATTGAAGGAGCGCATCGCTGAAGTCGAAACCCAGCTGAAAACCCAACCCTAACATGAACGCACGCCCACCGCTTCCGCCCTTCACCGAGGAAACCGATGAAGCGCCTATTTGGTTTTCCGGACCAATGTGATTTCATGGTCACTGCTATTAGATTTGAGCAGCCGGTCGCGAATCACTTCATATCCATCCAACTCGAACCAGAATAGGGTTGGCTCGGCAGGCACTGAATCCCACTCGAAGGAGCCTTGCGCATCGGTATGCGTGAACCATCGGAATGGCTGGCGGCGGTGATCGTCTGAATCCGTGCGACAAGCGACGCCTGCAAGGGGTTGACTAGACTCATCCAGCACTCGTCCACGGAACGGCGTCGCGCTGGTCAGAGAAAAGTTGGCTACATTTGTGGATTGGAGGAGATCGACTTTGCGTAGTTGCGGAGTCAGGCCTTTGGCCTCGACGGTTATTTCAGCCGTTGGGTCGTCTTCGCCTGAGAGGCCAAGCATCAGGAATTCACCATTCCAATCGGTTTCCGTTGCCAGCTTCCGGTGTCCGAAGTTGTGGTATTCCTTGACGCTCGCACCAAAGATCGGACTTCCCTGAACATCGGTTACGCGCCCCGTCACGGCGAAGCCGCGTTTTACAACCAGCGCGGCATTCACGGATTCAAGCTTCCCCATGGGCACGACGGCGCGGGTCACTGCGTAACCGTCACACGTCAGGGCGAAGCGCGCCTCATCGTAACTCCTGGGCAGGTAAGGATACTGGAAACGGCCGTTTGTATCCGTCTCAACTTTTGTCGTTTGAAAATCGGTGTTGGGTTTGCTATTCTGGTAGTCGTCGGTCCGCGAGGCCTCAAGTTTCACGCCGGAAACCGGTTGCCCTGCTTCATCCACCACCACCCCAGCTACGAGCGCGGCAGGCTCAACCTTCAAGACATACTCCAACGGAGCATTTCTCTCCATTCGGATCGCCACCGGGACATAGCCGGCGAAGCTGACGAATACGTTCATCCCAGGATCACCTCCCTCGTTAGCCTTTGGGATGGCGGCCACGCCGTTTTGATCCGTCAGCAGATTGTGACCTTCGCCTCGCCCACCGGCGTAAAAGTAAGCGGCGCGCACCTCTGCGCCTGCCAGCTTTTGGCCCGTATCACTCGCGAGTACATGAAATAACACGCGAATTTTTTCGAGCATGGAAACGCTCGCAGTCGGCGCACTGGATGAAGCGCGTTGAGAATGAGCCGACGGTTGGTCTGGCACGGTTGGTTCTTGAACCTCAATAACAGAGGCTAATTCACCTTCAGCCGCCCGGCGTGTGCGGGTCGCAAAAATCAATACGACCGCGAGAACCATCATCGCAATAGCCCTGACCTTGAGTATGCCAATAGGCAGAAGAGACGACGTGTGCGTACGGACGGCTGCGTGCGACGTGGAAACCAGCCGCCCCGCAAGACTCGCTGGGGCAGCTTCGACAGATCGGTCAGCAACGCACTGCCCAAGCGCCGCCGCGCCGCAGGTAATGCCGTGTGACCCAAGTTGAGCGCGCAGACGGTTAAGAGCGCGACGAACGCGCATCTTCGCGGCATCTTCACTAACGCCGAGAAGGTCGCCGATATCGCGCATAGGCTTCCGCTCGAAAAATCGCAGAAACACCGCCTCGCGATCTTCTTCGACAAGTTGGTTGAGCGCTTCATCCAAGTGCGGAGTGATGTCCTGCCAGAGTTTGGCTTCATCTGTAGTGAGCATTTGCGTGGCAACCGATTGTTGTTCGCGAGTGCGGCGGCGGGTTTCCGAACGCCAGACATCAATGGCCATATGAACCGCAGTCTTATGCAGCCAGGATGCAAGTTCGCCGTCGTGTCTGAGATTCGGAGGCGATCTGGCGAGACGGATGAAGACCATCTGCGCTACCTCTTCGGCCAGCGATTGATCCGCTAGCCGCCGTTGGGCAATGGAATAGACCAGATTGGTGTAATGACGAAGCAGACTTTCGAAATCAGCCTCCGAGCCTGTCCTGCGGTAGTTTTTCAGTAATGCCGACGCATTCATTGTTCAACTAAATAAACGGCACGGACTGGAAAAGGTAACCAACTAAATTCCGCGTGCGACTATTCCCGGCGCTCTTGGATGTTCGCTCGTCAAAAGATCCGCCACGACTTCCGGCTTCGGCTTCGCGCCCGGCGGGCCGCCGTGGTGGAGAACTGCGCCCACCGCATCGGCTTCCATGTCGGGACCGCCGCTGACGAGCCGTAGCCGCCAAGAAGTGCTGGGTTCATTATTTGCGAATTCAACACGGCCCAGCTCAACTTGAGCTAAAAACCCTTAACCACGGAGAAACGAAGGAACACCGAGTGTGTCGACCGCCCTTTAATCAATCGGTGGCAGCAGAAGAGCAGGCCGCTGCGGACGCTGTGTGGTCCGGTCGTTATTACGCGGACCGGGGGTTACT
>JAYVTS010000017.1:0-15666 GCA_043788645.1 Verrucomicrobiota bacterium
ACAATCCGCTCGTGATGAAAAATCTCCAGCGCGGGCTGGGTCGGAAATTGTTGCAGGGCATTTATCCCCTGCAAACCGGCTTCAAGAAATACGGACGGAGCGGTATCGAAGTGAGCGACTGGTTTCCACACATCGGCAGTTGCGTTGATGACCTTGCCGTCGTTCGCTCGATGTGGACAACGGACAATAATCACCAGGCGCAATATCAATTTCTCACCGGGCGCAACATTGTCGAGGGCAACTTTCCTTCGCTCGGAGCGTGGGTTCATTACGGGCTCGGCTCGCTCAACGACAACCTTCCGCAGTTCGTCGTTTTCGGCGACCCCCTCGGCACCTGTTGCGGCACGGTGATGGGGCACGGTGCGGATTACCTCGGCCCGCAGCACGGCGGCATCCTGCTCGACACCGAGGGCAACGAGGCGCTGCCGTTCGCGAAACCCGAGGTCGCCGTCACGCGGACCGAACAACGCGCGGCCTTCGACCTGATTCATCAACTCAACCGCCAATCGCAGGAACGTTATCCGAACGACCCGGCGACTGAGGCGCGGATCAAGAGTTACGAACTCGCCTTCCGCATGCAGCTGGCCGTGCCGGACGTGATGGATCTGGAGAAGGAGAACGAAGCGACGAAGACGCTCTACGGTCTGGACCGGTTGAAAGGCCACGAAAGCCGGTTCGCCAAACATTGCCTGCTGGCGCGCCGCTTCGTGGAAAAGGGCACGCGCTTCATCCAGATTCACAGCGGCGCGGGCGGCGCGGGCGCATGGGATTCCCACTCCGAGCTAAAAAAGAACCACGCGCGAATGGCCAACCAGGTGGACCAACCCATCGCGGGACTCATTCAGGATTTGAAGGCGCGCGGGCTCTTCGACTCGACGCTGATTGTTTTCGCGACCGAGTTCGGTCGTACGCCCGGTCTCGAAACAGCGGAGATTCAGGCGGGAACGCGCGAAGGTCGCGACCATCATCCGTTCGGCTTCAGCGTTTGGCTCGCGGGTGGCGGCATCCAAGGCGGCCTCGTCCACGGAGCGACGGACGAACTTGGCTTCCACGCCACCGAACACCGCCATTACGTCACCGACATCCACGCGACGATTCTCCATCAACTCGGCATTGTCCCCGCGCACCTCGACGTCCCCGGTCGCAAACGGCTGGAGAAAGATTACGGCGAACCGATTCGGGAGATCCTTTCCTGAGCATTCATCTAGGCTAGAGCCGGTCCTGGACTTTTAATGAAAAAGGCAGGGCGGCATGAAAGTCGCCACGGCCAGCCCGGGGGAAACCTACGCCGCCGGGACGGGCGCTGAAAAGTACTAGTTTTTCCCGCGAACTGGGTAGTCGAATCCCTACTCCCCGTCTAGGTTTCGAGGGCAAATTCATTTAAATCAAAAAATTGGCCAGAAATTCTTATGGAAAACTGCTTGTTTCCCTACAAACCAGACATCAAATTGAAAAAGCGAGGCAAAGGTCCAAAGTCCAGTTGGTTGCCACTTGCTTTGATCGCGATGCTGTCCACGCTGTCCGCACCCCCGTGCCTGGCCGATCCGGCGACGTTTGATCCTACGAAAACCCAAGTCGCTTATCCATTGAGCACGCCGCCAGTGATTGACGGCATCATTGATAACGCTGAGTGGGGTTCGATACCCACCTGGTCGGTCACGGTGAATACAAATTCACCCGATGGAATCCAAAATGGCCAGGTAGCCGATGTGCCCGACTTGCCGGTTGACAACGACGATCTGAGCTTCGAGGTAAGGGCCGGATACGACACGAATTTCCTCTACGTTGCCGTGCATGTCAAGGATAGTGTCATCTCGACGGATGACGTGGCTGCGGATTCAGCGAACGGCAACACCTGGTTTGATGACAGCGTCGAAGTGTTTGTCGACGGGATTAACGCAAACGATCCCACCTTTGCTTCGGGCCAACTCGGCGGTCAGTACGTTATCACTGCCAACAACGGGTATCGCGACCCGGATCCCGCAAATCCAAGTTACGGGAAAGCGAATGCCTGGTTTGCCAAAACCGCCGTCAGCGGTAATGGCTACGACGCGGAATTCCGCATCTCCATGGCAAGTTTGGGGAATCCCAAGGAGGGTGATATTGTTGGTTTCACCGTTGGTGTCAACGATGACGACGGCCTTGGCGTTGGCCTGCGGCAGCACCAAATCATTTGGGCGGGCAAAACGCATCAGCCCGTGACTTACGGCAATCTGGTGCTCGGTGGTAAATCTTACTCGGCCCCGAAAATCAGTGCCGCACCCACGGTGGATGGCGTGATTAACCCGGCGGAATATGCCGGTGCTACGGAGATTAAGGTTGATGCGTTCAACGGCATCTTCGACGGAGGCGATGATACCTGGCCGGTTGGCGATCTCAATTACTCCGCTTGGGTGATCCACACAGTGGACGCTATTTACGTCGCCGTGAATGTCACGGATGACAAGGTCGTGAGTGATTCGGCGGCGGCGGGATCCGAAGACGGAAACACATGGGAAGATGACAGTGTCGAGATTTTCTTTGACGCAGATCACGATCACGAGATCAACCGTGGTGGCAAGGATTTCGAAGGCCAGTATGTCTTCACGGCTAATGGCGCCCGGCGGGACAACGAGGCGAGGAATCCCACGTTCGGTCCCGCCGCGACGGATCATTGGTTCGCCGCCAGCTCGAAGACCGCGGGCGGGTATCAAGTTGAGTTCAAAGTTATGAAATCCGCGCTATTAAACGTCGCGGATGGCGCAACGATGGGCTTCAACATCGCGGTCAATGACGATGACGGTGGCGAGGCGGACCGGGTTCAGCCCAAAACTCAACTGGGCTGGAGCGGGCGGGTCCATCGCGAACTAACCTACGGCCATTTGACGCTGGCAACCGGAGCCGCCCCTGACAAAATCACGATCGGCAATCTACAGGTGAAGAACAGCCAGATGGAACTCACATTCACCTCCTCCAAACCTTCCGCAACCCATGTGGTTGAACAATCATCGGGGCTGGCTCCGGCGAAATGGACCAGCGCGGCCAACGTGACCTTCGCCAATGGCGCCGCAGGTTCCATGATAGCCACCTTTCCAAAGCCGGCCGCCACAACCGCTTTTTATCGAGTACGATTCTGATCCGTCGGGAACGGCGTAGGTGGGCTAGCCTTTATGGGCGAGCCCGCTTTTGCTCCATGTGCAACACCTCCCCCGAGCGTGCCACCCACGCCCCCAGGCCAGAACTCCCGGCCGGACCCGGCTCGAATAGCGGAGCGGAGCATCCCAAGGTGAGGTTTCAAAGGGAAGCGCACTTGCAAATGCAGTCATTCAAACTCTAGACTTTTATAGCGATTTGTCCGGCCTGATGGCCAGCATTGGCCGCAGCGCGGTGCGAGCCACGGTGAAAAATACGAACCACGAGCCAACCCTGCAATTAATGGAAACTCAGGAAAAACAAAATCGATGCGCTAGGAAATCCAACCGGAGCCGGGCGGACGGATTCACCCTCATCGAGCTTCTTGTGGTTATTGCGATCATCGCCATTCTGGCCGGGATGCTGTTGCCCGCCTTGTCGCGGGCTAAGGAAAAGGGTCGGCAAACCGCCTGCCTCTCCAATATGAGACAGATCGGATTAGGAACGATGTTGTACGCACAGGAGTACCAGGATTTCCTGCCGTACGGATATGCCTACACCTGGCCGGGCCAGAAAGACCTTTACTGGTGGCAGGACCTGTGTCGCCCCTACATCAACAGCGAGCCCGTTTACAGTTGTCCCAGCGCGAGGTGGCACGGTATTTGGACGGAGCGGCGGCCTGCGGGGACGCCGAAGACTTTGGTGAAAGACTACCTCAGCAACGCGCAAGGTGGCGCTTATTCGGCGAGCGGAAAACCTGAGTGGGTGAATGCCAATGGCCCGTTCATCAACAATTGGGACAATCCCAGCCGCCGTCTTTCTGAAATTCAAGACACGACGGGCACCATTGCCATCGTCGACGGCAGCACCAATGTCTTTGAAATATGGCGCTTGGAGCAGACGGACGCGTGGTTCAACGCTGGTTTTGGTCCAGCCTTCACAGGCGACACGCCGGACACCAAAAGCGGGGAACAAGGGCACGTTGCAAAACGCCACAACCAAGGCTTCAACGCCAGCTTCTGCGACGGGCATGCCGAAGCGGTCAAGAAATCCAAGCTCGGCCAGTGGACGAACCGGGGCGGGGACTGATGATCTTGGACCGATCAACTCCACCAAGGTGAACATGACCTACATGTACTTTCCGCAAACGGACGTGCTTTCCAGGAAGGAGAGCGAAGCCAGACTGGACTGGACGCAAGTAGCCCGCAAACAGACCGAATTGACCTCGCAGCGCTCCCTCGTGACCGATCTGATCTATATTTGGGGCACGCTGGCCCATGTCACGAGCAGGAATCCCGCGGGATTGAGCGTCCTGTGGGGGGATGGACACGTGAAATTCAGCACGACCCGGGCGGCTTTTGATTCGAAGCTTTGGGGCGGAACCGGCCCCGACCCCTCGCCGGACACACCGGGCGACAACGCGACCAAATGGCGCACCATCATCTCGTATCTGCGCCCTTGAAGCACTTCGAAATTCGCACGATTCGCCGGCGGATTAAAGCACGGTTTCCTGCGCTCGCCATGGCGGCTCCGCGCGTTTCTACCGGGAACTGGAAGCGGAGAGATCCCTTCGAAGACATAGCGAGCGCGGAGAAAGGCGCTTCGAAGCAGTCGCAATCGCCGTGACGACAAACCATCGGAATGAATTCTGTTCAAACCGTCGATGGTTCGCGAACGGATCATCTTCTGTGAACTTTATGTCTTCGTGGTGAATTCAACTCGCTTTTCACGGTTCATGCATTCAGACCGCTTTCGTCGTTTTCTCGGCGGCGCTTTGGGGGCGATGACCGCGTGGGTTGGCACTGGAGTTGCCGCCGGGTTTGGGCAAACCCGGGAGGCGGCTTCGATTTCGCCCGCTTCGGCACCACCGATCCAATCAGTCGCTTTCAGTCGTCCCGCGGCCGGTCCGTCACCGCGGTTGTTCGAGCGCCTGTCCGGCCAACAAACGGGGATTGATCTCATCCACGCTTTTCCGACCAACGCTCCCTTCGAGCTCCTGCAGGATTCCGCCGCGGGCGCCGGGGTGTGCATTGGGGATTTTGATGGCGACGGCAACCCAGATATTTTCATCACCAACTATGATCGCGGCAACCGACTGTATCGCAATCTGGGCAGCTGGCGCTTCGAGGATGTGACCGCTCGGTCCGCCGTAAAAGGGGACGGCCGATGGTGTGTCGGCGCGACTTTTGTGGACATTGACAATGACGGAGATCTTGATCTCTACGTTTGCGTCTTCAACGGACCGAACCTGCTCTACGTGAATCAAGGAAATGGCACCTTCATCGAGCAAGCCAAGTCGGCGGGATTAGATTTTGCCGGCGCCAGCGTGATGATGGCCTTCGTTGACTATGATCGGGATGGTCGGCTCGACGCCTACCTAGTCACCCATCGGCTCAATGTCGGCCGGGATCACCGGTTGCCGCGCAACTCGAAGGAAGCGTTCTCCCGGTCCGTAGTTCGAACGGTCGGCGGCTCACAAATGCAGGTCGACCCTGCCTACGACGAATTGTTCGAACTCATTGATAAAGGCTCGGGCCGCAGTGAACTGATCATCGCTGGGCAGCAGGATTATTTGTATCATCAGGATGCCGACGGAAAATTCAGCGTCGTGAACCAAGCGGCCGGCATCCACGGCACGGACATTGGCTTGGCGGCCACTTGGTGGGACTACAATGGGGACGGATGGCCGGATCTCTATGTGAGCAATGACTACAAAGGGCCGGACCGGCTGTACCGCAACAACGGCGACGGAACTTTCACGGACGTCGTGCGCACGGCAACGCCTCACGTGCCGTGGGCTTCGATGGGCGCGGACGTAGCCGACCTCAACCATGACGGACGCATGGATTTCATGGCGACCGACATGTCCGGTACCAGCCATGCCCGGCGCATGATGATCAACGGCGATACGGAAAAAGACCGCTGGTTCCTAAACTCGGCAGACCCCCGGCAGTACCGGCGCAACGCGGTTTTCCTCAGCACCGGCACCGAACATCTCATGGAAGTCGCGCATTTGACTGGATTGGAGAGCACCGACTGGACCTGGTCGCCGAAATTCGGGGACTTGGACAACGATGGCTGGACTGATCTGTTCATTGCGAACGGGATGTCGCGGGATTTTGTGAATGGCGATTTGCTGAATCGGATGAAGGAGCGCGGCAACCGGGCCTGGCTCAACACCCCGGTCCTGAGGGAGACCAACTTGGCTTTCCGCAATCTGGGCGACTTGCGGTTCCAAAATGTCGGCGAGGAATGGGGCTTGGATCAAGTGTCCGCCAGTTTTGGCGCGGCGCTAGCCGATCTCGACCGCGACGGTGACCTCGATCTTATCGTCACCAATTTTGACGAGCCCGTGTCCGTTTATCGCAACACGGGCACGAACGGCAACCGCCTATTGATCCGGCTCCACGGCACGCGCGGGAATGCGTGGGGGGTGGGCGCAACGGTGAGAATCGACACGCCCGCGGGGACCCAGACCCGCTTCCTAACGCTCACGAGCGGCTTCCTTTCGGCCAACGAACCAATCGTGCATTTCGGCTTGGGTGAAAGCAAACGGATTGACCGGTTGAGAATCGATTGGCCCAGTGGACACCAACAATCCTTTGAGAATCTCGACGCCAACCGTTTCTACACGATCACCGAGCCCGCGGATGCCGCGCCGCCACGAACGAAACCCGTCCAGCCGCCCACGTGGTTTCGGCGCGGTACGCCGTTGGTAGGCGCCCGACACCGCGAAACAGATTACGACGATTACCAGCGCGAGCCCCTTCTGCCTTGGAAACTCTCGCAACTAGGCCCCGGCCTGGCGGTGGGCGACGTAAACGGTGATGGGCTCGACGATCTTTACCTCGGCGGTGCCGCGGGGCAGTGCGGCTTGCTCTTGCTTCATCAAGCAGACGGAAAATTTCAGGCGGCCGCTCAAACGGCATTCCAAACCGACCAGGCCAGCGAGGACATGGGTGCGTTGTTCTTCGATGCCGATGGCGATGGCGACCTCGATCTCTACGTCGTTTCCGGCGGCGTCGAGTGCGAGCTGGGCGATCCGGTTCTACGCGACCGTCTTTACCTCAACGACGGACAAGGTCATTTCACGAAAGCTCTCGACGGCACCTTGCCGGATCTGCGCGACTCCGGCAGCGTTGTGGCGGCGGCGGACTTTGATCGCGACGGCGACTTGGATCTGTTCGTTGGTGGCCGCTCGATTCCGGGAAAATATCCCCTCACGCCTAACAGTCGTTTGTTGCGAAACGATCATGGCCACTTCACCGATGTCACCGATGAGGTCGCTCCGGGCTTAAAACAATCGGGCTTAGTTACCAGCGCCGTGTGGTCCGACGTCAATGGCGACGGGTGGTTGGACCTGCTGGTGACGCACGAGTGGGGGCCAGTGAAGCTGTATCTCAACCACCAAGGTCGCTTGGAAGATCGCACGCAGGAGGCCGGCCTGGCGGACAAGCTCGGTTGGTGGAACGGCATCGCCGCGCGCGACCTCGACGGCGACGGCGACATCGACTACGTCGTCACCAACTTTGGTCTCAACACGCGATACCATGCCACGCCGCAAAAACCTGTCCTCGCCTTCTACGGTGAATTCGACTCCACGGGCCGCAAGCATCTGATCGAAGCTGCGTACGAAGGCGAAACACTCTACCCGCTGCGCAGCCGCAGCGACCTGCTCGCCGCCCTTCCGTCTCTCGGCGAAAAGTTCACGACCCTGCAAAGCTTCGCGTCCGCTGCGCTCGCGGAGATCTACGCGGCGCAGTTTCTGACGGCGGCACAACGTTTCGAAGTCAACACGCTTGAATCCGCAGTGCTGCTCAACGACGGCCAGGGGCATTTCACTTTCCGTCCGCTGCCGCGCCTGGCTCAGGCTGCGCCCGCCTTTGGGGTCGCGCTGGCCGACCTGGATGGTGATGGCAAAGCGGACCTTTGCCTCGCGCAAAATTTTTTCAGCCCACAGCCAGAAACCGGACGCATGGACGGCGGGCTAAGTTTGCTCTTGCGTGGAATTGGCGACGGAAGCTTCACGCCGATTTGGCCGATTGACAGCGGCCTGAGCGTGCCCGGCGATGCCAAAGGACTAGCGGTGACCGACCTGAACAGCGACGGTTGGCCGGACTTGGTCGTGGCGATTAACAACGGTGAACCCGTGACGCTGGAGAATCAGGGTTCAAAACAAAATCGAGTGCTCAACCTTTGTTTGCTAGGAAAGGCCGGGAATCCCACTGCCATCGGCGCCCGCGCGACCGTCACGTTGGACGACGGTTCGACGCAGACTGCCGAGCTTTACGCCGGCGGCGGTTACCTTTCTCAATCCACGAGCATGCTGACCTTTGGTTTGAGGCAAACCAACAATATCAGAGAGATCCAAGTCCGTTGGCCTGACGGAAGTGTAACGACTCAGAATGAGGTCCACGCGCCCTTCAGCCTCACTCTCAGACAAGGTGATCGATGAATCTGAAGTTTAGGAATCAGAATTGAAACTACGGCCGCTAGAAATGAACATCATGAAGCTGGTAGCCCTGCTTTCTTGGGTGCTTGCGGGAAGCGCAACCGGAGACGAAACACCTTCCTCGTCGCTGAATTACGGCGCGTCCTTAATGCAATGGACCTCCGAGGAGGACTGGGAAATCGTAGTCGAGAATCTGCGTTTCTGCGCACAGGCCGCACGAGCCGCCCAGTGCAAGGGCATCCTGTGGGATGCCGAGCCTTACGGCCACCGAAACCCGTGGCGATACCGAGAAGACACTGAAATAGCCGGGCGACGCGACAAAGCATGACATCTAAGTCACTAAGTTTAGGCTCGCCGGCCATGGAATTGTGCGCCGCTTTGCGAATCGCCTTGAAGGCATGCCTCGCGTTGTCGAGTGCTATCACGACGCAGGCGGCCACGGGTGGAGAGCTGGATTTTTTTGAAGCGAAAGTGCGGCCTTTGCTCATTCAGCGTTGTTACGAATGTCACTCGCACGAGCAGAAGATCAAAGGTGGCCTCGCGTTGGATTCGCGCAGTGGCTGGGAAACGGGCGGTGACAACGGTCCCGTCATCCGGCCCGGCGAGGTCGAAAAAAGCCTGCTCATCAAGGCCGTGCGTTATGCGGACAGTGAGCTCGCGATGCCGCCGAAGGCGAAGCTGCCCGCGGAGGAGATCGTCATTCTCGAACAATGGGTGAAGCAAGGTGCCGTCGATCCGCGCGCGACGGAACTTGCAAAAAAGAAAGGGGGCATCGATGTCCAACGCGGCCGCGAGCACTGGGCCTTTCAACCGGTTTCCGATCCAATACCTCCGAACTCGAAGAATGCCGCGTGGGTGCTCGATCCGATCGACCAGTTCATTCTCGCGAAGCTCGACGCGGCGTCACTTAAGCCAAACGCGGACACCGATCCCCACCACTGGCTCCGGCGCGTCTCGCTTGATCTTACCGGGCTACCTCCCACGCCAGCGGAGATCGAAGCCTTCACGAACGACCTCGCTCATTCTTCAGCTGAGAATCGGCAACCGGCCTTTGCGAAGCAGGTGGATCGTCTGCTGGAATCCAAAGCCTTCGGCGAACGCTGGGCTCGGCACTGGCTGGACCTCGTGGGCTATGCCGACCAGATCGGCACCTCGAACAGCATCTTCGCCGAACACGCCTGGCGCTACCGCGATTACGTCATCGCTGCGTTCAACGACGACAAGCCATTCGACCGTTTTATCCGGGAGCAGGTCGCGGGCGATCTCCTGGCCGCCGCTTCCCCGCAGGAGCACCGGGAAAACCTCGTCGCCACCGGTTTTCTCGTGCTGGGGGATGTCGAGATTATCAACACGGACAAGCTCAAGATGGAGGTCGATCTTGTGGACCAGCAAGTCAGCAAGGTCGGCACCGCCTTCCTCGGCATGACGCTCGGCTGTGTGCGCTGCCACGACCACAAGTTCGATGCCATTGCGCAGACCGATTACTATGGCATCGCGGGCATGTTCCGCAGTACCAGTTCCACTTTCAAAACTCCGTTCGGAGTCTGGAGCAATATCAACCGGACCGATCTGCCCGAGAGCGTGCCGGAGAAAGCCACCCGACTGCGACGGCTCGCCGAGAACGAAGCCAATATTCACGCCTGGGAAGTCGAGCGCGACGGCGTTGTCGACGAGAAAAAGAAGGCTGAGGCAGCACTCACCAACGCTGCCAAAGAGGCCCGGCCCCCGCTTGAAAAACAGCGCGATGAATTGGCCACGCGCATTAAGACTCTGGAGTCGCAAATTGCCCACGCGCAGTACTTCACTCCCGCAGTACCGCAGACGTTCGCGGTGCATGATGTTGAAAAGCCCGCCGACATGCGCGTCACGATTCGTGGTAACCCCTATGCCTTGGGTGACACCATCAAGCGCGGTGTCCTGAGTGTGGCCTCCTGGGGCGAGCTGCCGCCGATCCCGGCCAACCAAAGCGGACGCAGGCAGCTCGCCGACTGGCTCGCCGACGTGCGCAATCCGCTGACCGCGCGCGTCACGGTGAACCGCATCTGGCAGAAGCTCTTTGGCGAGGGAATCGTGCGCAGTGTCGATTACTTCGGCGTCCGTGGCGAGACCCCCACGCATCCCGAGTTGCTCGATCATCTTGCCACCCGTTTCGTGCGGTATGGTTGGTCGCAAAAGCAACTTATCCGGAGCCTCGTCCTCAGTCGCGCCTATCGCATGAGTTGCACACCCAATGCCCTCGCGATGGACAAAGATCCCGACAACCGCCTGCTCTGGCGCATGAACGGTCGGCGTCTTGATGCTGAATCCATCCGCGATGCCATGCTCGCCGTGAGTGGTAAGCTCGCGCCCTCGGAAGGCGGCCCGGCCATGCCACTCGAATACTATGAGAACGTCACCGGCCTTCCGCCGAAAGGCATTATCCACCCCGCCTTTAACCTGCAAAAGCTGCGCCCCATCCAGGACTACGAGCGCACGGTTTACCTGCCTGTCATCCGTACCACCACCCAGCCGGGTTCCGCCAAGTTGCGCGATCTCTTTGATTTTCCCCAGCCCGCCCAAATCACCGGCAAACGCCCCGAAACGGCGGTGCCCACGCAAACGCTCTTCTTGCTCAATGGCGACATGCTCCGCCTCCGCGCCGAGGAACTGGCCAAGGACCTCGCTACGACCACGCCCAATGCACTCGCCCGCATCGATCGACTCTGGCTGCGAGTGTTGAGCCGTCCCATCACTTCCGCTGAGCGTGACGAAGCTACGGCCTTCCTCGAATCCCTCGGTAATAAAAACAAACCCGAGGCTGAACTCGCCGCGTGGACCGAGCTGGGCCGTGCGTTGCTCGCTTCCAACGAATTTTTGCTCCGCCTCTAACGTCCACTGCCGCGATGAACCCATCCAACTCACTCTCCCGTCGAGCCTGGTTGCACCGAAGCGCTACCGGCTTTGGCGCGATGGCCCTTCATAGTTTGCTTCACGCGGCCAGCAGTCCCCTGGCGTTGAAGGCTCCGGGCCTTATTCCCAAGGCCAAGCGTGTCATTTTTCTTTTCATGTCCGGTGGCCCCTCGCAGCCGGATCTGTTCGATCCAAAAACTTACATCCAGCGCATGCACGGCAAGACGATCGCCGCGCCGGTGAATCCGAACGAATTAAGCGTCGGCATGGATAAATACCTCGCGCTCGGCACCGACGTGCCCGTCCGCCCAAGCGGCCAGTGCGGCATGATGATTTCGGACCTGCTGCCGCATACCGCGTCGATTGCTGATGAATTGTGCCTACTGCGCGCCGTGCATGCCGACAACAACCAGCACCAGCCAGCCGCCTTGCAGTTCCATACGGGTGTCATCGCCGAAGCCCGCCCCTCGCTGGGTTCCTGGATCAGCTATGGGCTCGGCACGGAAAACCAAAACCTGCCCGGATTCATCACCATCCATCCCGATGCCGATACGCGGCTCTACGGATCCTCCTTCCTGCCTGCTGCGCATCAGGGCACCAAACTCATCATCCCGCAGAATGGTAAGCAGTCCCCCATTGATTTCCTCACCGATCCCGCCACCGACGCCGCCACGCAACGGCAGCGGCTTGACTTCATCCAGCGCATGAACCTCCGCCTGCTCCAACAATTCGAGGCGGACACTCGCATGGAAGGCATGATCCAGAGCCTGGAGACCGCCTACCGGATGCAGACCGCTACGCCCGAGCTGTTGGACCTCTCCAAAGAATCCGAAGCCACCAAAAAACTCTACGGCGTCGGCAACCCAGCCACTGACCGAAACGCCCGCGCCTGCCTGTTGGCCCGCCGGATGAGCGAAGCCGGCGTGCGTTTCGTGCAGGTGACCATCGACGGCTGGGATCACCATGGAGACAATCGCGCGGCGTTGCCCAAAAGCTGCGCCGGCGCCGACCAGCCCTGCGCCGCGCTCATCACGGATCTCAAATCGCGCGGACTGTTGCACGACACCCTCGTTCTTTGGTCGGGCGAATTCGGCCGCACGCCCTGGAGCCAGGACTTAAGTGGCACGTCGCCCATCGAGAAACACGGCCGCGAACACCAACCCGAAAACTTCTGCGCCTGGATGGCGGGCGGCGGCATCAAGCCGGGCCTCACGTACGGAGCCACGGACGACCTCGGTTTTCGCGGCGTCGAAGGCAAGGTCCACCTCCACGATCTGCACGCGACCATCCTGCATCAACTCGGCCTCGACCATACAAAACTAACCTGGCGTCACACTGGTCGTGATTACCGCCTCACCGACGTCTATGGCGAGGTCGTGAAGGAAATCCTCGCTTGAATCCGACTGAATCCACCTCGCGAAGACTCGCGGCCTGGTGGCGCGAGAGTACCCGCGAGCCAGTCCTCCCACTCGAAGAACGCATCGCTAGCGTGCCATACCCGATGAAACCGCGATCATGAACACTGAACGTTTTCAGAGACGGGTGACATCCGTGGACGAACTCACCGAGTTGATTGGTGTTCCCAGCGAGTTGGTGATGAAGAAACAGTTGGCTGAACTCGACTGCCACATGATGGCATTCATCGCGAAGTCTCCATTCTTGCTGCTCGGCACCTTCAATCGGAGTGGGTGTTGTGACGTGTCACCACGCGGCGATGCGTTTGGCTTGGCCAAGGTGTTGGATGCTAAAACTCTCGTCATTCCAGATCGTCGCGGCAATCGCCGGGTGGACAGCCTGCGCAACATCTTGGAAACCGGCCAAGTCGGACTCTTGTTCTTGATCCCGGGGATGGGCGAGACCCTACGTGTCAATGGACGAGCCTGCCTGATCCGAGATGAGGAAGTATTGGCCTCGCTGTCGGCAGATGGTAAGCCGCCGACCGTCGGAATTATCGTCGAGGTCGAGGAGTGCTTTTTGCAATGCGGGAAGGCCGTCATTCGCTCGAAGCTCTGGGACAACCGCGCAGGAGACGGTGAGAGGCCCCTGCCCTGCTTCGCCGAGATGCTGATCGATCAGACAAAGTGTGAAGGGGAAACGGTGGAATCTTTGCAACGGCAAATTGAGGATTCCTATGCCAATAAACTCTACTAATGCGAACGCAAAATGTCCGCTGGAAGTGACGCGGCGCTAAAGCTCGATTTGCGGACCGTCACCAAGACCTAGCCTCAGGATATGGAAAAACTTTTCTCGATGATCCGCGCACCGCTGGCTTTGCTGTCCATCCTGCTGGGCGCTCCCCATCGAACGGATGCCGCGGAGGTTGTTCCTCCACCCGCTATCGCTTGGAAAATCGGGGCGCCCATCATCACCTACTGGTGCGGCCCCGAGCTGACTGATGCCGTGGCCACACAGATGGCCGAGGGCGGATGGAATGTGGTCTGGTGTAACGAGCAGAGTCTCGAAATTGCGCAGCGTCACGGCTTGCGAGGTCAGGTGGAGAACGGGCTGCTGACTGCCGCGACACTCGACGACCCGAACCGGCGCGCCCAGCTCGATGCCTTCATCGAACGAGTCCGCAAGCATCCAGCGTTCTATGCCTACCACCTCACGGATGAGCCGGGCGCGGGACAATTCCCGGCGCTCGGCAAACTAGTCGCCTACTTGCGAGTGCGCGACCCGGCCCATTTGGCTTACATCAATTTGTTCCCGACCTACGCCAGCAACCAGCAGCTCGGCACCCAGGGGGACACGGTGAGTGCTTACCGCGAACACCTGTGGCAATACGTGGGTGGGGTCAAACCGGCGCTCCTCAGCTATGACCACTACCAGTTCGCGTTGACGGGCGATAACCCGGAGTATTTCCTCAACTTGGCCCTAATTCGTCGCGCGGCTCTCGACGCCGGCGTGCCGTTCCTCAACATCGTTCAAGCCAGCACTTGGGCACCGAAGATCATGCGCGTGCCTGGTCCCGACGAAATGCGTTACCTGGTTTACACCACTCTGGCCTACGGCGGGCAGGGCATCTCGTATTACATCTACACCTGCAAGGATCACCTGGGGGGCATCGCCCACGCCGACGGTTCACCTACCCCGCTCTACCCCGCCCTCCAGACGCTTAACCGCGAGTTCCTGGCCATCGCCACGGCACTGCAGCCGCTGCGATCACTCGGCGTCTACCACGCCGGCATGTTGCCTCCCGGTGCGGACGCTTTGCCCAAGGATGCCGCGTTCGCGCTCGTCCCATCCATTCCAGCCATGAACTACCAGTCACCCGGGCGCGTGCAAGGCGTGTTGCTGGGCGTCTTTGGTCCCACGGACAAAGCCCCGGCTGATGCGACTCATGCGATCGTGGTGAATCTCGACTACAAGCAGGACATCACCTTGGGACTCCGCGCTGCGGGGCGTCTCGAGATATTTGATGCCACGACCGGACGCTGGTCTGCATCTGCATCCGGTGGGCCGAGAGTGGAACTCAATCTGGCGGGAGGCAGCGGAAAACTGGTGCGCGTTATCAAAAAATCCCGCCCGTGAAAAAACAGCTTTTCCTCGGTCCGATCCAGAACGAGGCAGTGACTTCGGTGCTCTATCCATGGGCGTTGCCTGATCCCGTCGGTGCGGCAGCCTGGCCGGAACTCTTTCCGGAGAACCCGCTGCGCGACCGGGCTGCAAATGAATTAGCGGGGATAGCAACATCCTACGACAGACCGCGCGAAGCTTCAGTGACCGATTCTCGTCTACCGTGAATTCTACAGATTGATAGGAACCATGAAAGCGAATGCACTGGGAGGTATCGGACGCGCTTACCTCGGATTGATAGTAATAATTATATCCGGATGGCGCCGGACAAAACGTTTTTGATCAAGGGCGTGAGCGAACCGGAGTATCATCGTGTTTTGAGTGAGCCGGGCAAAAAGTATGCCGCATCCATTCACCATAGCAGCGAGACTGTCGGAATGAGTTACATCGTGGTCCCCGGTGATTATTAACAAGCTGCCGTTGTGGACCGCGCATCCATTAGCCCATTTCCCATCGCGCCACCGGCGAAATTTCCCGACTTGAATGGGGGCAGTTGGGAAGATGTCTAAACCGATGCTGAATATGCAGGACAGGAAATGGGCCTCGTCAGCAGAATTTGTGGGTAGGCGGGGGTTCGTGTAATTTCCCAAGCGTGTGATAAAGAACGACTTCCATCGCACGGAAGGTCCGAAAACCGT
>JAYVTS010000018.1:0-3611 GCA_043788645.1 Verrucomicrobiota bacterium
ACCACCACCCCGGCGCAGCCCGCCCGAAAGGCTGATTCAAGTTTCCACGCTAGGATTTCACTCTGCCGGTCTGTTCCTTCGCGGATGGAGTCGATGCCCACTTCACCCAACATGAGTGGCTTGGTGTCGGCCAGCATTTGGAGGCGGGCCAAATAGTTTTCAAAGGGACGGCGTTCGTGCAGGTACAGATTGAAGCAAAAGAAGTCTACGTTCCGCGGTCGGAGAAACTCGGTCGGTGGAAAATTACCAAAAGTGCAGAGCAGGGCGGGGTCAATCGCCTTCGCGACCGCCACCAATTCATCAATAAAATCTGCGACGGCTGTATCGCCGCTCCAACGGACAATATCAGCGGGGACCTCATTGACGAGCGAGAGCGCGAAAACTGCTGGATGATCCCGGCAAGCTTGGGCCGCGAGCCGGACCGCTTGTCGGGCGCCTTCGCGGGACACCTCTTCATCCAGAAAACACAGATGCTTATTCCAGGGCACATCCACCAGCACCCGGAGGCCGTGTTCGAGCGCCAAATCCAAAAACCACCGGGGCGGAACAAAATAGACTCGGAGCAGATTGGCGCCGAGTCGGAGAATCAGTCCAAAATCCGCCCGAGCAGACTCTGGGCTCCCGAAGCACTCTCCGGTTTGGTCCGGCGCGAAGGGTCCATAGGTGACTCCTTTGGGATGGAATTTGAACGGGCCAGTGCGGAAGAATTTCCCATCCAAAGTGGCTCGCGCCCGAGTGGTTGCCGCGGGCGACGGCCCGGATCGGGGTACGAGGGGCACTAACGCGAGTTCGCTCATACGAACCGGTCGTTCCAAAATATCGGATCGGGGTCCCACCGCCTGAGCGATGCTAGAAACAGACTGGACCTCCGTTGAGGCATCGACCGCGTCATTGGCCAATAGTGTGTTGGTTGGACCTTGAGTCGGCAAGCCGACGAGCGGATTGGACGACAAAGTTTCCATGCTGACGGTGCGATCTGACGAAGCGATGGATCGCTGGCTTCAGTGGAGTTGATCTCAATTGCTTCAGGCTCCTCTTTCCCCCCAGATTCGGCTTAGGCAGGGTGAACATGGTGGACAGAATTTACGGAGGTCGGGGCTCCTATCCTGTCCTTGATGGACCCGGGAGTGACGCCGAGGATGGCGGTGGTGATCAATCATCGATGGGTGCGTACAGCTTTTCCTTGGAAGGAATTCAAGCAAGTTTGCGAAGGTGGCCTGGGACTGGTGCGGCCTTATGTTTCGCGCTCGTTGCCCGATCCCGCGGGTTGGAAGTTCGGACGCGCCTGGGCTCCTTCGTACTATGCCTTTGGGCGAATGCGGGCATTGTTGGCGATCACGGAGGGGCGCGGACTCAAGCCGCGCCGCGCATTAGAGGTGGCGGCCGGGGACGGCTCACTGTGTGCCGCCCTGGCCACGGACGGCTGTGAGGTGGTGGCGAATGATTTGCGGGAAGAACCGCTACGGGCCGCAATCGCTGATTTTTCCAATCGTGATCGGATTCAGGTGCGATGCGGGAACTTGTTTGATCTTCAACCGGATCAACTGGGGACGTTCGATCTTGTGATCGCATGTGAGATCCTCGAGCATGTGGCTTATACCGTCGAGTTTCTGACGCAATTGCGCCGCTTCATCGCGCCCGGTGGTCATGCCTTGGTGACGACGCCCAACGGTGCTTTTTTTCGGAATAAGCTGCCGACCTGGTCGCAGGTGAGTGATTTCAAGGCGCTGGAGGCCCATCAATTCAAGCCGGATGCGGATGGACATCTTTTTTTGATTACGCCGAGTGAAATGCAACTGTTAGCGGGTCGAGCGGGATTTACCGGGTGCGAAATATCAGTTTGGGGCGCGCCTTTTTTGACTGGGAATGCGGGTCTCGCTCGGTTTTCAAACCGCACACTCGCTCCGCTCTGGACCACCGCCGAAGCGGCGGTCCAGTATCTGCCCTCGGGAGTTCGCACCCGAATTTGCACCGCGATGAGTGCCGTCCTCTCGACCTAGCCGGGCGGGAGTTCGATTAGGGCAGAAATGGGGGTTCCAATTTTAATTCCGATTCGCGTTCAAGAGGAGACTCAGGCGCGCCGAAGTCTCCTCTTGGACGCGAATCGAAATAGGGCAGTGTGCGTGCAGCGGACGCGGGTCGACCTACGTTTGTAGTCTGAATTCTAAGGTGGCCGCGTGTCCGGTGACTTGAAATTCAATTAATTTCCAACCGGCCGCAGCCATGGTTCTCACTTCGGCTAATACGGCATCCACCGACATCTCGTCGTCACCCGGTGTTAACACTACCTGTTTGGTTCGAGGCTCCCCTTGGTGGACGGCACGCGAGGCGCGACTGGCCGCCTTTGGGCCGGGACTTAGCAACTTAGGAGGCGCGTTGGAGGGGCGTTTGTCGACCGACGTCGGTGTGGGCGCGGAACCGCGGCCCGGTGGCTTCGATTTCCCCGTAGTCGTGGACCCGCCCAGGGCGATATTTTTACTAGATGTTTTTGCATTCATGATTGTGAAAAAATTGTAAACGGAAGTTTGGGAGGAGATATAAAGAAAATTCCTATCGGGTTGATTTTGTGGGTGTTACGGAGCGGATGCAGGACTAGTAACCGATCCAGCGGTCCACTCCCCATGGACGAGCACCGAGCGGTGCGCAGACCGGTGAACCCAATGAATTGGAGAACGCGAGTGCATCCCCGGTGACTACCAGGAATTTTTCCTGATGTCAACGGCCGCACGAAACCGCAGCGATTTCGCCAGGCAAGTTGAGCTCGCCACTCCGAGACTCCGTCCGACCAAGAGCTACGAGCGAAGGCAAAGAGCGCAGTGAACACGACTGACTTCCCCGATTTTCCCGGCCCCTTCGTTGGTAGATGGGCGCGCAGCCAGTTGCGGCAGAAAGGGTACGAAATGTCCGGGCTAGAAAAGGAGCCGAAATATCGGGGCAACCTTTTGGATCCGGGAAAAATCCAGTTAGAAGTTTGGCACCCTTCAAGGCGATGCGGCGGTCTCGGGGTTCGTTAGCGCAGGCGCCATCGGCAGCTCCAAAAAGCGAATGAGGGTATCACCGTGGCGTAGTTGTTTCACTTCCCGCCAATGGGCTGGGATGCTGACCTGATCGCGGGTGGTGTGGCCTAGAACGAACCGACCCGAGGCCGCCAGCAATCTCGGCAGATCGAGGACATCCAAAAGTTGTTGGGCGATTGATTCCGAGCGTTTTCCGGGTTTGGTTTTGTCCCCGTAGGGTGGGTCGGCGATGATCAGCTCGAATGGGCGACCTACACTGACGAGGTGCGGAATGCCGGTGAAAACGTCTTGCACCCGGAGGCTAACCGAAGTGGAGGGCAAGCCTGAATCGGTCAAATTACTGCGATAGAACCGGGCGTGTTTTTCCGAACGTTCGTAGCTGATCAATTCGCGGGCGCCGCGGCTGAGGCATTCGAGACCGAGTGCGCCGGTGCCAGCGAAAAGATCGAGCACCCGTGCTGCCATCACTCGGTCGCCGAGGCTATTAAAAACCGCAAGTTTGACCTTATCGGGCATGGGTCGGACGCCGAGCCCTTCGGGGGTCCGAAGGAGGCGTCCTGCCGCGAATCCGCCAATGATGCGCATGGTGGGAGG
>JAYVTS010000019.1:0-49919 GCA_043788645.1 Verrucomicrobiota bacterium
GGACTGTAGCGCACCGTTGGGGGTTGCGCCGGACAGGAGACAAATTTCTGTTTCAAACTTACCGATGACTGGATTATTGTCTGACCCGGCACATTAAAAACGAGGCCTTTCCGAATGAGTAGCCGCGAGAGAAGGCAAAGAACGCAAAAGGAGAGATTTCATTTTTCTGTGCTCTCGGGGTTCTTCTATGGCTTTACACCCAGAAATCGGCCCGAAAGCCGCGTTCGGTACGACGATGCGATTTCTAAAGATTGGCTCTTGCGGTTTGATCGGAACGAGAATATGGATAGTCTACCTTCATTCGATTCCGGCTAAACCGTCCGCCCGAATGGGCCGTGTTGGTAAATCCTGGTCGGGACGGGTGGGGTGATCAAATGAGGTGCGTAATGTCATTACTTATTAAAATAGTAAATACAGGGCTCGCAAAAGAGTCCAACGAGTCAACGAGTCAACGAGTCAACGAGTTCGTGAACAGATTCGGAAAATAACCAATCGAATTGGGGTTATTTTTGGGTTGGTAACGTTGTTTACCAGTCCGCAAGGTAGGGCGGACCCAACTCCCTACGCCCAGCACCGGGCTACCGCGATGGTCCAAGGGCCGGGCGGCGTTCCCACTCCGGTAAATATCCATGGCGCCATCGCTTTGCACCCGGACGGATCAGTCTACGTGACGACTGAAGAAATAGTACCGCCCGGCAACGTTTCGGTGATACCGACGGTGCAGTGTTTCGAAGCGAGCGGTGCCCTCCGCTGGACCTTTGGCCTTGGTCCCATCAATTGTGACCACGAATCACGACCAACGCCCGCGGTCGACTCCGATCTGAATCGGGTCTACGTCGGCACCGGAAGCGGTCACATATTCGCGTTGAATACCGCCGTTACCGCCTCCGGAATTCCGACCGTCGCGTGGCAGTTTCCGCCAACTGGCAGCACGTTGCTCGTGGGCGCCTTCCGAGCACAGTTAGCGTTTGATTCGACTCAGGTGTACGCTCACTGCAATGATGGAAAACTTTACGTATTGAACCGTACGACCGGGGTGCTCGTCAAGACCTGGACAACTGGAAACAATGGGCCAACGGGGTCTGGATGGGACCCAAAACCCTTGTCCTCGGGCGCGGCCATCAGTGCCGACGGCGTCGTCTTTGTGGGCACTGCGGAGACGCTAAATAGTAATTCTGGACTTCAGACTGGCCGACTTTTGGGATTCGACCCCAGTGCTCCTGGAACTGCGGCTCCAAAATTTGCGGTGAGCTTGGGAGTCGCCATCGAAGGTCCGCCGTCCATTGGCCCCAATTGCTGGGTTTATGTCGCTTCCCGAAATTGTGACTTTGCCGACACGAGCTCCGTAGCCTCCGATGCCAATCATCCATTCGAAGCGAAGGTATTCGTCATCGATCCTACCGTAAGTCCGGCTCCAACAACTCCTCTGTTCTCAAATTGGGTGTTACGGGACCATTTTAGCGCTGACGGCGCCGGGCCTGGCGCTATCTTCGGGGTAACGATTGATCGGTTCGGATATGTCTATGTCTCGGATTTCTCGCACATGATTACCCGATTCACCCCAACACTGGACCGGCTCGACGCGATCCACTTGCCTGGGAAACTGTGTCAAACACCCGCCCTAACTCACGGAGGTCGACTCTTGGTAGCCGAATCCGACCCATCCTCAGGAAATACCGATGCCCGGTCGGTGACCGCCCTGGCACTGTACCCAATTCCGACTAGCACCGCCAACGGAGCGTGGGGCGCCAAGATCGGCGAAGCGGCGGTGGACTATAGTGACCTCTTTGTTGATACGCCGGGGAGAACGATCAATCTTCCCCCGAGCCCCCTCCTCGGAGCGCCATTAAATACATTCCCTCATGCAACGATCGCTTGGCGGGTAAAGTCCGCGAACGTCACTCCAATCGCTCCGGCGTCGAGTTTTGCTTGGGCTCCGAATCAGTTCGGTGGGGTTGCGGTGGCCGCCGACGGCGGGATTTGGACCGCTGACGCTGGAGGCATGACTTCAGGGGACGTTCCGGGCGGGCACTTGGTCCGCATTTCAGGAAGCAGCCCATTGATGGGTGGCAGTTGGACCTCATTGCAAGGCGGCAATCGACGCTCCGGGGCCTTCGCGGCGGTATCCGAGTATATTATTGCCGAACTGGCCAATTTCATCAGTTCGACGGGCAGCCAGGACGTTACGGCGGTTCATCCTAGCGGTTACGCCGTGGGAATGAGCGAGGGCTACTACAATTATCCGAATGCGGCCTACCAAAGAGCCGCGACGGTTTGGTCCGGTACGGTGCCGACCGCATTGTTGGGGAGCTCTGGTTCTCCAGCACCTTGGGTACCTTCGACTGCCTCGGGACTCAATCTATTAGGCGACGTAGTCGGTTGGAAGGAGAGCGCGAATCTGCCCCTGGTATGGGAAAATACCCTGGGTACCAGCGCCTTCTTGGTCCAATTGCCAACAGAACCTGGGTCGTCGTTAACTCGAACAGTAGGGATCAATGACTCAAAAGCGGTGGTTGGGTATGGAGCAGTTGCTGGCGTCAACCGGGTCTACCGGTGGATTAAGACCGGTGGATCTTGGGGTATTGTGTCTGTCCCGCTTTCAGGAGGGTATGCGGCCGAAACGGCCGGAATCACTTCCGCTGGGCGCATTTTTGGCCGGGCTAAGTTCGGTGGCGGGAATTGGAAAGGATATTATTCTCAGCCATCACCCTCAACTCTAAATGTTGTTTCGCAACTCTCCGACTTCGGTGGTGGTCAATCTGAGGTGTTGGCCGGGCTCGATGGTTATGGGGTAATTGGGCGCTCCTTAGATTCAAGTGGTCGGTGGCGGGCCTTCTTTGTTAAGGGTGATTTGAGCCAATCATTAACACTCGCGGCCGGTGATCAACTCCCGCCGCTGCTTCCGAGTGGTAGCGCCAACACCTCTCGGGCTCGCGGCATTAATCGTTCGTGCGCCGTAGTGGGAGAAGCCACCGATAATTTTAACACCGGCGTTCTTCACGCCTTTGTCTGGGCGCCGAATCGGTCGACATTGGTGAACCTACAAACATTTGTCATCGGCAGCCAATTGGCCCTTTCCAGCGCCGCCGCTATTTGCGATGGCGGGACCATCGTGGGTACCGGCACGTCGGGCTCGATTCCACGGAATTGGATCGCCTATCCTGTCTATAAGACAAACTAAACCGTAATTCAATATGAAGGCAGATCCTGATAAGGTTGTGATCTTTGGCCAACGGTCTATTCAACGACCGAGTGGCCGATCGATTATTTACAGGGGATCTGCCTTCACTCTGATCGAACTCTTAGTGGTTATTGCCATCATTGCGATCTTGGCAGGCCTACTTCTGCCCGCCCTGAGCGGCGCCCGTCAACGGGCTCAAGGAATTGCCTGTTTGAGCAATCTGCGACAATGCCAATTGGCCTGGCAATTGTATCTGACGGATAACAATGATCAATTTGTCCCCAACCATCCCTATTTTTCGCAGATGTCGTGGGAGTTTTCGCTAAGTTGGTGCTTGGGGAACATGGATTATGGTCAACCTGACGGAACCAATATTGCCAATTTAATGGGCGATCGCGGTTCTTCACTGGGTCGTTATGTCTCTACCCATCGAATCTTTAAGTGTCCTTCAGATCGGTCGCTGACCCCTTTGCCAAATGGGAAATTTCCACGGGTTCGGAGTTACTCGATGAATTCAAATCTCGGAACCGACTTTCGAGATCCGCAAGGGGACCAAGGTTGGAGTGGTTTTGCCATGAAAGATCTGCCTAGAGCCAACCGACCAGAACTCTTCGTTTTCATTGATGAATACGCCGACAGCATTGATGACTGCGCTTTCGGTGCAGACGGCAACGGTTTCAACGGATGGGGTGCTGGATACCCTAGTTCGCGGCATCGACAATCTGGCACGGTTTCATTTATTGACGGGCATGTGGAAATGCATCGTTGGACTAGTCCCAAAACCACCCCACCTGAAACTGGCCGACCGTGGTATATTGCTTTTCCGCCGACTTCAATTCCATGGGATGATTCTCCCGCGGCGCGGGATTTGCAGTGGGTCTACGTCAGAAATTTCAGATCTTGGATCAATGAACCGTTCCCGTGAACGACCGACAGTGAATACCAAGGTTCCTTCACTTTAATCGAGCTTTTGGCAGTCAATTTGATGCGGATCGCACGCTTCAGAGCGGTAGAGGACTTTCGCACACCGAAGACGCTATCGCGATCAACGACGCCTGGTGTGGAAATGCCGGTATCACGATTCGTTCATATCCTTTCGGCTGCGAATTACGGCGAGCCCGTCTGGAGGCGTTGGCCTCGCATTCCAAGCCAGACAGTATGTACTCACACGGCCCGGTTCGGAATCGCTTCGGCCGCCTTGCCAGAAGGGGTCTCGCGGCGTCTCGCGACGAAAGACTATGAAATATCCGGGCTAGACGGCTTCCGCCTCGGAAGGAGACTCGAACCACGGATTGCGAACTCGGGCATCAACTTCTGATGGAGCGATGGCTTCCATTCGGTCGAAGTCCGCGGAGTTTTTTTGCAGGCGGAAAAGATCCGCGAACGCAATCCGCCTCTTCACTTTCTCGACGAGTGTGAAGGGGCACAATCCCGTTCATTTTTTCACCCGATGCCGTTCGTACGAATGCCATAGCGCCGCCGGACGGACGTGGCTCACGACCCGAGTAACCGTTTGCCTCCGGTCGAAAAAGGGGCATCGTTTAGGCCCATGCGCCACGCTCCTATTTCTGCGACGCTTTTTTGTGAAAACCGGGCTCGCCTCCGGCAGCGGCTCACGCCGAATGCCGTCGCGTTTGTCAACACCAACGACATCTTGCCGACCAATGCGGACGGGACTTTGCGTCTGGTGCCAAATACCGATTTGTTTTATCTTACGGGGATTTCTCAGGAAGAGTCGCTTTTGGTGCTGTACCCGGATGCCGACGATCCCAAGTACCGAGAGATGCTTTTTTTGCGTGAGACGAACGACCTGATCGCCACTTGGGAAGGGCACAAATTGACGAAGGAAGTGGCGCGGCTAGCGAGTGGAATCGCCCGGGTCCATTGGCTTTCAGAGTTTCCCGCGATTTTTCGCCGCATCATGTGTGAGGCGGATCATGTGTATCTGAACGCCAATGAACACAAGCGGGCTCACTGCGAGGTCGAGACCCGGGAGGCGCGCTTCGTCAAGCAGGTGCTAGCGGAATATCCGCTCCATCAGTATCATCGCTTGGCGCGTGAACTCCACCGCTTGAGATCGGTGAAATCGGATCTAGAGGTTCAACTCATCCAAAACGCCTGTGCACTGACCCAACGAGGCTTTGAACGCGTGGCACGCTTCGTTCGGCCAGAGGTCAATGAACTTGAAATTGAGGCAGAATTCCTCCACGAATTTACTCGAGGCGGGGGTAGTTTTGCCTATTCCCCAATTATTGCTTCCGGGGCCAACGCGTGCGTTTTGCACTATCTCGAAAACGATCAACCCTGCCGCGACGGTGACTTGGTACTGCTCGATGTGGCGTCGCAATTGGGTAATTATCAATCCGACCTGACCCGCACGCTACCGGTCAATGGCCGTTTTACCGCCAGGCAACGGCAGGTTTACGACGCGGTTCTGCGGGTTCTTCGCGGCTGTTGCGACGCCCTGGTTCCCGAAAAAAAAACTCGCGACTGGCAACGCGAGGCGGAGGAGATGATTGAGCGCGAATGTGTTGGGCTGGGGTTACTGACGCCCGCCCAGATTAAGGACCAAAACCCGGACTGCCCGGCCTTCAAGGAGTTCTTCATGCACGGCGTGGGGCATCCCATTGGGCTGGACGTTCATGACGTCGGCCTGACCACTGAGCCGATGCAGGAGGGGTGGATGATGACGGTTGAACCGGCGATCTACCTCAAAAAAGAGGGCTTCGCAGTGCGGCTGGAGAATGACATTTTGATCCGTGCAGGGGGTAATCTGGATTTGATGGCGGACATTCCGATCGAGGCGGAAGACGTCGAAAGATTGATGGCGAGCGGCAGATGATCGGGGAAATCTCGCAGAATCGAAAAAGGGTTGTTGGGCTTACAATTCTGACAAATCCTGCCCGAATCTGCTCAATCCATCGGAAAAATGGGGGTTATCCGGCCGTTTTTGGGGGTAGCGGAGCCCCCCTCCCAATCGGTGGAACCCCTTTTGACGCTCCCCTCCTGGGTTCTTAGCATTCTGTTTGGTCTTTATTCCTGTCCTTCTCAGTCTTTAACGCAGGTACACGCATGATCGGCTTTCTCGTCCGCAAAATTCTCGGGTCCAAAAACGACCGCGAGATAAAGAAACTTCGTCCCTTGGTGGCGGAGATCAACCAGCATGAAGAAAAGCTCCGCACGGAGTCGGATGATGCGCTGCGCGCAAAAACGGCGGCGTGGAAAGCTGAACTCTCGCAAATGACTGACGACGTCGAATTGAAACGGCGTCTGAACGAGCTTCTGCCCGAAGCGTTTGCCGTCGTCAAGAATGCGTGTCGTCGGCTGACCGAACAGAAGGCCACGCTCACGGTTCGCAGCCATGAGTTGGTGTGGGCGATGGTCCCTTTTGACGTTCAGCTCATCGGCGGCATGGCGCTGCACCGAGGGTCCATCGCGGAGATGCAGACCGGTGAAGGGAAGACTCTGGTAGCGACCCTACCGACTTACCTCAACGCGTTGTCCGGTCGAGGAGTGCATGTCGTCACGGTCAACGATTACCTGGCCGCCCGCGATGCGGAGTGGATGGGGGCGGTTTACCGATTTCTAGGTTTGACGGTCGGAGTCATTTTGCATGACATGACGCCCGCCGTCCGTCGCCAGATGTACGGAGCAGACGTCACCTACGGCACGAATGCGGAGTTCGGTTTCGACTATCTTCGTGACAATGGAATGGCAACTCGTGCCGAAGAACAAGTCCAACGCGGGCACTATTATGCGATCGTCGACGAGGTGGATTCGATTCTCATCGATGAAGCCCGTACTCCGCTCATTATTTCCGGGCCGGCGGTGGTTTCTATTGAGCATAAATTCATGGAAGCCAAGCCGCTCGTGGCGCGGATCGAGACGGCGCAGCAGGAATTGTGTGAGCGTTTTATCACGGAAGCCAAGACCCTGTTGGGCAAGGCAAGACCCACCGATGGGGCGAATCCGCCGAAGAACGCCGATGATTTGGAGTTTGAAGCCGGTCGGCTTTTGCTGCGGGTGAAGATGGGGCAACCGCGGGCGCGAAATTATTTGACGCTCATGGAGGAGCCGCGGAATCAAAGTCTCGTTCAGCGGGTCGAGGGACTCCTGTTGGCCGATCAGTCCAAGAAAGAATACTACGCGCAGAAGGAAGAGTTGTATTTCGCCATTGAGGAAAAATCGCATGAAGCGGACCTCACCGAAAAGGGCCGACTCTTCATTTCCCCCAATGATCCAGACGCCTTCATGCTCCCGGATCTACCGACGTTGTATCATAATATTGAGACCGGTCCGGAGGCGGATCCGCACAAGCGAATTGAGGCCAAAGCAAAAGTTCAGACGGAGTTTGAGGAACGAGCCTCCACGATTCACGCTATTTCCCAGCTCCTCAAAGCTTATTGTCTTTACGAGAAGGATGTTCACTACGTGATCCTGGAGGGTAAAATCATCATTGTGGACGAAAATACGGGTCGACTCATGACGGGACGCCGTTGGTCCGACGGATTGCACCAGGCCGTGGAGGCCAAAGAAGGCGTGGCGCTCGAGCGCGAGACCCAAACATTGGCCACCGTTACAATTCAGAATTATTTTCGACTCTATCATAAGTTGGCGGGCATGACGGGCACGGCTGAAACCGAGGCGCAGGAATTCCATGACATCTATAAATTAGGCGTTCTGGGTATTCCGGCGAATCAGCAAAACGTGCGGAAAGATGCCAACGATACGGTCTACAAAACCAAACGAGAGAAGTTTGAAGCCGTGGTGCGGGAAATCGGTGAGAAACATACCAGCGGTCGGCCAGTGCTGGTAGGAACTGTTTCGGTAGATTCCTCCGAGGCCTTGTCTCGAATGCTGACCAAAGCCGGTATCCGCCACAAGGTGCTGAACGCAAAGTATCACCAACAAGAGGCGGAAATTATTACCGAAGCAGGCCAAAAAGGCGGTGTGACCATTGCCACGAATATGGCGGGTCGAGGCACCGATATTAAATTGGGACCTGGGGTGGCCGAACTGGGCGGGCTCCATGTGCTGGCCACGGAGCGGCATGAATCCCGCCGAATTGATCGACAGTTGCGCGGGCGTTGTTCTCGCCAAGGGGATCCCGGTTCGTCCCATTTCTTCATTTCTCTTGAAGATGATCTAATGCGGCTCTTTGGTTCAGATCGAATTGCCAAAGTCATGGAACGGATGGGGCTCGAAGAAGGGCAAGAATTGGAACATCCGTTGCTGAATCGCTCGATTGAACAAGCGCAAAAGCGGGTTGAACAGCACAACTTCATGCAGCGTAAACGCGTCTTGGAATATGATGACGTGATGAACAAGCAGCGCGAAGTGGTCTATGGCTTTCGAAATCAAGTGCTGCACGGCTCGGATGTTCGTGATCGGCTGATGGACATCCTGGAGGAAGTCGTCCTCGAAAAAGTCCAGCAATTTACTGCCAGCGACACCGACCTCGCCGAGTGGAATATGCGGGGATTAGGCGATTGGGTGAACCTGAATTTTCCAGTCGGTGTACCCGAAGCGGAATTTAGTAACGTGGCGAGAGCGGGGAAGGAATTACCCCAAAGCGGTTCGATGTATGACGGGTTGAACGAATCCCAGTTCGCCGTCGTAAAGTTCATTCATGACAAGGTCCGGGCCGCCTATGATCTCAAATCACAATTTGAGAAGCCGGACGCCCTGGCGAGCATTGAGCGCTATACCATGCTCGAAGCGATTGATCGCCTCTGGCAGGAACATCTGTACTCCATGGATTCGCTTCGCAGTTCGATTGGACTGCGCGCCTATGGTCAGAAAGATCCGTTGATTGAATACAAGGCAGAGGCGTACAAGCTGTTTGCCGAGTTAATGGGGAACATTAAAACCGAGATTTGTGCGAATATATTTCGCAGCGCCTCGAGCCTGATGGCCTTTGAGCAGTTCTTGGTGAATCTGCCCAAACTCCAAGTCCAAATCCACGGCGGCGGCAGTGCATATGAGGACGCCAAGGCATTGGCGGGACCGAGTGCCGCGCCAGCCAAAACGGACACCAAAGCGATCGCTGTAGCCGACTCAGCTCTGGCGGAACCGACCGCCCAAGCGGTCAAAGGGACGCCGGTGCGAAACCTGACACCGCGAGTCGGGCGGAATGATCCCTGCCCCTGCGGCAGCGGTCAGAAATATAAGAGTTGTCACGGCAAATGATTCAGCAAACGCTCGGCTATCTGCGAATGGCCGAAATCGTCCGCCATTTTGCGGTATTAGGAATTAAGTATCAGGTATCATGAAGACGAGAGGTTGATCGCTTCTAGGTTTTCGGTGTTTGATTCTTGGTTAGAAACCCATTCTTGGAATGTCATTACCTGCCCCGTTGCTGCTCGCTGGACCAACGGCTTGCGGCAAATCAGCGGTGGCGATGGCTTTGGCCGCGCGCCTGAACGGGGAACTGATCTCGGTCGATTCCATGCAGGTCTATCGAGGGCTGGACATTGGGACCGCGAAGCCCTCCACGTCTGAGCGGAAAGCGGTGGTGCATCATTTGATCGATGTGGTGGAATTGACCGAAGGATTTGATGCGGCTCGTTTTGTCTCGTTGGCGCAAGCGGCGGTCGCGGATATTCAGGCTCGGGGTCGAGTGCCCATTTTTTGCGGCGGGACCGGGTTGTATTTCAATGCGTTTCTCAATGGGCTTGGAGAGGCACCGCCACCGAATCCAATCCTACGGGCTGAGCTAGAGGCCGCACCGCTCGCCAGCTTGTTGGATGAACTCGCCCGTCATGATCCGGTGACGTTGGACGAAATTGACATCGAGAACCGGCGCCGGGTGGTGCGAGCCGTGGAAGTGATTCGATTGACCGGCCGACCGTTTTCGCAGCAGCGGGCTGCCTGGTCTGATCGGGCTCCAACTTTACGCGGTCGAACCTTTGGTTTGACCCGTTCGCGAGTAGAGTTGATTCGGCGCATTGATCGAAGAGTTGAAACCATGTTTTCCGCCGGATTGATCGACGAAACCCGCCAATTGCAGGCGCAGGGTCTGGAACAAAATCGCACCGCGATGCAGGCGATTGGCTATCGGCAAGTGATCGAATATCTGCACGGTGATCGCGGTCGCTTAGAGACCATTGAATTGGTCAAAGTGCGCACCCGCCAATTCGCGAGGCGCCAGGTCCAATGGTTTCATCGACAATTGGATCTGACCTGGTTGGACGTTGGCCCCGCCGAATCTCCATCCGAGACGGCGAGTCGAATTGCCCCTGGTGCCGGATTCTAGCCCGAATAAGGCGACCAAGAAAAACCCGGTGGCCCCAGAAACGAGCACCACCGGGCACAGGAGGAAAGGAGGCAAAAACCTCTCGGACAAATTGACGTTATATAAACTACCCGGTTAGTCAAACCGGTTTCTGAGTTTCACGCACTCTGCCACCAAAAATGGATCGGGATCATTTTTCTCCGCCCGGTTCCGCGGTAAGGCAAAAATTGCGCCGAGCGGACGGAAAATCGGCGGTTCAGGGCGAGTGCCCTCGAAGGAATACCCAGGCCAAACCGTAAAGAACCACCACCAACGTAGCCACCAGTGCAAGCAAGCGGTTTCTGGCAACGCGACGTTCATAACGGAGAGGGCGAAGACCTTGAACACTGCCCGTGGCCAAATACTTGATCATGTGTGGGTTGTTCGAGGTGGTGCCCACCGTGTGCTGCCGAATTCGTGCCAAGAGGTTCCGATACCACGAACCAAGATCAAACTTTCGCACCCCGAGTTCGTTGAAACGCGGATCTAACGGGGTTTCAATGAGAGGGAACGACGCCCCTAACACTGGCGCCGAATGGCTCGGCTCCAGAGTCAGGGGGAGCGGTTTGAGCCCGAGAGGCATTGTGGGCGGCAGCGGGACGGGTGGAACCGCAAGAGGCTCAGAGATCGTAACTTTGATCAAACCTGAATTGACGAACGGATCGGCCGCAGCACTGGTTGAAGCGTGAGCGGACGCGCTGGGCTGGAGTCTAGACAACGAATTCCGGAACGTTTTTCTTGGTCCCAATCTTAAGGCGGCAATCTCCTTTTCGAGCCGGGAAATCTCATCGTTTAAAGCTTTTTGATGGACATCGACCGGTGTGTCCAAACGGGAGCTAAAAAGTGCCATAGGCGCCTTACTTTTTCAAAAGTAGGGTCGCGAACAACCCGGCCGCCAACAGGGCGACGACGACCAGAGGCCAGGTCAAGGCCAACCCGAGTTGGGCCAATTTTAGAAAGGGTAAACCCTCAAACCCTACCTTGACCTTCGTGCCGCCGACTGCGGTCCCATTGGCTGCTGAGCCATCAAGGATCGGCCATTTTTGACGCGCTGAATTGAGCTCATTACGCGCATTTTCAATTACTGCGAGGTCCCGGCTCAAATCCTGGTTCCAGTTTTCTCCCGACCACGCTTTATCGCTCAGTTTTTGGACCGCACCGGCGACCTCCCGTAGGCCGAGGAGGGATTTCCCTAGCTGTTCCACCTCGCGGCGAGCCGTCACCTCCGCCTGCTCAAGCAAGGTAATCGAATGGGTAACGCGATCCCGCACTTCCCCTCGGCCGTGATCGTATTCGGCCCGGCGGCGCTGAAGTTCCTCCAGTTCGGATTTGGCCCGTTCAACTTGGGCCTGGCGTTCACGGAGTGCGACCAATTGCTGACTCCGATCAGTAACCTCGGCCGACAATTGTTCTGGCGTGGGTACTTGACCGGCGACGACGCCCCTCGTCGTGCCGCTCGCAGCGGGCGTGGATGAGACGACGAACGGCGCCACGGGAGGAAGGTCGTCGTCGTGGAATTCAGTATCGTGCTGATAGGCCATAAATCGGGCGCGGCGGGACGCTAGACAAGTCCGATGCACCTGGCGAGGGGGAGTTGTCCACGAACGCGTGATTTTCCGATCAGATCGTCGGATCAGGATTCCTAGCCTCAGGCGCGATGGACGGGGAGCGGCAGGAAAGTGGAACCGGATGAAGACAGAGGTGTGCGCGTTCGAACAATTCACCTTCTAAATTCAGAAAGGACTAAAGGCCGCCCGATTGAGCCGGAGCAAGCTCGTAACTGATCTGCTGACAAAGTCAAACAGTTTACATGGTTCAATAAAATCAAATTCCGTCAACATATTCATCCAGTCAGTTCTTGCAAAAGGGTGCTGCCTCACTGTTGATCGTTGGAAATTCGTGCCAAATAGGATTCCCAAGGATACGAAAGAGCATGCGAAAAGCTGTCCGAAGGCGCAGAAAGACGGGCGTACCACGACCCATTGACGATGCGCCCAAAAAACGGCGCGTTTCGATTTGCGGCCCGCGATCAGGATGCTAACCATAGCGGGATCCCTGTTTATGCTTGCTTAAGCGCGCACCATTGGCGTGCCCAATCGAGGCATTGAGGGGCAAAATTAATCAAACGGTTAGGAGAAATCTATATGCAGTTTGTCAATAAATTCCGACCGAGAGGAATTCTCTCTGGCTTGGCCGTCGTGCCACTGCTGGTTAGCCTGAATTCGCTAGCGCAAGGGGTCGATCTCAAGAAGGACCTTAAATCCTACTGGAGCTTCGACGGAAATCTCAAAGATGGCACCGCGAATAAATTCGACGGCTCCGAGAACGGAACCGCTCCAATCGCATTCGTGGCTGGTAAGTTCGGCAAGGCGATCGAACTCGACGGCATCGATCAATTTGTCCAAATCGAAGGAGGCGATCCCGACGATCTTTCCTTCGGCGGCGACAACATTTCTAGCTTCACCATCTCCGGATGGTTCAAAGTCGGCACCTTCGACAAGTCCTGGGAAGCCTTGGTCATGAAGGGTGAAAATAACAACTGGCGTCTCCATCGTCACGGCGGCGACCAGGGCTTAGCGTTTCATAGTGGTGGCGGAGATACCCCGATAGGAACGCCCCCGGCAGACAATATCAACGACGGCAATTGGCACCATTTCGCGGCGGTCAGCGACCAAGACGTGGTCAATTACGGCACGGGGCTCTACATCGACGGTGTGCTTTCGGCAACCATTGCGTCCAAACCGAATACGACTGCAAATGGGAAACGCGTGATGATCGGAGATAATCCGGACGCGCGCGGCCGTTACTGGAACGGACAGGTCGACGATGTGGCCATGTGGAGCCGAGCCTTGAATGAGGCTGAGATCGCCAAACTGTATAATGGTGGAGCCGGAACGTCGGTAAGTTCGCTCCTCGGCAATGGGCCGGTGGATACTGACAAAGATGGTATCCCGGACGACTGGGAACTTAAGTACGGTCTCAATCCCAACGACGCTACCGACGCCGCGAAGGATTTGAACAAAAACGGCATCTCCAATTTAGACGAATTCAAGCTGGGTTTCGACCCGACCGATACCGTCCAACCCACGATCGTTTCGGCGAAGACCTCCGGCACGTTTGATACGATTGTCTTGAATTTTTCCAGGAAACTGGACGAGGCGAGCGCGGGCGCGGCGTCGAACTATGTCATCGCTCCTAGCTTGGTGATTAGTGCGGTGGCGGTAAAAGGTTCCACGGTGACCCTAACGACGGCCAAGCAGACTCCCGGTGGGACGGCATACACCGTGACGGTCAACAACGTTTTGAGCGACAACAAACTTAAAATCGCCAACAACAGTAAGGTGATCTTTTACTCGTACCTGGTGACCAAAGCGGGAGTCTTGAGGTTTGCGTACTGGGGCGGCATTGGTGGTACACCGGTTCAAGGGTTGCTAGATGATCCGAGATATCCGGCGACTCCTGACCTCGTTGCCGCGGTCTTGTCCTTCGACAGTCGCGGTGCGTTCCCGGACGATTCTCATGAGAGTTACGGTGCGACGATTGAGGGATTCCTGACCCCGACGGAATCGGGCAATTACCGCTTCTTCAGCCGCAGCGATGACTCCTCGCAGCTCCTCCTGAGCACCGACGACACGGAAGCGAAATTGGCCCAAATCGCCGAAGAAACCGGCTGCTGCAAAGGATTCAATGAGCCCGACCATCCGACGACCTCCGAGTCGATTGCGTTGGTCGCTGGAAAGAAATATTTCATCCGACTGATCTATAAAGAAGGCGGCGGCGGTGACTACGGCCAAGTTGCCTGGCGAAAAGAAGGCGACAAAACGCCGGCGGGTTCGCTGAAGCCCATCCCAGGAAAATTCCTCTCCTCGGCAGTGGATCTCCCCTTCCCTTCGGAAGGCTTGTTGAATAGTCAGAGCCCGGGTGTAGGAGCCAAGAATGTTTCCCCGGCAACGGCCGTCACCATTGTTCACACCGACGGTAAGACGGCGTGGACGGCGGCAAATGTAACGCTAAAAATCGACGGCGATGCCGTAACTCCCACTCCGTTAACGAAAGAAGGAGCGGTGGCGACAATCAAATACCAACCCGCGGCTCTCCTCGCCAGCAAAACCAAGCACATCGTTAACCTCAGTTACCTGGATGCTGGCGGTAAGGCAGCAACCCTGGAATGGTCTTTCGAAGTCGCCCCGTACAGTGGTACGACCAAAGACAAGGTGGCTGGATACCCCGGCTTAATCCTGGGCAGTGCCACCTACACGGCTGACTTGGGTGGTCACACCGGCAAGGCGGGTGACTACGGGATCGATCTGACGAAGAAGGGCGGCCCGGTCGCGACCTATGATTCCGCCTTTGCGGCCGCGGCCAACGCGGCAACTGCTAAGGACGAAGTGTCGGTTGTCTTCTGGCAAAAGAAGGAAGACGTGGCCGACAGCTCCGCCTTCGCCCTTAGCTCACCAAGCGCCGGAAACCAACGCGTCTTCCACGCGCACGTTCCCTGGAGCAATCAACATATCTATTTCGATACCACCGGCTGCTGCGACGGTACCACCCAACGTATTGAAGCAGATATCGCCACCTTCCCGGACTACACCGATGCGACCTTCTGGACCTCAAAATGGCATTTGTTCGCGTTCACGAAGAAGGGTTCCGCTAAGAACATTTGGATCGATGGCAAATTGTTCCTCTCGGGCGACAGCACCAACCCGCTCCAGACCGATATCGACTCCTTCTACATGGGTGCCGGTGGTGGTGGCGCGGAGTTGAGTCACGCCGTGATTGATGACTTCTCCGTCTACGGCAAGGAATTGGTTGAAGCGGATATCAAGGCCTTGTTCACCGGCACCTTGCCCACAGCCCTGCCGCCCGCCAAGGGTCTCATCGCCTATTGGGACTTCAATGCGGTGACTGACGATACGAGCACGATCACCAAGGGACTCGTGGCGTACTGGAACTTCGACGGGAATCTTCAAGATTCCGTCAAAGATCATCACGGGACCGGCAAAGGCACGGGGACAATTCCATTCGTGGATAGTCGCGATGGCTTCGGCAAAGCGATCCAACTCGACGGCAAGACCCAGTACGTTGAAATCACCGGTGGAAATGACGACGAGCTGGAGTTCCCGAAGGGTAGCATGTCGATCGCCGGCTGGTTCAAAGTCGGAGCCTTCGACAAATCCTGGCAAGCGCTTCTCTCCAAGGGTGAGGGTTCCAACTACCGGATTGCTCGCCGTGGTGATGCCCAAAGCATCGCCTATGCCGGCGGCACCGGCGAGGGCGCGGACGACGTTCCGAATGTCAATGACGGTGCTTGGCACCAATTCGTGACGGTCAGCGATGCCACTGTCATTCCTCCGTTCGGAACGGCGATCTATATCGATGGCGTTCTCCACGGGGTTAATACCAACATGCCGGTGCTCACGGCGACCACCAAACACCTCTTCATCGGAGAGAATCCCGATTCGACGGGCCGCCAATGGAACGGTGCCATCGACGACATTGCTCTTTGGAACCGCCCCTTAACGGGCCCCGAAGTCAACGCGTTGTGGAATTCGGGTAAAGGACTCGTGGTCGGCTCCCTTCCTCGGACTGCCACATCGACCATCAGTGCCCAGCGTAGTGGTGCCAACATCATCATAAACTTTACGGGCACTCTGCAGTCCACGGACAGCCTGTCGAGTCCATGGGCGGATGTTCCTGGGGCCACGAGCCCGGTCACGGTTGCACCTTCTGGCGCACAGAAATACTACCGATATAAGCCCTAAGTTGAGTCTGGCTTAACGATACGCCCAACAGGGCTGGAGTTCGCTCCAGCCCTGTTTTTTTCTCTGAATTCAAGCTCCTATCCTGATAGCCTTTGGGGCAAATCCAAACGGGTAGTGCTTCCCAAGTGAAGTGGAGAGCCGCGTAGGATCAAGTCGCCAACCTCACTAGAGCAGGCGACGAGTCCGAGGGGGCGAACGTCGGACGGTATTGTTCGGATCGGTCTCCGCGGTCGGAGGCGCGGCGCCGAGAATTTCTTGCTTCGTTGCTGCATCCATCGCGTGCTGATTGATCCACGCTTTCGCCGTCGCCGGATATTGCCGTATCCATTCCTTACCCAATCGGACCAATTCTGCACGACGCCGACCTTCATCCTTTAATGCGAGAGCCCATTGGAGCGCCGCGGGGGTGTCGTGGGCCGCAAGATGCTTGGTCAGTGCCATCACTCCCTCGTCCGAACGAGCCGCTGGATTTTGAGTCGCCAACCACGCCGCCGCACCCGCCAAATCTTCCGTCGCCCAATTGTTGATCAGTGCTTGTTCGACCCGGGTTCGCAATGCTCCGGCCGGGAATTGTCCAACCCATTGCCCCACACCTGCCGCATTGTCGGTGGACCAGGTCTGGACGATGGCTACCACCGCGGCGCCTTGTGATTCACTAGCGGGTAACGAGAGCGCAAACTTGGCGGCATCTAACGGCGCCCATTCGGCCCAACTGCCAGCGACTGTGGGCAATGCCTCGGAGCGAAGCACCGAATCAGAAAGACTTCCGGCCCAGGTAGCAGCCGCTTGGGGATCGGCCGCGGTCCAAGTCCGGGCGAGTTGTTTCAGGAGCGAACCGCGGGCTGCATTGGCCGGCAATCCCGGAAGGAATGCGGCGGCACCAGCCGGGTCTTGAGCGGTCCAGGGTTCCGCCATGGACAGCACGGCCGAATTTCGGTCTGGACCATCATTGATCGAATCGAGCCAAGTCACCGCTTCTCCGAGATTGTGCCGAGCCCAGGCCCCAGCCAGGGATCCAGCTAACTCAGCATGTTTCGGACTGTCCGGTAATTCCGCCAATAAAGCAACGCCACGATGCGCATCGGCTGCGCCAAATTGGGGCATCGCCGCGGCGGCAGCAGCGTATTGCTCGTTGGGCGTGGGAAGTCCTCGAACCCAATCTGCGGCGGCCCCAGGATCTCGCTCCGACCAACTTGCGGCCACCGCCTGTAACGCTTCTAGACGCCGGGTACCCGCTGCGAGTCGGGAGACATAGTCAGCAGCGACTCGGGGTTCGCGAGTTGCCCAGGCCTCCAGCGAGCCCGCAAACGCTTCGGAACGTGCGCGAGCACTCACCAATTGTTCGGACCACGCGAGCGCAGCCTGCGGATCGGTGTCCGCCAACTCTCTCGCGACGGCCCTAAATACCTTTTCGGCACCGGGCTCAACCTTTTGAGTTCGCAAAAATTCGGCAGCACTTTTCGCGTCCACCGCCGCCCAGGCCCCGGCAATTTCGAGAAGCACCTGTTGGCGCAAGGTCACGTCCGGAAGGCCTTTCGCCCAATTAACCGCGCCACCCGCTTCTTGTCCTGCCCAAACACGGGCCACCTGGATCAACGCATCCCGCCGTTCTCTCGTATTCGGGAGTGCTAACAACTGCGCCACCGCTAACTCCGGACGATCGGTCGCAATCGTCACCGCGAAGGATCGCACCAATTCAAACCGGCGCGGAGCCCCCGACTGGTTCTTCAAATATTCGAGAGCCGGATCCGGCTCTTGCCTTGCCCACGCCGCAATGAGAGCGCCGAGTTCTGCCTGGCCATCTTCGGTCGGTAAAACCCGCCCGGCCACCCGCACTGCCGCCGCTGGATGGAGGTCTGACAATCGCTGAAACAACGCCGCGTAAGCAGCCAAACGTCCGGTGCCCGCAGGAAGCGCGGCGACAAATTCAAGACCTTTGGCGGCGTCTGATTGCCCATAGCCGCGAGCGATGCTCGAGGCGGCCGACGAACGCAAAGCCCCAGGCGCTAGATTCCTAAACCAATTGAGACACCCCGGTCCGTCCCCCGTCATCCAACCAGCGACCGCACTGTCTCTTACCGTCTCTCGAAATTCTCTGGGAACTTCCGTTTCCACCAAGGCTAACGCCCCAGGCCCATCTTTTGCCGCCACGCGGGCGACGTAGGGCGTCATAAATTCGGGCACCAACCTCCGCGGCAAAGTCCGCCGCGCTAACGTCGCCAATTCCACTGGCTGGGTGAGCGGTGCACGCTCGGCGGCATCCGCCACAATGCGGACCGCCAGCGCCTGGACCTTGGTTTTGGCCGCTTCCTTCAACGAGCCTTCAACTTCGCCCAATCCCAGTTCCCGACCGGAAGATCGCATTCCGAAATTCGTCACCACTTGAGTGGTCGATCCGACTTTCGAACCCGTTTGGAGCCGGTTAATGTACCGGTTCGACCGCAAAAATAGGAGCGAGCCCCCAACGACTAAAGTCGTTACGGCCGCGGTGCTGAGCCAAATTACTCGCTTTAATCCGAGATCCATGAAATATATTCCAATGTCCCTTAAACCATCGGATTCTCCAGCGTAAGCTTAAATTCTGAATTCTTGGAAGCAGAATCTCGCAGGTCCGACGCTTACACACCCTTCCCACCGGGCCAAGCCGCACGACAGGCGCGTGAGGGTTGGGCCAGACGACCTGGCCGGTCAAAGGATCGTCTGGCGCCCCGGGCCCAACCTCGGCCGCGACTATAGCCCTTTCGAGATGATCAATTTCACCAGATCACCCACTCGGTTGCTGTAGCCCCATTCGTTGTCATACCAGCTCACGAGTTTGAAGAACTTGCTGTTCAATTCCAAACCCGAACCCGCATCAAAAATGGAACTGCTCTTGTCGTGAATGAAATCTGACGAAACGACCTCATCCGACGTGTAGCTCAGGAGCCCTTTTAGGTAGGTTTCACTCGCACGCTTCATCGCCGCGGAAATCTCAGCGTAGCTGGTGGATTTGACCGTCTTGACCGTGAGATCCACGACGGAAACGGTCGGCGTCGGTACTCGGAACGCCATCCCCGTGAGCTTACCCTTCACTTCAGGACAGACCAGGGCCACCGCACGCGCGGCCCCCGTCGTGCTCGGAATAATATTGATCGCGGCACTGCGCCCACCCTTCCAATCCTTTTTCGACGGACCATCCACGGTCTTCTGGGTGGCCGTATAGGCATGCACCGTGGTCATCAACCCTTCATCAATACCAAAACCTTCCTTGAGCAACACATGTACCAACGGAGCAAGACAGTTCGTCGTGCAGCTCGCGTTTGAAATGATGTGATGTTTGGTCGCGTCATATTTTTCGTGGTTGACCCCCATGACAATCGTGATGTCCTCGCCCTTTGCCGGAGCTGAAATGACCACCTTTTTCGCGCCCGCCTGCAAATGGCCCGTGGCCTTTTCCGCCTCGGTAAATAGACCGGTGGACTCGATGACGATGTCTACGCCAAATTTCTTCCACGGCAACTCGGCCGGCGAACGTGCGCTCACGACATGAATGTCGTGACCGTTCACGACCAGGATATCGTCTTCGAGCTTATCCGCCGCGGACTTCTTGGAACCGACCGTGCCGTTAAAGCGACCCTGAGTGGAATCGTACTTCAAAAGGTAAGCGAGATTGTCCGCGGGGACGATGTCGCCAACGGCGACGACTTCGATGTCATGGCCAACCAGGCCCTGTTCGACCATCGCACGGAAGACGAGGCGACCGATGCGGCCGAAACCATTAATAGCTACTTTGACTGCCATAATTCAGTAATTTGATGCAATGTTCGTATTCGACAAGGTCGGCAAAGTATGGGGACGACCGGGAGGGTCAACCGGTGATTTGCGTTCCTCGTTTTTCTCGCAATGGACGGTTCCACCCCGGTTTACCCCCGATAAACGATCATGACGCCAAAATCGGTCAACAATTTCTGCGTTCCCATGTCCACATAACTGTAGTTAATCGGGGTAATACTCACGATATTCGCATCCCCGATTTCATTGAGTTCTTCGCTGACTTTGGAATCGAACAGGTCCTTGCCTACCTCTTTGCAATCGGAATGTCGGATCGTCCGCACTCGGAGGCCCGCTTTGCCTTCGCGCGCCGCGACGTCCAGCGACTTGGCGGCTTTGTGAATCAGAGGCTCCGAAGGCTTGGAACTGAACGGTACCGCAATTTTCTTCTCGACCCTGGCCTCACCACCCTCCGGCGGCGAGCCAGCCGGGCGAGGCGGGGGCAACGCGGACTCCGACGGAATGGTCAATGGCTTGCCGCAAGTCGGGCAGTCAATCTGTTGGCCAACGGCTTCAGCCTCCACTTCGAGGTCGGTGGCGCAATGCGGGCACTTGAATACGATGTCCATCACTCATGTTTAACCGCTTTTGCCTCCGATGGGAAGCACGATACCGAACGTTTTAACAATTGACAGGGCCGTCTCCAGAAAAACAGAAATCAGTAAGGGTCAAAAGATTGGCGGAGGCGCCGTTAAATCGGATCAGTGGAATTTGTGAAAACCGGGGTTGTTTCGACCAGGGGAGTCTCCGAATTGATCCCTGCGGGTTGAAATGCATGGACTGAGGGCAAGGATGAGGCGGGATGAGGCCAGGGCGTGAACGTAGATGGAACCGTGAAGGTGCTCAGCACCTTCACGGGAGTGCGGCTGGAGGCTGGATGATCCTCGTCGTTGATCGTACCCGGGTTTTGACTCGTAGGATTATTGGGGCAGCCGATCATGCGGCTCGGGCTCGATCAACGGAATCTTGGCAAGAAGGGTGTCGATATCGATCTTCTTGCCCCGTTTAGAACGTTCGTTCAAGTAGCGCTCGGCATCCAAGGCGGAGAGCTTCTCAGCGAGGGCACTACTTACGAGTTGATTCACGGAAATACCCTCGTCGAGTGCTAAACGCTTGGCGTTCTGATGAAGGGAATTGGGGAGTCGAATGCTGAGTGTGCTCATGGTATCAGTGCCAGAAGTTGTGGAGGTGTGACGACCCGAACTCCCAAAGAAGCTGCGTGGTCGAAGTCAGAAATATTGTAGGTGACGAGGAAGTCGGCGCTTGCGGCGACTGCGGCCTCGAGCACCAGATCATCCTTGGGATCTCGGAGAAGAGGTCGCCAAAGAAAATGAACTTCATGCTGGCTGGAAACCGAAACGAACCAGTCGAGGAAATCCATAATCTGTGAGGCTGAGAGGTGCGGCAACAGTCCAGGCCGACGAGTGACATCATCATACTCGAACATCAACGGGGCGGTTACTGCGGGACGAAGCACGCCAGCGCGAACTAAAAGAATCAGCTGAAAAGAGGCCCCGGTAGCAGATTTGAGCGCTGAAACAATGACATTCGTATCGAACACGACACACACGTTGGTACTATTGGCGATACCAAAGTGAAGTCAATGCCGTCCGGACGTTCCTTTGTCCCGCTGGAATACCTGACGAATCACTTCCTCAATCGGCACCTCTTCGACCCCAAAATCTTTGACCGGAAGTTCGTCCAACAGCCCTTTCACGGCCGGGATTACCCGATCACGTTTCACTTTGAGTTTGATGCTCACGGCACTCCGTTCCACGACGTCGCCAAATCGAGTCAGATCGCATTCCGGCGCGGGAAGCGCCGGATCGAGGTTCATGGTCACCACTTTGAAATCGGCGAACCGATCTAACACCTCCTCCAACCGGCCATCGAAAAATACTCGGCCTTGATCAATGATAATGACCCGTTCACAAAGTTCTTGGATGTCAGCCATGTAGTGGCTCGTGAGCAAGAGCGTGGTCTTGCTTTCCCGATTGTGGCGACGGAGAAAATCGCGGACCACTTTAGCACTGACAACGTCGAGGCCGATCGTCGGCTCGTCGAGGAACAATACGCGGGGTTGGTGTAAAAGTGCGGCAATCAGCTCGCACTTCATTCGTTCGCCGAGCGAAAGTTCGCGGACGGCGGTTGCCAGCTTGTCCTGAATCCCGAGCAGTTCGCTGAGTTCCCCGACGGTCCGTTCAAACTGGGTTTTTGGAAGATCGTAAATTTTGGCGTTGAGTTCGAGGGAATCCCGCGCCGGCAGATCCCACCACAGTTGGTTTTTTTGGCCCATGAGGAGCGCGAACTGACGGCGGTAGGCATCCGCACGTTCCCACGGGACGTATCCGAGCACACGCGCTTGCCCCGAAGAGGGATGCAGGAGGCCGGACAACATTTTGAGGGTGGTGGTCTTCCCGGCCCCGTTCGGCCCGAGAAACCCGACAAATTCGCCTTCTTCCACCCGAAATGAAACATCCTGCACGGCGAACTTGGTTTCGTATTTCCGGTGGAACAGTCCACGGACCGCACCGGCGAACCCGGGTTCCTTCTGGTAGGTCCGAAAACTCTTGGAGAGCTGGCTGACTTCAATGGCCGACACCCGCGGACCGTAGGCGTTACTCCCAAGGAGTGGAAGGAATGAACCACGGACAAAAGCGAATGAATGCGGAGGGGTTCCTGACTTCCGTGTGGAGTTGGTTCACCGAAGGCCTACTCTCATTCCATGCGCACGGTTGTTTATCCGGGTTCGTTTGATCCACTGACCAACGGACATCTTGACGTCCTCCAGCGGGCGGCGCGGATGTTTGACCGGGTCATTGTGGCGGTAGCTCGCAATGAATCGAAGACCTCCCTCTTCTCCTTGGACGAGCGCGCCGAAATGGTTCGTGGGGCGACCCTGAACCTGCCCAACGTTGAGGCTGACTTCTTTGAAGGCTTGCTCGTCGAGTATGTCATTCGCCGGGGCGCAACGGCGGTTGTGCGCGGACTTCGTGCGGTGAGCGATTTTGAATTCGAATTTCAACTCGCCCTCATGAATCGAAAATTGGATGAGCGCGTCGAGACGCTATTTCTGATGCCGAAGGATACGTATTCGTTTTTGAGTTCGCGTTTGGTGAAGGAAATCGCACGATTGGGAGGTGACGTGAGTCAGTTTGTGCCGCCCAACGTTCAGTTGGCCCTCACGAAGAAGCTCCGCGGTTGAGCGGATTCCTTCTGCTCCTCCGAGGGTCCCACTGGCCGCCGCCCAAATTCCACGTAGTATTGGCTGGTGTCGGATGATCGGAAACAGCGCGTTTTGGTGGGCATGAGCGGCGGAGTGGATTCCTCCGCGACGGCCGCCTTGTTGCAGGCAGAGGGATATGAGGTAATCGGCGTGACGCTGAAGCTTTGGCCACAAGACTGCGTTTCCCGGGCCGAAGATAAGTGTTGCGGTCCCCAGGCCGTCATGGACGCACGGAGCGTCTGCGCTCAACTCGGTATTCCGTATTATTTGGTGGACGAAGCGGCGGAATTTCAAACCCGGGTCATCGGATATTTCGCGGCGGAATATCGGGCCGGTCGCACCCCAAACCCGTGCGTGATGTGCAATCAGCACCTCAAGTTTGGAACGTTGCTCGATCGCGCCCGGCAACTCGGCTGTAATCTGATCGCAACCGGTCATTTCGCGCGGGTGGAGCGGACGCCTGCCGGTCGTGTCTTGTTGCGGCGCGGTCGAGATCTGCGCAAGGACCAAAGTTATTTTCTCTTCAGTCTGCGCCAGGAACAACTCGCCAGTGTTCTCTTTCCACTCGGTGAAAAGACCAAGGCGGACACCCGAGATGTGGCGCGCGCGTGTTCCCTCCGGACGGCAGATAAAGAGGAGAGTATGGAAATCTGTTTTGTGCCCGACAACGACTACGGTGCCTTTTTGCAACAGGCCAAACTCGTCGAGAAACACACGGGCGAAATCGTCGATGCTACCGGCCTGGTTCTCGGGCACCATGATGGCATCGAATTTTACACCATCGGCCAACGGAAAGGCCTCGGGCTTTCCGCGCCCAAACCGCTTTACGTCGTGGAACTGGATGTGGAACACAATCGAGTAGTGGTGGGCGAGGAGGCGCAACTGCAGTCCCGTACTTTTAGGGTGACTCAATGCAATTGGATTCCCTACGATCAGCCGCCGGAATCGTTCGAGTGTGTCGCGAAGATTCGATATAATCACCCCGGGGCCGCCGCGACGGTTGCGGTTACGCCCGGAGCGAATGATACGGCAGAGGTTCGTTTGCATGAACCCGGCCGAGCGGTGACACCTGGGCAGGCGTGTGTGTTTTATCAAGACGATTTGGTGGTAGGTGGTGGATGGATTTCGCGGTAGGATCGTGTGACTATTTACGGATCATGAAATTTGTTCTAGTACCCGTCGCTGCGCTCCTGGTGTGCCTCCTGGCGGCCCCGAACCAGGCCGCCGCACCGCCCGATTTCAATCGGGATGTTCGGCCGATTCTTTCGGATACCTGCTTTACGTGCCACGGGCCAGACGATGCGAAGCGCAAAGCCAGTCTCCGACTCGACGTGAAGGAAAATGCCTTGAAAGGGGGTAAATCCGGGCGAGCGGCCCTCATCCCAGGCAAGTTGGAAACAAGCGAACTGATTCGCCGGCTGACCTCCAGTGATCCCGAGGAAGTCATGCCACCGCCCGATTCGGGCAAGAAGATCACTCGACTCCAAATTGAAACGCTCAAACGTTGGGTGGCGGCAGGAGGAGAATACGCGGCCCATTGGGCTTTTGTCCCGCCGCAAAAGCCGGAGCCGCCGACGGTGACGAATTCTTCCTGGGCGCGATCACCGTTGGACCGATTCGTACTGGCCCGACTCGAGAGCGAAAATTTATCGCCACGTCCGGAGGCAGATCGAGCCACCCTCCTTCGGCGCGTAGCGCTCGATCTTACCGGTCTTCCGCCGAGCCTTGAAGAGGTTGAAGCATTCGTCGCGGATGCGCGACCCGACGCGTACGAGCAAGCGGTCGAGCGCCTATTCCGTTCTCCGCGCCACGGCGAGCGGTTGGCGCTTGAATGGCTCGACACGGCCCGGTATGCGGATACGCATGGGTATCATATTGATTCGGCGCGAGACATGTCGGCATGGCGCGATTGGGTGATCGCAGCCTTCAATTCCAATCAACGATTCGACGCGTTCACCCTTGAGCAATTAGCCGGCGATCTGTTGCCAGCGGCGACGGACAAGCAGCGTCTCGCGAGTGGTTTTAATCGGAATCACATGATCAATTATGAAGGCGGAGCGATTCCGGAAGAATATCATGCGCTGTATCTTCATGATCGGGTCAATACGACAGCGACCGCGTGGCTCGGCCTCACCCTGGCGTGCGCTCAATGTCACGATCACAAGTACGATCCGATCACTCAACGCGACTACTATCGTTTCTATGCGTTTTTTAACACCATTGATGAACAAGGGCTCGATGGACGTTTCGGCAACGCCAAACCCCTGGTCAAACTGCCGACGCCTGAGCAGGGCGCGGAACTCGAAAAGCGTCGGGCGTCGGTCAAGGCGTTGGAGTCCAAACTCGACGGCCCTTGGCCGGACGTCGATCAAGAACAAGCGCGATGGGAGACTGATTTCGGAACCAAGGCCCCGGCTGAACCGATCCTGAAGTTATTGAAAATCCCCGCCTTAGATCGGACGAGCGAACAACAGGCGGAGTTACGTCAGTACTATCGAAAAGACGTTTCACCCATCGCTAAAAAAACGAGGGATGAACTGAATAAAACTCGACAAAAATTGGAAGAATATGATCGCGATTTGCCCAGTGTGATGGTGATGGGCGAGATGGCTCAACCGCGAGATACTTTTATTTTATTGCGTGGTAATTATGATCAGAAAGGCGAGAAAGTAACCCCAGGGACACCCGCTTTTCTCCCGCCGCTCCCCGTGGGGGAATCGCCCACCCGGCTGACTTTGGCGCGTTGGTTGGTGTCGCCCGAAAATCCGCTGACCGCGCGCGTGGTGGTCAATCGATATTGGCAAATGTTCTTTGGCGTCGGGCTCGTTAAGTCGTCGGAAAATTTTGGTTCCCAGGCAGACTGGCCGTCGCACCCGGCGATGTTGGATTGGCTGGCAACCGAATTTGTCCGCAGCGGCTGGGACGTCCGCGCCTTACAACGTCTCATCGTGACGAGCGCGACCTATCGGCAGCGATCGGCGGCGCCCCGGGGCCAGATCCGTGAGGATCCGGAGAACCGACTCCTCGCCCGCGGCCCGCGCTTCCGGTTGTCCGCGGAGGCGGTGCGCGATTTGGCGCTTCAGGTGAGTGGTTTACTGAGTCCTCGCATTGGAGGCCCCAGCGTGTTGCCCTATCAACCCCGGGGCATGTGGGAAGAACTGATGTCCAGAGAAGACAACGATTCCTTCACCGCCCAAAAATATGTGCAGGATCATGGCGAAAAATTATATCGCCGTTCCATGTACACGTTCTGGAAACGGACCTCGGCGCCCGCGAATTTGAGCACCTTTGACGCTCCGGATCGCCAGGTATGCACCGTCCGCCGCCCGCGCACAAATACGCCGTTGCAGGCGTTGGTGTTGCTCAACGATCCCACGTTTGTCGAGGCGGCCCGGCACTTGGCGGATCGAATGGTGGCGGCTGCCGTGGATGATCGACAACGCATCGCGCACGCCTTCCGCTTGGCTACCGCGCGGGCGCCAACCGAGGCTGAAACCGATTTGCTTTTGCACCTTTACCAAAGCCAACTCGCACGGTTTCGCGGTCACGAAAACGAAGCCCGCCGTTTGCTCGCGGTGGGGGAATCGGCGTTGGGCCCGGTCGACGATCCGGTGTCCCTCGCGGCGTGGACCATGGTGGCGAGCGCCATCCTGAATCTCGACGAGACCATTACCAAAGGGTGAAAGGATGAAACGGTGAAACGTTCCATGAACTGGAAGACTGGCCTGCGGAGACTCTCGCCCCACCGGGGCTCACTGGGATGGGCTCGGGTGGAACGAGGCTCCCAGCGAGCCTCACCTCATTAACACCGTCTGCTCTTTCTCAGATGCCTATGAATGCTGATACTCAACTCCGATCTTTGTTGACGCGGCGAGCGTTCTTTGGTCGCACGGCCACCGGTCTGGGCGCCGCGGCGTTAGCCTCGTTGCTAGGTCCTCCCGCTGGGTCTGCCCAGGGGCCAGTGGTTGCCACCGGATCGCACGGGGTGATGACCGGATTGCATTTTGCGCCCAAAGCCAAACGTGTGATCTATCTTTTCCAATCCGGCGGTCCATCCCATATCGATCTCTTCGATTATAAGCCCGGGTTAAAACAACATCACGGCGAGGAACTGCCCGCGTCCATTCGCATGGGTCAGCGCCTGACGGGTATGACCAGCGGGCAAAAGGCTTTCCCGTGTGTCGCGCCGATGTTTTCTTGGAAACAACACGGGCAAAGTGGGGCGTGGCTCAGCGAATTGTTGCCCCATTTGGGTCGCGTTGTGGATGACGTTTGTTTTGTGAAATCCATGTGGACCGAGGCGATCAATCACGACCCCGCCTGTACTTTTATCCAGACCGGCAGTCAGCAAGCGGGTCGGCCTGCCTTGGGGGCGTGGCTGAGCTATGGGATCGGCAGTGAGAATGCACAGCTTCCGGCCTACGTCGTCATGATTTCTCAAGGCAGCGGAAATAAGACGGATCAGCCGCTGAGCACGCGGTATTGGGGTAGTGGTTTTTTGCCGGGCGAACATCAAGGTGTCCGGTTTCGGTCCCAAGGCGATCCGGTACTCTATCTTTCCGATCCACCGGGAGTGACCCGAGCGGCGCGGCGCGAGATGCTGGACACCGTGGGTGCGCTGAACCAATTGGCGGCCGAGAGTTTTGGGGACCCCGAGATTGACGCGCGCATTGCCCAATACGAAATGGCCTTTCGGATGCAAGCCAGCGTGCCGGAGCTGACTGATCTTTCGACCGAACCCGCGCACGTTCGGGAGGCTTACGGACTCAAGGACAATCCCGTGGACGGTGGGTTTGCGCGGAACTGTCTTTTAGCGCGACGAATGATCGAGCGAGGAGTGAGGTTCGTACAATTGATGCATCGGGGTTGGGATCAACACGGGGATTTGCCCCGCCAAATTCGAGGCCAGGCCAGGGATGTGGATCGACCGAGTGCGGCGCTGCTGGAAGATTTGAAGCAACGAGGTTTGCTGGACGACACGTTGGTCATCTGGGGCGGGGAATTTGGGCGTACCGTTTATTCGCAGGGCGCATTGAGCGCGGACAATCATGGGCGGGACCATCATGGGCGTTGTTTTACGTTGTGGATGGCGGGTGGCGGTGTGAAACCTGGCTATGTGCATGGTGAAACCGATGATTTTTGCTACAACATTCTCCGTGACCCGGTGCATGTGCATGATTTCAATGCGACCCTCTTGCACCTACTGGGATTGGAGCACACGCAGCTCACCTACAAATTCCAGGGGCGGCATTTTCGGCTAACGGACGTACATGGAGAAGTAGTGAAAGCACTGTTGGCGTAGTGCCAGTTTGTTGGGCTCCGGTTCGTCGCGGCTCGGAAGGACCGGCTCCACGAGTCCCGAACTGCCTTTCAACTGCCTTTCAACTGCCTTTCAAAAGGCGTGGACTTGCGGCGTGCCTCCACCGCGATGAAACGACAACGAAGAACCACCGGGTGCTGCACCCTCTGGAGTTTTATTCGGTGGAAGTTGCCGTTGACGAGCGGGAAACTGGGCTGTTAACCTCCCGACCTTCTGAGTTCCAGAGTAGCTCAATGGTAGAGCACGCGGCTGTTAACCGTGGGGTTGTAGGTTCAAGTCCTACCTCTGGAGCCAATTTTGAGGCCTCCTTTTCACGGGGGTTTTGTGCAAAAAGTTCTCCAAACACCCCGGACTGTCAGCAAAACTGTCAGCAAACGCACTCACGCGCCGGAATTCCGGTAAATTTGAGCGCGCTCGCTCACGGATCGCTGACACTCAGGAGCTTCGTTCCGGTAGCCTCAAAAGAGACCGGAAAAATGAAAAACCGTTACCGCATGTTCCGCCGTGGCAGCCGTTACTACCTGCACGATGGCGAAACCCCCAAGTTCGAATCGCCGCGCGATTACTTTGCGGGAACACCAACTCATCATTTCGACGGAACGGAACATCGAACGACGCCTTTACTACGAACTGTTATGGGACACTGGCGGCAGCCAGACCGACGTCGTCATGCTGACCGCGGAAAACTGTGATTGGAAAACCCGGGTATTGAGCTTTCAACGTAAGAAGCTCAACGGCGACGCGCCGCCCGCTCAATTGTCCATCGGACCGAAAATGGAAGCAGTCTTGCGGCAACTTTCGTCGGCTGGACCCCTATTTCCGAAGTGGTGCCAGACCAGAGACAAAGACCGTTCCGCAGAATTTCGCCTCCGCTGTAACCTGTTAAAGATCAATTGCATAGGATTCAATTCCTACCGATATGCCTGGGCGGAGCGCGCGTTTGCGGCAGGGTATCCCGAGCGGTTTGCCATGGCGAACCTGGGACATTCCAGCCGGGCGGTGCATCGATCGTACGCGAAAAAGGCATTCGTGATCTGTCCCCCCTGGAATGCTTTTCGGTCGGACAACAACCGTCGACTAACAAACCTGCAATGCTCGTTGAAGCCTGCGGAACAATTTGATTCGGGCGTTTCCGGGTCAAGGGGTGTCGCGGATTTCGCCGGTCGTGGACGGTTGACAGCCGATAACAATTTTGGTATAAACAAGCGAGGAGTAACGAGTGCCTCAAACGCGAATCATCTTTTACAAAGACCTTACCGGAGGGGTGCCCGCCCTGGAGTGGCTGGCCGACCTCAGAATTAACGGGCCCTGAAGAGAAAACGTTTATTCGAATCAAAACCGGAGGCGCACACCTATGCTCAAGATTGAAAAATCAAATCGAACCACCGACGCCGTTGCCATCATGGAGGGAATGATTGGCAACGATCCCGACGCTCGTCGCGCCGTGGAAGAGGCGCGTGCGAATGTAGCGGTGGCCCAACTCATCTACGAAATGCGCGTCAAGGCAGGCCTAACCCAATCCGCCCTGGCGGAACTTATTGGAACGAAACAGCCGGTCATTGCCCGTTTGGAGGATGCTGACTACCAAGGCCACTCCCTCTCGATGCTTCAGAGAATTGCCACTGCGCTCAGTCTCCGGATTGAAATCACGGTTGCCCCCTTGGCTTCCAAAGTAGCCAAGCGAAGCCGTCGGCGATTGGCCACCCACGGTGCCAAATAAGGCGACGGTATGCTCCGTTCGAGTTTCGGCAGAGCTACCTCACAAATGCGTGCTCCGCCGCAAGGGTAGAGATTTGGTTGATTGAAGTAGCCGCGTAGCGGGCCTGGGTGATGCTTCAAACGCGACTTTGAGGACCCTCTGCCGGTGTCTACGGTCGTCGCTTTGCCTCCGTCGGCTGGTTTCGCTACGACACGCCGTTCCCCCACGGGTCGCTCTTTGGAGAAACGTCCTTAACGTTATTACGCCTGGGAAAAATGGCGCGGATCTTGAGGATATTTCTGAAAGCAGGATTTGCCGTCGATTGAATAGCCTCCTTTGCAATTTCCTCTATGACGTTAGCAGCTGCCCGTCCTATAAGTTATATAGTTCTGACCCTTTTTTGATGGTATATAGTGAAATTGACCGCTATTATTTTTTTTAATATGTCCCTTAGCCAAGGATACCGACTCTGATTGGAGCTTCTGAATGCCCTTGGAATACCGTTTACTCGAGGGCCTTTCATCCAGATTATATTGAAGTTCGTAGCGATCTGAATGCAAAGATGACCAGTAAATTTTTACGTGGTTGTAGCTTGGATCCTCGAGCAAATTCCAGATCGCCGAAACTCCAGATATCGAAATGTCTGTCCCAAATAAAACAGATTGGAGCGCGGTAGCAGGTAAGGTTACGGCGTCATTATAAGTAGCAGAATCACAATCACACTGTAATTTGTTTTGTATTTTGCATTCGCGGCATGACGTACATTTTACATAATTGGGTGAGCTACGAAATTTATCGAGGTCATAGATCATTCGAACTTCTTTTTCGTACGCCCAAGCCGGCGACTTGCTAGTAAGGAATGCCAGAACCCTATCGGTTTCAATTTCTTGAAATTCACTCTCGGTAAGGTAAAGGCCACCCTCAGGATCCTGGTGGAAAATCCGGCCGCTATCTTTGATGATATTACAATTTACACTCGGATGTGCATCATAAAAACTCGGTGCAAAACTTTTCCTACTTAAATCGTAGGCGACCGGAAAGCCGCCAGCCTTAATTCCCGTATCAAATTTTCCGGAGTCGAAGCCAAGACAAACCCCCTGAAACGAGTCCGCATAATGAGCCCATAATAGCGTATTTGATTCGTTGGATCCAGTTGGATGATTGGGATCCATAATTCCCGTTGCGAAACTCAGCACGCGATATTTTTTATGCAGAAGCGCGAATGCTTTCTGATTGCGGATATCTGCTACGCCTCTATGTTGGTCAACACTTGTTAAGTCTGGTTTATTGGTCGGCAATGGGCTTATCGATTGATTGCGAGCCAGTTGCTCTTCGTGCGAGCGTTTTTCGTGATGTTCTGTCCAAGCTGGTCGCATTTCAAACGGGTCGTTTAAATCGAGTGGACTTGTAATATATAGACGCTTCGTCTCTATAATGGATTCTCCGACTGTCGCGTTGCAGAATTTGTAGACCAGGCTCATAGTGCTCAAAGCATCACAACTCAGTGCCCAATCTGACTACCTTTTGTGAGTCGCATGGCCGGAGTATTTAGGTTCCTGTTGATTGGACCACCTCGAGCTAGGGTTTAGCCGTAATTGATGCCTCTGGGCTGTTGGCGAATTACTTTGCGACCGGATGCGGCCTGCCGTTTCTTTGCGTCCCTAAAGATGGCCTTCAAATCATAATTCCACCGCTCTGCCTGCTCCTGTCGGGCTTTCCGGACCTCTTCGACAATCTCGTCTTTATTCATGTGCCGAATCTCCCATCAATTCTTCTGGTGTGCAAATCACTGGGGCGGTAAATCCGTGACGGATGCAAACCGCTTGGATCAAAGTGGCCATCTCGGCATTGGCAATGTGGGCGCAGTTCCAAGTCACTAGGAAGTGCATGCCGTGGACCGCAGCTAGGGCAATGTGACCAGCGTCGGTGGTCGCCTTCGCTGGCAGAGCCAATGAGGCAATCAGTGCATTGCCCAGCATAACGGCGTCGTCTGTCAGATCGAGCAACGGAAAGTCGGAGAGTGCATCGAGTCGTCGCGCCGCCGCCACCGGATCCCCCGCCGAGGCCTCATCAATCACCAGCGAGGAGATGAAAATCTCAAAATGATTTCGCCGCTTCTCCCACCAATCCCGAGTGGTTTGTTGATGACCGGCCTGGATCAGGTCACGACTCGGCCGCGCCGTGAGGTAACTGGGCACCGTGGTTTCAAGATAGAGCCGTGCCTTCACGGCAAAAGTACTAACCCGAGGGGCCGGGTGCAGCAAATGGCGCTGGAGAGCCTATCCCGTTCTGAGGGAGGCCCGGTGGTGATGGCGTGCCACGGGAGCGCCGCCGAATCTCCGCTTCTCCCCAACGAATTCGATCAGCGAATAGGGTCTCGACCGAGGGAGGATATAGGACGAGCCCTAGAAGTTCTGTTCGTCGGTGGTTCCAGAAATCCGCATTGCAGAAGAGCTTGACCGTGAACTCTCGGACGATGGGAAATCGTAAGGTTTTTCGCTTGTCCGCTGGCGTGATCGATCGGCGGTAGCCGCGGAAGACCCGGCGGACTCGAATGGCCTGGTCCACACTGATCTCGATCTCCTCAGGACGAGCCGCAGGAAGTTTGGCGCGGCCAATCACGCCCCAAAACCGGCCGGGTTTGGTGGCTAATCCGGGGACTACCTCGTGTTTGGCAACGTACCGCTTGGCCGCGTAGCCGCAGAGCTGGTGAAAGTTCTTGATCCGTTCGACTCGGGTCCCGGCTCGGTAGTGGCGCAGGGCGCCGCTGGCGACTACGTCGTACCAGTTTCGGGAAACCCAACGTTTGAAGGTGTCCTGGTTCTTGCGGTCCGGCTGCTCTCCGAACGGAATCAGGCGGCCAGCCCCGAGCCACCGACCGTCGCTGATGGTGTACCCGGGGAGGTCTCCCATACCCCATTCGAACCAGGCAACGACGCCGTTAAATTCCTGGCGCTCCACCTTGGCAAACGAGTGCCGCTCGATTTGGTGAGGGAACAGATCTGGGACGCCATAGATGATCAGATGGTAGTGGGGTGCGATCTGGCCGACGTTGGCCCCGCTCTTACCAGCTTGGAACTCAAGAGTCCACAGCGCCGAGGCACCTGGCCATCGGCGAGTGATCCGATGCCAGAACATTTCGAAATGCCGCTTAAAATCCTCGTGATAGGTCGGGAACTCGTTTGGGTAGGTCAAGGTGACGAAAATCGGCTGTTGGTCCCGTTGTAGGGTCGCCAGGAGCTCCAAGAAGCGTCGGCGGGGTCGTCCGTTAATCGGTGAATGCCGACGGTCGAGGTTTCAATCGGCAGAGGGTTCGCGGAACTCATCGTCCCACCTCCGCGGATTCGATGATAGCGGGGACGGCCTTCCGGAGCCCGCGGGGAAGGGAGGGCCACGCTCTCGAGACGCGCTGGAGGTCGACGGGAATGTCTTGGGTTTTGATCTCGGCCGAGGGAGTGTGAGTGCCTTTGTGAGTCTTCCCGCGTAAGTCACTTTGGTTACAACGCTCCGGCGTAGGTTCAAGTCCTACCTCTGGAGCCAATTCTATCTTCTGACCGTCTGCAACCGTCTGCAACCGTCTGCAACCGTCTGCGACCCTCTGCGACAAACCGCGACAAACCGCGACTTGGAGTAGTGTTTTCAACGATTTTCTCTCCTTTTCCATCCGCAACAACCGTGACATGCAACGACCGGTTTGAACTCGCAGCGCCTGGCGTTTGTGAGTGCAGTTGTGGGTGATTGGGGAGGTAGGCAGGCAGTTTCGCCATTGCGTCGGCTATGGGTAACATTGGTGGTATCGACTCGGATGCTGAGAAGCAGTGTCAGTTGAAGCTTTCGGATGGAGCAAGACCATTAGGCAACGACTCTCCATGCCCTAGTCGGATCACCAAGCCGCGACAGGTTTTGGGGGAAATTTTTGGAATTGCGCCCGTGTTCAACGATGAGATAAGATCAATTTGGAAATCGTATGGCCCTCCCAGATCCAAAGACAAAGGCGAAGACGCCGAAGCAGGAAATTAGGCAACTTCATGCGGCGGCCCGTAAGATCATTGCCTCGAAAGAATTGTCGCTTCGTTTTCTGGCGGCGACCGGAATGTATACCGCTTCCGGCGAGATTAAGCCGGAATTCCGCTAATGGTATCCCGTTCGCTGGTCCTCGGCTACCATGGTTATTCCTGCCGTCGTTGGCGCCGTTATGGATTTGGGTAACTGTCTAAACCTCATCGATTCGGAACACCTTGAAATCGTTGCGGCCGCTCATCGGATCTATTGCCAACTTTGCACGAGCTCGGGCGCTCAACCCTTGACGAACAAAGGCAAGGAAATGGCGGTCCGCTATCTCGACTGCGCCGGGTTCGAGACGCTCCATCACTTCCGCCGGGGCCAAGGTGAAGTTGCTTTTGATTCGGTTCGGGCCTTCTTTGTTGAAGGCCAGGAAATTTATCCCACCGCCGGGCTCAGATCTCTAGATCATATCCAGATTTGCGTCCGTTCTTTGGGCCAGATCACGGGCTTTTTCCTGCCGCGTCTCACGGTGTGAACGTGGCCCAGTCGGCCAGCTGAGATCGCGGCAGGATGCGGGCGCCGTTCACCGTAACGTCAGCTTTCCGGGATGGTGGTTGGGAAACCAGGAATCGGGTTTTCGAGGTGCCGAGGGACGCTCCTTTCTAAACTGCTCGGGCTTGGCAGAAACTCAGCGCCTTTTCGCCGATCCAGGATCGTCTCTCCCCAGCGAATTCGATCTGTACCGCCCCTCCGTTGGCCGACTAGCCTTCTGGTATCCCACGTTCCACGGCTTAGCGACGACCACGATCCCGGCCCAAAGTAACCTTCTCGGTCAAGGTTCGTTGCTTGAGGGGATCATTGGGCGGCAGGGCGAAAGCTGGAGCGGCGCCCGCGCATTTTCAATGGAGTCCAGACTCGGAAAAGGGGCGTTTCGATGGCTTTTTTTAACAACGGCCTTTCCTTTCATGGCAGCCATGAATTCCGAGACGGTTCAATTCGTGTCTCGTGATTGCTCAAGGCGCGTTACGGTTTCAAAGGTCATTACTCTGCAATTCCAATCGACGGTCAGTTCTTCCTTGCGTCCGGCCGTAATGCAAAGTTAGCGTCAAAAAAATCAGAAAAGCTTTTCCATCACCTCATGATAAACTCCGAACCTTTCGCTCACAGTCCGGCTGCTCGCATGCCAGGTCTGCGCGCAAGGCCGAGCCAGTTGATCAAGGGTTTACTACCCCCAGAGTTCGGAAATGTGGCTCTGAAGCCCGTGGCATTTTCAAAATCAGAGTCGTTGTGCGAAAACGCGAAAAAACAAAACTAAACCCTAAATTCCAAATCGATAGTGGCTTAAATTATGAACAAAACGAAACAGATATTGGTCGCGGCTGCTGTGGCAGCTCTTAACACGCAGATGGCGTTTCGATCCCAGGCGGGTCTTTTCAAGATTGATTTCGGCCAATTTGAAAACGAGCGAGTGCCCTTGGATGCCGACGGAAACCCGTTACCTGCTCCTGCCCTCTTGGTCGATTGGACCGTCATCCCGACGTGGACCTACGCGGATCCCAATGCGAACGTAACTCCTGATTCTGCGAGTGCCAAAGGTACAGCGAATGCCGACGGCACGGCGGTCACTTGGAAATTGATCGATGTCTCGTCGAATCCCAACAAAAACGTCACGCTCACGATTTTGGATAATAAGGCGCTGGTCGATAAACTGATGATCGATCCACCTCCGTATATGCTTGGCCAGATCGCCAACAACCCCACCAAAGAGGGTCGCGCTGAGGTGTATGACGGAGTCCGGGTTCCTTCCGTCGTCAAAGACGATTATCTCTATCGTTCCCCGGACACAGCCGGTACCGAAAGCCTGATGCGAATCGCCAATCTTGACCCAGGTACCTACAACGTCACCGTGTTTGAGGGTCGCACCACCGACTCGGCTAGATTTGGAAAAATTTGGACGGATGATGTCACCGGCGCGAAAGAGCCCACGTTGCAAAACACCGGCAACTATGCCGGAAAGAACGATGCGGGAGATGTGCTTCCTGACGGACAACCGAGAACGGTCACGGTGAATTTAAAAGCGGGTGAGTTTCTTTGGTTCGCCGAGATGGAAGATAATTCCGGAGGAATCAGCGGAATGATTGTCCGATCCGTCGATCCGGTTGAATCAAAAGGTCTGTTCAAGATCGATTTCGGCCAGTTTGAAAACGAGCGGGCACCCTTGGATGGTGACGGAAGCCCATTACCTGCTCCGGCTCCCTTGGTCGATTGGACTGTCATCCCGACGTGGACCTACGCGGATCCCAATGCCAACGTAATTACTAATTCTGCGAGTGCCACAGGTACTGCGAATGCTGACGGCACGGAAGTCACCTGGAAGCTGATCGACGCCTCCAAGGACGCCAACAAGAACGTCACGATGACCATGCTGAATAATGTGGCTCAGAATGACGCCAACGGGTTCCCACCGGCGACGGGTCAGATCGCCAACAACCCCACCAAAGAGGGAATTGCGGTTTTGTACGACGGAGTCTTGGTTCCCGCCGTCGTCAAAGACGACTACCTTTATCGGGCGCCTGACACCGCCGGCAGCGAGACTCTGATGCGCTTCGCCGGTCTAAACCCCGGGAAATACAATGTCACGGTATTTGAAGGTCGCACCACCGACAGTGGAAGATTTGGCAAACTTTGGGTGGATGATATCAAGGGCCTGAAAGAGCCCGCGGCGCAAAACACCGGCAACTATGCCGGAAAAAACGATGCGGGTGATGTGCTTCCCTTGGGACAGCCGAGAACGATGACCGTTGATATCAAAGCCGGTGAATATCTTTGGTTCGCGGAAATGGAAGACAATTCCGGAGGCATTAGCGGCATGATCATCCGGGGCGTGACGACCACGGTCACTCCGGTCGCGGGATTGGTGGGCTCGGCTACGTTGGGCAGCGCCTTCGCGCCAGTTGCCGGGGCAACCGTGGATGCCACCGCCAAAACTATCACGGTGGCCAAGCCAGTCGGAAACTCGTTCTATCGCGTCACCGGCAGCGCCAAAGTCACGAGTGTTTCTGTCGTCGGCGCCAACCTAGTGATTAAGTACGAGTAATCCAGACTGCCAGATTCCATTTGGGAAAATGCAAGCGGGCTTCCGTCCTTACGTACGGAAGCCCGCTTTTTCTATAACCTTGCCATTTTTTAGACTTCACCATCTTCGCTTTCGTAAACAGGGTTCCTGATAGGCAATTAGTTCTTGGACGCTCCGACTGATAAAAATTTGAATTCTCGACGCTCCGCGGTAATAACTGACTATGTCACACAGATTTCGTTACCTCAAACAGCCCGGGTTTTGTCCGTATCAGATCCAAAAGCCGGAGCGCCGCGCCGCTTGGTTTGCGCCGACCTTTTTCCCAACTGATCGAAGTCACCGAGGAAACGTTCAGTAATGAGGCAAAAACCGCCTGGCTCACATTCAGCTTCCTGCGGATGGCTTCAACCCCTCTGGAATTGATCGGCTTAATCGGCTTCGGCGGTGTCAGTGTTCTGGTTCGCAGCGTGATTTTCCGCTTTCCGCGAAGGTGCTCGGCCATGGCTTCCACGCTGGCGACCAATGAATCGCCGTCGAATAGAATTCCTTTGCGTTTCATGCTTTAATTTCCTCTTTAATCATCGCCACCGCAGATCGCAATCGTTTGAATTGATCGGAGGTCAAATATTCACTTTTTGCCTTCGTGAACAGGTAGAAAAAAACGATGGTCGAGTGCCATTTTAAAAAGACGTAAATAACCCGCACTCCAGGCCGTTGGCCCCGTCTGGGCACTCGCAATTGAATTTTCTGTAAGCCTCCAGAACCTAGTATTAAGTCACCCTTTTCCGGATGAGCCATTAGCATATTTTGGAACTCGTTGTAGCTGGAATCGTCCACCAGCTTGTTCACCGCGGTGGTGAATGATGGCAATTCGATAAACGTCATCTCTGAACCCTATTACACAGTAACACGGTAGCAAGCGCAAAATCACTAATCTGATCGAGGTGATCCGGGCCCGGCCATTCGATTGCCTCGAAATAGGTTGCCCCGTCTCGCCTCCTCTACTCCGCGGTTATAACGAACGCTCGGTCAGCCCGCGGCGATGATTTCAGTCAGGACGTTTCCCGACACATCCGTCAGCCGGAAATCACGGCCGGCATGGCGGTACGTCAACTGCTCATGATCAAAACCAAGCAAGTGCAATAGCGTCGCGTGAAGGTCATGAACGCTCGCTCGATTCTCCACCGCACTGAACCCAAACTCATCCGTAGCCCCGTACGCCGTCCCGCCGCGGATACCGCCCCCGGCCAGCCAGACGCTAAACCCATAGTGATTATGATCACGTCCAAGTTTAGACTTACCTCCGTCTCCCAATTCTACGGTCGGCGTGCGCCCGAATTCTCCACCCCATAGAATAAGCGTGTCTTCGAACATTCCCCGCTGTTTCAGGTCCAGCATCAACGCGGCGATGGGACCATCGATCTCCGCCGAATGTTTGCGGATGTTGGCCTCGATGTTGTCATGGTGGTCCCAGGGTTGGCCGGCTCCATGCCAGAGTTGCACCACGCGAACTCCGCGTTCGAGCAGGCGCCGGGCAATCAGGGTTTGCCGACCCTGCACATGGTCGCCGTAAAGCGCCCGGATAGAAGCCGGTTCATTCCCGATATCGAATGCATCCGTGGCCTCTAACTGCATCCGAAAAGCCAGCTCAAAGGATTCAATGCGGGCTTCGAGTTGGGGGTTGGTTGATCGCGTTTTTTGGTGCCCCACATTCAATTCGCGGAGCAGATTCAGTTGGCGCCGCTGCATCGCCGTCGTTGCGTGTGAGCTGCGGATATTTTCAATCATTTTTTCGACTTGGCGATTTTCCGGATCGACGAACGTGCCCTGGAAGGCGCCCGGTAAAAAGCCAGATTGCCAATTCTCCGAATCCTTGATGGGCATACCCCCTGGACACATGGTGACGAATCCCGGGAGATTTTGGTTGGCTGTGCCCAGGCCATAGAGCGTCCAAGCGCCAAAACTTGGCCGCGCCTGGACGCTATCACCGCAATTCATTAACATCAACGAGGGCTCGTGGTTTGGCACCTGCGCGTACATCGAGCGAACCACCGCAATATCGTCAGCGTGAGCCGCGGTTTGGGCGAACAGTTCGCTGATTTCTAAGCCACTTTGCCCGTGGCGTGAAAAGGTAAACGGGGAGGGAAATGCTGCCCCGGTCTTCCGTTCAGTCCGCAGATACTGGCCCGGGATTAACTGTCCCGCGTACTTCTTAAGCGCCGGTTTGGGGTCAAAGGTGTCGACGTGGGATGGGCCGCCATTGAGGAAAAAATGAATCACCCGTTTGGCTTTCGGAGCGAAATGGGGCGCTCGGGCTCCCAGCGCAGAAATGAGCGGCGCAGAGGATGGCGCTAAGGTTCCAAAGGAAAGCGCTCCCAGGCCAAGCCCGGCGCGGGCGAGAAAGTCGCGTCGACTGATCGACGCAGCGGCGAAGGGATTCATAGATCCAGATTAGACCACCAAGTTAGGATTCATCGATTTCGAGAGGCTCAATCGATAAAAGCAAACTCGTTTGCCAGCAATAGTACCTGAACGTACTGTTCCCAAGCGTTGAGCAGCGGCGGCGGCAAATAAGGTCCGGCGAATTCCTTGCCGGCGTCCCATTGATAGTTTTCGGAAGCAAGCACCGGAGTCCATAGAAATTGATTATAGCTCAGGCTGCCAGCAATCTCGACGATAAAATCGAGCGTGTCGCCGGCCTTAACGAGCAGGTGAGGAATTGAGAGGTCGGCCACGGAATGATGGACCACGATTTTTTTAAGCTCACCGTGCCGACTAGAGGCGACGATTCCCCGCACGCCTTCGCCGGGTTCGGGTTCGTGTTTTAGGACGCCGGAGAGACCGATGGTGGCGTCGCAAGGCGCGATCCAACGGCGAATGCAGGCGTGCGCCCGGGTATTGCCGGGATGGCCACCTGCGGCGGTCAGTTGGGCCCAACCTGTTGGGCCACCGGGGAGGGTCGGCTCGCCTTGCCAGGCCGTACCCGTGAAATGGGGAAAAGGCGTGAAGGATTTGACGCAGTGGGCGCCCTCATCGTACTCGCCCGTCCCGTAGAGCCAGGAGCTTGGCGGCGTAGGTGGAAGTAGCGCCGGCGGGTCCGCTTCAGCGGTAGCGACAAAACTCAGACCTGAGGTGACCTCACTTTCGGTGGCCGATCGTTGGTAGATGGTTTGATAAAGCCGTTGCACGCGCGCCGGGGGCGGCAGCGCGACAAATCGTTGATTGAGCCCTTGAGCAGAGTGGGCGACAAAGGTGCCATTGAGGTAATAGAGAGCTTGCTGGGGCACGGTCGTTTCGTGCCGCACGGAGACATGAAGGTCGGGGTTCGCGAAATCAAAAGTACGAAAGGTTCCCGGTAGAAACTGGCGATCCACCAGCGCATAAATCGTCCGTCGCCGATTCTGCGAGTCGAGAAGTTCGGAGGGCTTGCCGCCCAAGGTCTCGTTGAGTTCACCGTTTACGGCCAGCAGGGCGTCGCGCACTTGTTCAAAGTCCAGGCGCCGAAGGGGGAAGCGGGAAAGGAGTCGATTTTCGATATCCGCGCTCGCTTCCACTTTCCGATCTACGGGCCGGGGCAGAGAGCTCTCGGAACTTTGTTGATAGGTCGCGCTGGCGACGATCAGGCGATGGATGGCTTTCAAGCTCCAGCCCTCGGCCACTAGGCGTCGCGCTAGCCAATCCAAGAGTTCCGGATGGCTGGGAGCTTCGGCACGGAGTCCGAAATCACTTGGAGTCTTTACGAGACCGACGCCGAAGTGATTTTGCCAAAGTCGGTTAACGATGACGCGGGCGGTGAGCGGATTGTCTGCGTTGGCAATGGCCTGGGCCAGTTCGAGCCGCCCGCTCCCGTGCCGAAACGGCGTGCGGTTCGGTCCAGAAAGAATTCCGAGGAATTGACGAGGAACAACCTCACCCAATTGGGCCGCTCGCCCGCGAACCAATACGTGAGGGTCTGGCTCCGGTGGCCGATCACGAAGGATCAGGGCAGCGGGCAAGCCGAGTTCGATCAGACGTCGATCAACGTCTCCTTGTAATTTCCATAATTCTTCCGAAACCGCGGTCGGATAGGCTGAATCCGTGTTCACAATTCCTGCGTCGGGCACCGCCGTCGGCCCCTGAAGATCATCTAAGAATCGGCGCAATTCTTCCGCGGCCGGTTCGGCCAAACTTTCAAGAGGTGCGGTCTTTGATTTCTCGGCGTCGGCTCGCTGGACCTTCCACTCCTCGTCGATGCTTCGAAAGAGTTGGCCGTAGCGGGTCGCGGCCTCCCGGAGACTCGCGAGGGGTCGCCCAAATTCACGGGCCACCCGTCGGTTCAGAGTTGGTTCCGATAACACGGGTGCGAGAGTGGCCGCGGCCGTCTGGGCGAACTGGGCGTCGGTCAGCTGCTGCAATCCCATCAGATGGTGCCAGGGCGCAAAAATGGAGTGAGCGCTAGTAGGGTATTGCAGCAAAAAATCACGCCAACGTCTTACGGAGTAGGGAATGATATCGTCCGTGGTGAGAATCTGGCCGAACTCTTCTTCGGGATAGTTCTTTAACTCGAGTTGGGCGGCTAAGTAATCGCCCACGCGGGAACGAAGACGAGCTTGAGCTTCCGCTCGTCGTTCCGCCGATTTTTCCGATAGTTTCCGCTGGCGATCGGCCAGTCCTGAATCGGAGGACTGTGCGAGAGGGACCAGTTGGTCATCGCCGCCGTGGAATACGCCGTAGAGGGAGTAATAATCTTGAGTCGGGATTGGATCGTACTTGTGATCGTGACAACGGGCACAGGCGACGGTAAGTCCGAGGGCGCCGCGGGTAATCACGTCAATCCGGTCATCGATGATGTCGTGAGTGACTCCTAAAAAGCGGCGGCCGCCGGTGAGGAAACCCAGGGCGGCGAGGTGGGGCGATCCGTTGGTCTCCAACTGGTCTGCGGCCAGTTGAAGCCGTAGAAAGCGGTCGTACGGTAGGTCGTCGTTCAGAGCGCGGATGACCCAATCGCGATAGGTTGGGGCGTGGACAAAATACCGTTCCTCGCGTCCGTAGACGTAGCCTTTGGTATCGGAGTAACGGGCTAAATCGAGCCAATGCCGACCCCATCGTTCTCCGTAGTGAGGACTTGCCAGCAGTCGTTCGATGAGTTGGGCGACGGCTTGGAAGCGATTCTGTTTGGCGGCTTCGATGAACGATTGAACCTCTTGGGGAGCAGGTGGCAGCCCGATGAGATCAAAGGTCATTCTCCGGATGAGGGTTCGGAGGTCGGCGGGAGGAGTTGGGGCCAAACGATTGGCTTCCAATTTCGCGAGGATAAAACGGTCGAGGTCGGTTTGGGGCCAGGCGGTGTTTTTAACGGCGGGCGGGCGAATTTCGCGAGGCGGCTGAAAGGCCCAATGCAAATGGGCATTGGGCGGTGGTTGAGTGGCGGCGGAGCCGGTTCCAAATACAAATAGGAGTGTGAATGCGGGCCGCCGCCAGCTCAGACGGGGCTTAACAACGGAGGGCCGGGCCGCGCGCGAGTCAGTGGGGCGCCCGAATTGGCGGATCGTTAGAAATTCGCCGAAGGCTTTGAGGGCGTCCGACAAAATACGGTCGATCCTGCTCGTTTGCTGTTGCCGGTGGGTGGGCACAAGGGCTCGGGGCCAGCTCACTTCATTTCAACCCTAGGTCGGTTCTAACGCTAAAAGCTAGGGGAAATACTCTTTTCCAAATAGAACGGGCACCCCCACGGTGCCGGAATGCTCCGAAGCCATGATCGGCTGCCCGGTATGCCGATGCCTCTCGATCAACCGCTGCCCTGATTCGGAGGTCACCAGCGGTTGGTCGGCTAACGCGCTGTTGCGTGCGCTTGAGATTGGAAACGTTCGAGGAATCTCGTCGGTAGGTCCGGAGTCGCTCCGGGTTGGGTGCAGACAAAGGCACTTATTTCGCTGGCTGCGGCCAATAGTGCGGGTGTCTCCCATTGGTGTAACAACCCCATCACCAATGCGGCGGTGAAGGAATCTCCTGCGCCCACCGCGTCCTTCACGATGACGGGGCGAGCGGGCTCGGCGGTCCACACTCCGTCGCGCCACAATTTACTTCCCGCTGCGCCGAGCGTTAGCGCGACCACGTTTAACTCGAACCGGTTGGCGAGAGTTTCCAATTGTTTTTCGGGTGAACCCGACAACCGATAGTACTCGGAGAGTACAGGAAGTTCGGTCTCATTTAGCTTGAGTACGTTCGCAAGTTCGAGGGACTGAGTGATGACCCTTTCGGTGTAAAACGGAGTTCGCAAATTCACGTCAAAAACTCGGAGAGCACGGGGCCTTGTGGCCGCCACCAATTGTTGAATGGCCGCAGAACCACCCCGGGTGCGTTGTCCAAGCGAGCCAAAACAGATGGCGGCGGCGGCGCTAACTACCTCTTGAGCCTCGGGCGTCGCCCGAATTCCGTCCCAAGCGGAGTTCTCGGCAATCTTAAAACGGGGATGCCCATCGGAATCCACCGTGACGGCGACTGTTCCAGTGGGTCGATCCGGGTCGACCGTGATTCCCGCGAGCTTGAATCCGCGGTGACGCAACCGCCGCATCGCTTCTTCCCCGAGGGCATCGCGGCCAACCTGTGAAATCAAGTCGGCGTTCGCGCCGAGGGCCGCCGTGTGGCAACTGAAATTTGCGGGCGCACCTCCTAACTGCGCACCGGACGGGAGCAGATCCCAGAGGACTTCACCGAGGCCCAACACCTGGAAACAGGGTTTTAGTGGCATGCGATTCCCAAGTTTTTCTGAATCGATTCCAACGACAGGCCTCGCGTCTCAGGAACCATGAACTTCACCCAGATCAGCTGAAGGATCATCATTCCACAGAAAAAAAGAAACACCTGTTCTGGGGCAAAAGTGGCCATCATCGCCGGAAAAAACGTCGTCAATAACGCAGCAAAAACCCAGTGCGTCGAACTACCGAGTGCTTGTCCGGCCGCCCGGTGTCGATCCGGAAAAATTTCTGAAATCAGCACCCAGATGACCGCGCCTTGTCCGACGGCGTGAGCGGCAATGAACGCAAAAATGCAGACTGGCACGATACCTAAATGGTGAGTGGCGAACGCCCACGCGACCAGTCCCAGCGACGCAATATAACCAACTGAGCCGATATAAAGCAGGGTTCGTCGGCCGCAACGATCAATCAACCACAGGCCTAAGAAAGTGAATACCAGGTTGGTCAAACCAATGCCCACCGATTGGAGCAAGGCTGCCTTTTCCTCAAGTCCGGTCAGGGCAAAGATCCGTGGCGCAAAGTAGAGGATCGCGTTGATCCCGGACATCTGGTTGAAGAAGGCCACTAAGATTGCCAGCCCGATAGGGACGGCATGACGTCGATCCCAGAAGGGCGCCAGCGATGCGCCAGCGACCGCGGGCCGACCCAACCGATCCGCTTCGGCCTCCAACTCCACCAAGGAGGCTTCGGGTTGAATCAAGCGCAAGACGACCAATCCCTTGGTCCGATCTCCCTTTCGACCGAGCAACCAGCGCGGACTTTCGGGGATACCTAAACAAAGCAGCGTGTACGCGAAGGAGGGGAACACGGCGACGCCCAGCATCCAGCGCCACGCATTTTCTCCGACTCCGCTGAGGATCGCATTGGAGACGAAGGCCATGACGATGCCAAAAACGATGTTGAACTGAAACATTCCGGCCAAACGCCCGCGATGACTGGGTGGTGCGATTTCCGAAATATAAAGCGGCGCGGCGACGGTCGAAACTCCAATGCCGATCCCGCCGATGAATCGAGCCGCGATGAAGGAGTAAACTTCCGGTGCGAAGGCGCATCCGAGGGCCGAGATCACGTAAAGAATACCGATCCAACCGAGTGTGACCTTTCGTCCAAAGCGGTCCGTGGGCCAGCCCCCTAGCAAGGAACCCAATACGGTTCCGTACAACGCTGAAGCCATAGCGAAACCGTGCATCGCGGGGCTCAGCCCCCAAAGAGATTGGATTTTTTGTTCAGCACCCGAGATGACCACGGTGTCGAAGCCAAAGAGAAATCCCGCTAAGGCGGACGTGAGCGACCAAAAAAAAATGCGATATTTCAAGGGGGAAATGGAAGTAGTTGAGTTGCTGGCAGGTGATCCCAAGACATGGGAAGTGGGGGCCGGCATGAGCCGGGGAAATAACAGGAGGATGGAAGGAGCGGTCGGGCCGATTGTGTCTAGCGCCCGCCGCGGTTTAACGGATCCCAATACTGTGAATTATCGAGGGCTTTCGCGCCGCCGCTGACGGGGTCCAGGGGCGGGTTGATTTGGCTACCTTTGCGCGCCTCGGCATGGCCGTCCGTAAAGACCACGTTGCCATTGCCGCGGTGACGATTGTTGTCGATGCCCTCAAGACCTTGCCCGATTCCCATTCCACTCGTCGGCCACCATAGGCTGCTGCTCCAGGAACCGTCCGATTTGGGAATTCCATCGCCCAAGAGGAGGGTCTGACTGGGGCTGAGGACCGCGGATCGTTTGAACCAGGGCGCGACGTCAAACTTGACCCCGGAGACGGTGATCGAATCCGGTCCATAAGGAAAGTGTCCTAAAAAAAAGGCATTATATCCATACCCGACCTTATGAACGTCGAATTTCCACTCCCATTTAACCCCGGTATCGGTCCGTTTGCCTTTAATACTCGGGCAATGGAAAAGGTTCGAACCACTTTTGGAATAGCCGATGATGGCGTTCCCCCACCAATTGGTCACGGCCGTGGTCGGATTGTCCGTTTCACCCTGGTTGCGGTGGGCGGGAAAAGTATCGAGGTATTCATCCGTGTACAGCTGCATGTACAATCCAATTTGGCGGAGATTATTCAGACACGCAGTCCGGTTTGCTTTTTCTTTCGCCGTAGCCAGCGCGGGCAGGAGCATCCCGGCCAGGATCGCGATAATGGCGATCACTACCAGGAGTTCGATCAGGGTGAAGGCGGTCGAGCGCGAGGGCCGCCCGATCCGGTGGGAATGATGCAGAGCGAGGTGTGACACATTCATGGAGTTACAAGTTTGTAAACGGGTGGAACCGAGCGAAGCGGCCAAACAGTCAGCGAGGCAATCCTAAGACGATCAGTGGAACCAACCGCGACGAGTTGAAACGTGAGCTGTGGTGAACTGGGCAAAACCAGATCCGTGAGGACGCTTTCGCCGTCTTGGGCGAAAACCTCAATGGAAGAGGTGTCGACAAGCAACCGAACGGTGGCTTTTCCATTGGCGATTCGGAGAGGGGCCGAATGGACGTCGGCAAAAGAGGGATGGAAGTCCTTGCGCCCGGATCGGGTTCGGTCGAGGCGTATCGCGCCCGCATCAAAATCCAATTCCACTCGGGTGATCTCGGTGCCGCCGTGCCGAGCTTCCAGGGTGATCCCCCCAGTTGACGGAACGTGATCGAGTTGAAGCTCCAGTTCAGAAAGGCCCGACGCAAAGTGCTTGGTTTCCAGCCAGCGGTTCGCGCGTGATACCCCGAGACGGTGGACGGACTCACCGGTACCCCTGATAGGCGTCAATTCGCGAACGGGCTGTTGCAGCAGCCGCCAACCGGCGGGAGTCTTGCGGAGGAGCAATTCCCTGGGCACGGACATCGCGCTGCGCCAGGGCTGAGTGGGCACATCATTGGCATAAGTCCAGTTGCTCATCCAGCCCAGCCAAAGCCGCCGACCGTCGCGCGCAGGAATGTCCGACCAGGAAACTCCCGCGTAAAAATCACTTCCGTAATCGGCCCAGAGCGCGGATTCGGTGGCGTTGCGAGCCGGTTGGTCGGCCAGAAGAAAATGGTCGGCGCTCAGGTGTCCCCAGCCACCGCTCGCACGGTCCGCAACCTCTAATTGAGCGGTCTTACCGAGAAATTCTTCGACGTTCCAGGATCGCCACGTCAACCGTTCCGAGTCGCCGCCCGTCGCCGTCCGCACTTCTTTACCATCCACTCGGAGATTGACCGCCAGTTTGCCCGGTTGGTTGCCGCCTCCGACTAAAAAGCTCAGATGTTTTCGGTCCACCGTGAAATTGGGTGAGGTCAGTATTCCTTGGGAGACGTCTCCATTTCTAAAAGTATTGATCAAACCCTTCCCGACGAAGCCATCGACTGGCTGTTGCGTACCGATGGAACCGGTGGCCGGAGCGTCGCCGAAGGCGTCGCCAGTGGCTCTCCAGCTGCCGTAAGTGCCGTCGTCGAACGTGCCGAGCATCCGGCCCGCCGGAACGGATGCGGGAATTGGTGCCAAGATCGACTGGGCATCTGGCAGGAAGCGGGTGCCATCGAATTCACCCACAAAATATTGCGTGCCCGAGCCACCGGCGGGGCCGCCCGAACCGACGTTGACAATCAGGACCCAGTGGGATTCTTGCGGTTTGCCTTCGACCCGAACCGGGAAGAGATCCGGGCATTCCCAGATTCCGGTGGTGGAACCGGCCGGTCCAAAGTCGCTCAGCTGGGTCCACGATTTTAGATTCGTCGAGCTGTAGAATCGGATTCTTCGCTTGAGCGGCCACGAGACGGCCATAATCCAACGCGCCGTGGCTGCATGCCAAAACACCTTGGGATCGCGGAAGTCGGTCTCACCGATATCGAGCACTGGATTGCCGGTAAACTTGGTCCAGGTCCGACCCCGGTCGGTGCTGTAAGCGAGGTTTTGGTTCTGGAGCGGTTTGGCGGTGTAGTGTCCGGTGTAGATGGCCACCATCGGTGGCTGACCGTCCCGGCCAAACCCACTCGAATTTTTCCAATCAACCACGGCACTTCCGGAAAAGATCATCACTCCATTCTCCTCCGCCAGGGCCAAGGGCAAATGTTCCCAGCGGGTGAGGTCGCGGCTGACCGCGTGGGCCCAACTCATGTGTCCCCACTTGTCCCCCAAGGGGTTGTTCTGGTAGAACAAATGATACTCGCCGTCGTAGTACACCATCCCGTTGGGATCGTTCATCCAGGTTGTGGGTGGGGTGAAGTGGAACTGTGGCCGCCATGGCTCTTGAAAGGTGGGCCCGGGGGCTGCCGACAACGCGGACGAAAGTGCCAACGTCATCGGCACTGCCAGCGGCAGGCGGATAATTCTGCGTCGAAAGCTCTGGTACGTCATCGGAGTGCCCGCCCATATCTGATGGCCAAGTCGACTCGATATTCACCGAGGCACGCAGTACCTAAACTGGGGGAGCTAAAAAGCGTTAAACCCTGCGCAGGATACCACCACCGTAGATGTCATTCAGGTGATTGTTTCCTATCTTGACAGGTTGACAACCTGTCAGTAACAGGCAGACGTACAGAACGATGTCGGACGATCCTCGCCCTAAGCACCAGCGGATCTCGCAAGATCTGGAGAATGCGATTGCGACGGGTCGTTACGGGGTCGGTGCCCGATTGCCCAGTGAAGCTCAGTTGGTCCGGCAGCACTTGGTTTCGCGGCCGACAGTGATCCGAGCTTTGAAGGAATTGGAGGCTCGGGGAGTGATTGAGCGGCGGATGGGTTCGGGGAGTTTCGTGCGTCGACCGGAGGTGGCGGCCAACCACACTCGACAGCTGGGGCTCCTGATTCCTGGATTGGGAAGAACGGAAATTTTTGAGCTCATCTGCGGCGAGCTGGCGGGTCTGGCGCGGTCTCACGACTACAGTCTGCTCTGGGGTGGTGCCATCCATTCTAGCCTTGATTCTAGCCCGAACCCGAATCTGACTGCGGAACAAGCGTTAGAAATCTGCGAACAATTCGTAAAACGGGGGCTGAACGGCGTTTTTTTCGCTCCGTTCGAACTGGTGGCTCACCGCGAGGAAATCAACCGGCAGATTGCTGAACGCTTCAGGCAAGTCGGCATTCCAGTGATCTTGATCGACCGCGACATCGGGCCTTTCCCTAAGCGTAGCGACTTCGACTTGGTCGGGCTCGATAATATGGCGGCCGGATATTTGCTGGCCGAGCACTTCCTTAAACTGGGCTGTCAACGCATTGCGTTTGTGGCTCGACCTCACTCGGCCTCGACCGTGGACGCTCGGATTGCGGGTGTTCGGGAAGCGTTCGTCCGGCGGGGATTGGACTTCCCTCGAGACTGGGTGCGGATCGGCGATCCTAAGGAACCGGGCTTTACCCGGCGGTTGCTCGCGGGGCGACCGTGGGACGCGTTGCTCTGCGCGAACGATTACACCGCCGCGGAACTGCTGCAGTCGATCCAAAAGCAAGGTGGGCGGGTGCCGGACGATATTCGAGTTGCCGGATTTGATGACGTTCGCTTTGCCACGCTTTTATCGAGTCCATTGACCACGGTTCACCAACCGTGTCGTGATATCGCCGTCGCGGCATTGCGGGCGATGCTCGATCGCATCCTCGACCCCACGCTGCCACCGCGCAGCCAATTGCTCACGCCGACGCTGGTGGTTCGGGAAAGTTGTGGCACCTATATTGGAGCTTCAGTTTCAGCGCCGGGGCTTTCGGCGGCTCGCGCGACGGGAAAAGTGCAGAGAAATTGATTGGGGAAATAGGTCACCCAGGGAGAGACTGAGCGGTCGGCCTTCTTGGCCGCCGCTTCTCGGACTTTGAGGGCCGCCTCATACTTCTTCTCCACTTTTTCGTCCCGGATGCCTTCTTTAGCTTCCAAGTGG
>JAYVTS010000020.1:0-9420 GCA_043788645.1 Verrucomicrobiota bacterium
CGGCGGAACCACCGTGGGCCCAGTCAACACCAACCCCACGTTCTCCCGAAAATATTATCAAGCCATGTTGGAGGCCGTGAACGGTCCCCTCATGACCAACCGCTACCAGCCGATTCTCGATTCCCGTTTCGCCGGCCTGCGCAGCCATGGCGCCAGCGGTGTCGCGTCTCCCAGCGGCATCAAATCCTACCTCAAGATACGCCGTGATAGTCTGATTCGCCAACTCACCAACGGGAGCCCCGCACTCAGCCTCAGCGCCGCGTTGACGAACGGGGTGACGCGTTCAGCGAACCTCGTCACACTCACGGGCACCGCACCCCTCAATGCCCGTGTCCTCACCCTCAATGGCGAGCCCATCACCGTCACTTGGACCACCCGCACTGCCTGGACCGCTAAGATTCCGTTTCCAACCGGATCGAACACCTGGCTCCTCAGCGGTCTCGACGGAGTCGGCCTTCCGATCACCAATCCTCCCGTTCCCGTCGTGGTCGTAGTAACCGGCGTTACCGAATCGCCCGTCGGTCGGATTGTTTTCACCGAGATTCTGCCCACTCCCCGTTGGCCGGGAGGGGCCACCTGGATCGAACTTCAGAACCTCTCTACAACCACCGCTTTTGATCTATCGGGATGGCGAATCGAAGGGATTCATTATACACTTCCCGCTGGCACCTTTCTGGCACCAAATGAGCGTTTAGTGATCCCTTCAGATCGCTTTGTTTTCAACCAAACCTATGGCAGCCAATTGCGGGTGGCGGGCGAGTTTAGCGGTCAACTGGATCCGTTCGGCGAGACCTTAAAATTGGTTCAACCCGGGGTCATCGTGGGCCAAGACGTCCTCATTGACGAAGTGCGCTACAGCACGCTGGCCCCCTGGCCCACCCCCGAGCCGGGGTATTCGTTGCAGCTCATTGATTCGACCCAAGACGCTCGCCGAGCCGCCAATTGGCTGACCGCCAATCAAAATGGCGGCGCACCCGACCTCGGACCGTCGGCCACACCCGGACTGGCCAATACCGGCGCCCATCCCTTACCGCCGCTGGCCCCGTTGGCATTGAACGAACTCATGGTCGATAATACGGAGACTTTGCGTGATAACATGGGGCGGTTCCGGCCCTGGGTGGAATTATACAATGATTCTGATCATGACCAGTTGTTGACCCAATGCTTCCTCAGTCCGACGACGGCCAACCTCGCCGCGTGGAGTTTCCCGGGGGAGGCCGTCGTTCCTGCCTACGGTTTCCTCATCGTCTGGTTGGATGGCGATACCGCGGCCTCAACCGCGGCGGCACCGCACACGGATTTTATCGTCGGAAGGAGTGGTTTCTTGGTCCTGAGTCAGCAGGTTGAAAATCGTATCGGGACCTTAGACTCGATTCAATTTTTATCCCCTGGGCCTGATCGTTCCTTCGGTGATTTCCCAGACGGTGACCTCCTTCGACGTCACTCCTTTTCTACCGCTACCCCTTCAGCGACGAACACGCTCCGCGCTCCGGACAACTCCGTGTTCATCAATGAATGGTTGGCTGACAATCGCACAACTCTGGCGGATCCGGCGGATGGAAAATTTGAAGATTGGTTCGAACTGTACAACGCAGGGGCTCGGCCGATCAATTTAGCAGGTTATTACCTTGGTAATTCGCCGACGAATGGAGCAACGTTTCAGATTCCGCCTAGTTATGTCCTGGCGGCGGGTGGGCATCTGTTGGTCTGGGCCGACCGCGAGCCGGAACAAAACGTGCCGCAGAGAGGCGATTTGCATACCAACTTTAAGCTCTCAAAAAATGCGGGCACGATTACCTTGGCAAACCCGGACGGCATTTTATTAGACGCCGTGTCCTTTGGCATTCAATTACCCGATATCAGCCAAGGCCGAGAGCCAGATGGTGGGAATCATATTGGAATTTTGAACCCGCCTACCCCCCGTCTGGCGAATCCTCCCGCGCCGCCTCGATTTACGAGCGGCATTCTTGTTGAGGATCAGCTGGCGCTCGGTTTTGTCGGACTGCCGTCGCAAAAATATCGGATTGAAAGTCGTATTTCTTTGGCCTTCGACGGAGGACCCTGGGAAGCTCTCAGCACCAGCGTGACGGACGCGCAAGGACACGGGAGTTATTCTGCGATCCGTTCCCCCAATAGCGTGATCGCCTTTTTTCGGCTGGTCTTAGTTCCTTGACGCCTCGATCAAGCGGCCCCGAGGAGGGAAACGAATCGCCGCAAAAGAAATTGTTTTCTGCCGCTTTGAAGCGTGTGATCCGTATCCAGGTAAGGTCACGGCGCGAAGAGCGGGCTTTTCGGGTCGCCGCCCGCTTGTAAATAGGCCACTAGGTTGAGGACTTCGTCGGAGTTGAGCGCGTTGATCAGACCCGCCGGCATCAGCGAAATAGGATAGGGTTTGCGCGCCTTCACTTGGCTGATCGGTACGGACGTCGATTCGTCTGGATTGCGCGGATCCGCAACCACCACGAGCTTCCCACTTTCCTCATAGGCACGACCGACCAAAGTCGATCCGTCAGCTAATAGGATTTCCTCGGAACCATATTGGTCTGAGATCACCTTCGACGGTTCAATGATGTTTTCCAAAAGGTCGTGCGAGGTATATCGTGCCGCCACTCCCGTGAGATCGGGGCCCACGCCTCCGCCAGCTCCATTAAAACGATGGCAGGTCGCGCAGCCAATGGAATTAAATAGACTGCGGCCGTCCTGATAGTTGCGTCCCTTCACCCCGGTGCCGATCAAGGCCAGTGCTTGTTCAACGGTATAGGCGCGGCCAGGCCCCTGGGGAGCGGCATATTGGGGATCGCCTCGCGGCGCTTGGCTCGTCGAGAGAGACGAAAAAGTCTCGCGCTCCGCCGGATCCGTGACGTTCGCCAGGGCGTCTTTGCGAATGTTTTCGAGAAAGCCACGGAAACTATTACCGCCTTGCCACGGAGCAGTCCGCGGAAACCAACCAAAAAACGCTTTGTGCAATGCGGGCGTCCATCCGCTCTTGGCTTCCCGCAACAAGTACGCGAAAGCGATTTGTTCTTGGTTCGGGCGGCTCGCGGAGGCGTGGGTAAACGGATCGGCATAACCCTTATTTCGCTCTAAGAGCGCATCGCTGGCATAGGTTAAATCAGCATCATTGGCCGTCAGCATCAACGGAACGGTTTTGGCCACCACCCCGGGCGCGCCGATGCGAATCAGTGTGCCCGCTAATTCTCGATTAAGTGAACGACTCGATGACGGGTAGAGGGCATCCAATCGTTGGATCGTCGAGGTGCGGAGAGAGCCTTCGGGTGACCCGAGACGGATCAGAGTTAACTGGTAGGCGCGAACCGCCGCGAGGCGGGCCGATTCATCGAGTTTCCCGAGATCGAGACGATTGAGCAGTTCCAGCAACCGATCACGATGAGCCGCCGAACCCATTCGAGCCAACGCCACGGCCCCTTCGATCACGCCCCACGGGCGTTGCTCCGCGAACACTCGGTCCGCCCAACCCGCCACCGTCTGGCGTTCCACTGCAACCCGTGCCGCATAGCGAATCCACCGGTCTGGATTCCCCAAATGCGGCCACGCCTTGGGGATGATATCCGGCCCCGTTCCGTCCGCGTGAAAACCTTCGAGATCACGACGCAACTGGTGATCGGGCGTGAGTTTCGAGGAGGCCATTGGCCCGGTGCTCTCCGTACCCACGTAGGTCACGCGATAGACCGCCGACTGGGTTCCCCGCCCACCGATTGCGAAATACATCGCACCATCGGCCGGATGGATCAGCACGTCCGTGAGGGGCAAGGGGCGACCGCTGAGGAATTCCTCTTTCTCCGCCCGATAACCGCCCCCTTCCGGAGTGAGATGGATCGCGTACATGGTGCCATAGGTCCAGTCATTGGCAAAAATCGCGTTCTGATAGCGGGCGGGGAAACGGGCGCCTTGCCCGGAGACCACGCCCGTCGGGCTACCGGGACCGATGTCCACTACCGCCGGGACACTGTCCGGATAATACGCGGGCCATTTACCCGCGCCGGAACGCCAGCCGAGATCGCTGCCACTCGTTGCTAGACAGATTCGGGTGGGGCGATACCACGGCATCCCAGCGTCCCATTCCATATCGGAATCATAGGTAAAAATGTCTCCCTCAGCATTGAACGCGAAATCGTATTGGTTGCGATAACCAGAGCTGACGAGTTCAAAAACCTTCCCGTCAGGATCGGTTTTACAGATATAACCGCCGGGCGCGAGGATGCCTCGGGCATGACCATTCGCATCCCAGAGTCGGGTCACAATTTGGTCCTCGTTCCACGCCCTCGGCGCCCGAGAAAGCTCGAGGTGCTCGGGCAACTTCGTATGATTCCCACACGCCACGTAGATCGATTTTCCGTCGGGTGAGAGGACAATCGCGTGCGGACCGTGCTCGCCGCCGCCGTCAATGCGCCGCAAGAGTTTTTCCTCATCATATTGACCATCGCCGTCGGTATCGCGCAGTCGCCAAAGCCCCTGTCGCCCGCCCTGCTCGTTCACCATGACGTAGAGGCTCCCAAACGCACAAAGCAGCCCATGGGCGCCTCCGACGGAATTGGTGAGCCGCTCAACCACCGCCGGCGCAGCGGACCCGGGAGGGGATAGCGTCAGGCGGAAAAGCCCCCCGTTTTGATCGCACGTAATGAGTCGCCCTTGGGGATCGACCGTCATGCTGATCCAGGACCCCTGGGACGACATGGGCACGGCATGAATCAATTCCACCTTAAAACCCGGGCGAATCTGGATGGTTTCGGGAGCGGTCGCGGTGGGAGGAGCAGCGGGTACACCGGCCGAGGCGAGGGCATTGCCCCAGGGTTGATCCCCATATTTACCCACCACTTTGGCGGGTGTCCATTCAGTGCGACCGGGCACCGTCGCTTCCCAGGATGCATCCGTCTCGACCACGGTTTCCTTTCCCTCACGAGGTTTAAGGGTCAATCGAGCCACCAGACCCGCGACGTCTCCCTCATTCTTACATTCGGCCAGGAGTTCGTGTTTGCCGGGGTTCAACTTGAGGGTCAGATCGGCCTTGGCCGGTAGGTTCCAATCCGTATTGGTCAGGACCGGTTGACCATCGAGGAAGACGCGGGCGCCATTATCGCAGGTCAGAAAAAGGATTCCCTCGCGCAGCGGTTGGGTCACTTCGAAACGGCGGCGAAGCCGGGCCGCCTCCTTACTGCCGCTACCTTCGGCCCAAATCCAGAAGGTACCGGCGTGGAGGCAGGCAATCCCACTGCCGACAAAAACGAGGAATAATCCGAGAAAACGGCTTAAACGTGACCTGGAACACGGAATCATCCCTACCCGACCCGGTAGCGTCCCTTTTATTCAAACCGGAAAGCGATTCGGGGAAGTTTCGAGCCATCGCGGCCGATCTGGTCGTTGGAGTGCCTGAAAAAAAGTGTCCTCGAGGTGAATTGTCGTTTGACCACGGGTCCTATTTTGGGCTTCATTGGTACAATCCCGCAAGTGCCGTTTGAGTCACGGTTTTCGAACGAATCGTTTCGTCCTAAATATCGAACTCTTTCGGGGGTGGGTATCGCGTAAAATAAGCCTTTTTTGGCAAAAAACTATGCACTCAATCAAACACAATCCTCAATCCCTGCCTCACCCGTTGTCGGTGTCCTCGCGGTGGCGAAATTTCATCGACCGAACGGCTTCACACACCCAGGGATGGCGGGCCGCGTTAGTCGGCTTGCTGCTGGTGGGAACCGCGGCCCCTGTGTCCGCTCAAATCAGTACGGTCTTGTTTCAAGACGATTTTTCGACGGCCACGATTGATCCGGCCAAATACGTCGCCGATGCGCCATTTTTTGAAGGCGGCAAGGGGGACATCCATGCCACCGCCCACGATGGCGTCATTGAATTTGTCGGCACCACGACCACTCAATGGTGGTCCGGCGGCACCCTGCGTGTGGCTCAGACCTTCAATGCCTCGGAAGCCGCTCCGATCACTCTATCCATTGATCGAGTGGCTGAGGCCGGAGTCGGTACGGCCTCGCGAAGTGCGCTTTGGATTCTGGACGAGACCAAAACAAAGTATGTTCTGTTCGCCGATGTCCGCGGTGAAGGCGGTTGGCGATTCAATCGTTCCATTGGCCAAAACGGCGATGTTCCGACGGGCAGTGGAACCGATATCGTTGCGTTCAACGGTGGAACTTTCGACGACGGCGGCCAGAAACGGATGAGCTTGGTCGCGAACGGAAAAACCGTGAAACTGCTCCTCGACGGCCAATTGGGCATCGAAGTAGATTTCCCGTTCCCGAAAGTCGTCTTTGAGTTCGGCAGCTACGCCCGAGCCAACAACGATACCGCAGCCACCAAATGGGACAACTTGAAGATTGAAGCGGTACGTCCGACCGCAGTGGTCTTTGCCGATGATTTTTCGTCGGCCACGATCAATCCCGCCAAATTCCAAGCCGACGCCCCTTTCTTTGAAGGTGGCAAAGGGGACATCCATGCCACGGCTCACGACGGGGTCGTCGAATTCGTTGGCACCACGACCACTCAATGGTGGTCCGGCGGGACCTTGCGGATCGTCCCCTCGTTTCCGGCCACGGAGCAAACCCCTGTGCTGCTCTCCATTGATCGCGTGGCCGAAGCCGGGGTTGGAAGTGCTTCCCGCAGTGCGCTCTGGATTCTCGACGAGACCAAGACCAAGTATGTGCTTTTTGCCGATGTCCGTGGTGAAGGCGGCTGGCGATTTAATCGTTCGATCGGTGAAAACGGCGATGTTCCAACGGGGAGCGGCACCGATATTATCGCGTTCAACGGCGGTACCTTTGATGATGGGGGTCAGAAACGGATGAGCCTGCTCGCCGACGGCAAGACCGTGAAACTGATGCTGGACGGTGTGGTCGGCGCGGAAGTCAAATTCCCATTTACCAAGGTGGTTTTTGAATTCGGCAGCTATGCCCGCGCCAATAATGATACCGCGGCGACGAAGTGGGATAACCTCAAGGTCGAAAGCGCGATTCGGCAGACGACGGTGGTCTTCCAAGATGATTTCGCCGCCAATATCGTCGACCCGGCAAAATACGCGGCCGACGCACCCTTCTTTGAGGGTGGAAAGGGCGACATCCATGCCACGGCCCATGACGGCGTGCTCGAATTTGTCGGAACCACGACCACTCAATGGTGGTCCGGCGGCACCTTACGCGTACTGCCCACGTTTGAAGCTTCCGATGCGGCCACCGTCACTCTGTCGATTGATCGAGTTTCCGAAAAAGGGATTGGCAGTGCTTCCCGAAGCGCCTTGTGGATCTTGGACGCGACCCGAACCAAATATGTGCTCTTTGCGGATGTCCGCGGAGAAGGTGGGTGGCGCTACAATCGTTTGATTGGGCAAGATGGCGACGTTCCAACCGGCAGCGGCACGGATATTGCGGTGTTCAACGGCGGAACCTTCGATGACGGCACCCTGCGAAAAATGAGTATGGTGGCCGATGGCAAGACGGTGAAGCTGCTCCTCGATGGCCAACAAGGAGCCGAAATAGCGTTTCCGTTCTCTCCCGTGGTTTTTGAGTTCGGTACCTATGCCCGAGCAAACAACGACACGGGAGACACCACTTGGGACAATCTGAAGATTGAAACCGCGGGTGGATCCACGTTTGCCTCGACGTCCGTCAGTGTCCGGGCCGCAACCCTGAGCCCCACGTTGACCGTTCGCATCCCGACGGGACTCAACGCTCAAAGCTCCGTCACGGTGACGGTGAGTTCGGACAATCCGACGATCGCGATTCCCGAAGGCGGGACCGGCGGGACCCTCAGCTTGGTGTTCCCAGCGGGTGGTGCAACGACCGCTACGTTCCGGGTGCGAGGTCTCGCGCTGGGTGGCGCTAACTTCACCTTGGGCGGCGATCTAGCGGGTGGCAATCAACTCGCCGTAGCCGTCATCTCAGGCCCCGGCGTCAAGCTGGATGAAAACTTCGCCGCCAACAGTTTCGATACCAATAAATGGCAAGTCTCGCAAACCAGTTTTGAAGCGGGAACCGGCACCTACACCGTCACGTCGTCCGGCGGAAACCTGGGAATTAGCGGAACGGCCGATACCGATTTCTGGTCCGGCGCTTCCCTCAAAACCAAAAATTCCTATCTTGCCACCAAGGATCTCAACCTCGTTTTTGGGGTGGATCGTGTCTCCCTGGATCAAGCGGGCACGGCTGGACGGTCCGCAATTTTTATCACGACTGCGGATCGTTCTAAGTTCGTTTTCTTCGCTCAAAACGCCGGCGCAAACGGCTGGGAAGTCAACGTGAACCCGGGCAGTTCCACCGGCGACGGGGCAAACTTGACCGTCTTCGATGGCCTCGATGCAGACCTCTCCAAACACGCCCTGAAACTCGTGGCCGATGGGCAAACGGTAGAAGTTTTCCTGGACGGAGTTTCCGGAGGTAAGTTCCCGTTTGAAGTCAGCGTCGGTATTTTCTTTGAGCTAGGCGCTTATGCCCGGTCCACAGGCGACACCGTCAATGCCCAATTCGATAACGTTCATATTGAAAACATCCTCCCGTGTCTCAGCGCACTCCCGGCCGCGATCACTGCGACTTCGGTCGATGCCTCGCAGACCGTCACGATCACCATTCCGCAATTGCTGAATGATACCGCAGCGGTTGCCGTCACCGTCACGAGTGACCATCCAGCCGTCGCCATCCCCGCGGGTGCCGTGGGTGGAGTCCTCACCCTAAACTTTGCTGCCGGGGCTCCGAATACTCAAACCTTCAAGGTTTCTCCCGTCGGGCTCGGTGCCGCGAGCTTTAATGTCGTCAGCACCCCGGCGGTCTGTGTTTCAGGATCCGTTTCGGTGGAAATTGTGGCCGTACCCAAAGTACTCCTCAGCGATGACTTCTCGGGTGCCACGATTGATACGGCGAAGTGGAAGCAAGACGACACCGCCTTTGAAACGGGCACCGCCACCGCTGAATCCTCGGTCAAAGCGGTCGCGGGCCAGGCGAGCTTCAATGTCGTTGTCGATTCCCCGCTCTGGCCGGGCATCGCCCTGTTTACCACTCAGACCTTCGCCCCCGAAGCCACGGCGCCGGTGACGTTTGAAATCGACCGCACCTTGCTCGATTTCGATCTCGTGACCGGTACCGGAGCCGAAGAGCGGACCGGTATTTGGGTGCGGGACGGAGCCGGTAACTTTGTCTTCTTCAACGATTATGTGGCCCATGACGGTCGCAATTTCGGGTGGGGCTATAATAAAATGACGGGTGGAGCGGATGACAATCCCGTGGGTAATAGCATCAACATTCTCGCTTTTGACGGCGGGAGCTTTGACAATAATAAGAACCATCGCATGAAGTTGGTGGTCAACGGCGTCACCGTGAAGATGTACTTGGACGGCGTCTTTGGGGCACAAGTCCCGTTTCCGTTCAAAACGGGCCTCACCCTCGGCTTCGGAGCCTATGTGGATGAAGCGGC
>JAYVTS010000021.1:0-28270 GCA_043788645.1 Verrucomicrobiota bacterium
CGCACCGAGGACCGGAGGGAGTGGCCCGAGGTTACCGTTAAAATCGGAGGTAAATCTGCCCTGAACGTGTCCTAAACCACCCCCAATATTCCATTCATATCGGAAAACATCGCTGACGAGGCTTGGCGTACCTGGCGTACCACGTTCCACCAAGTAAATGGTGGAAACGCCATTATCAACGATACCTGGAACTCTCCAAGTGCCATCAAAAAGGATAGAACCGGTCTCAGGAAAATTTTTGAATGCAGGGTTGTGGAGACCACTCTGAAATAGATTACCGTTCAGAGAAAGCCCACGTTCAAAATCGTTGGCCGAAACGGTGATTGTTTCAGTTGGGCTTGTGTCGTCGAAACTGAGGAAGGCCGCTCTGGTCGCACTAGGTGCTAAAAGAACTGCCGAGACTGCAAGAACAAGCGGGGAGGATAGCTTTGTTTTCATGGTTTTGATAATTTAACAGCTGATCCTCGATTGGGAAGCAAGATTAGCGCCAAGAACGCAGATCGTTTTCGGAAGCTTTATAAGCACCTGATAAACAATGAGTTATCGTTATTCTGGCACGCCCGCTTTTGGAACTTTCAAATGAAAGTTGTAAAGAAACGCGACAAATTTAATTCTAAATCAACGATTTATCCTCAAAATTATTCATAACAAGTTGATTATCTGCTGGTTAAAATAGAATTTCAAACCGTAAAGAATTCCGACAAATATCCAGTTTCGCTTTTCGACGACCGTTATTGGCAAAAGTGGCAAAGAAAATAGCCGCAATTGGTTGTGAACAAAACGATGCAACAATACGAATACTCCGACGTGGGTTCGGCGTGTTAGTCTGGCTTAGCGTCTCGAAATGCCCGCACCGCCACCCGTAAGATCATGAGGAGTTGGACTGTCGGCACCCAAAAGAAGAGCTGGGTGTTTTGGGCACCGTTGGGGTGGAAGAGCAGTCCGTAGAGATAGGTCACGAACCCACCCGACGCGGCGAGGGTGGTCAAGACCGCAAGGATCCGTGCGACGGGCTGATTCCGGGCACTCCAACCGGCGCGTACGGCCAATAGAAACGGGGCGACCGTCCAGGGCAGAAGGAGTCCGAAAAGAGGCGAACTGCGGGTTCCCGGTGTCCCGATTAGCGTCATGAAGATTCCTGGCCCCAATCCGCCAGCGAGTGCCGCAAAGAGAATGATCACGAAATTGGGCGGGAGCGCGTGCGGATTTTCCGGGGGTATCGGAGCGGACATCTGACGGGTACAGTAGCAGTCCCGCCGCCAAATCAACCGGACCGAGGCAAGAGATGGCATCGATTACCGGTGACGTGCAGTTATTCAGTCATAATCTATTTGACTCGCCAAGACGTAACTCGACATTGTCTATTTATTTTTGCAGACAATTTATAAATTTGTAATTTATATATGCATGGCACTATTTTTTTGACGTTTCTTCGGAGTGTTTATTTACTCAGCAACAAACTATTTGACTATCATATGAACGAGGCGAAAGTTGTCAATGCATTATGACGGACAATATAAATATTTGGAGTTAGCAATTAATAATGTGTGTTTATATTCAAGCGCGATTGAAATTTCGAGATCCAAATTAATAAATCTGTCATATGATAATCGACGTGAAATTGAGCCGGAGCTTAATATGTCAATATAGTATATATGGTTTTTACCGGTGATTGTATCGTATTATTGAGCTACTCAATTGCGCAATTGTGGTGTTATGTGTCAGATTTATATTACTTGCGTTTCTTTGAAAATGAAAGGACTCTTGGATGGGTGCTGTTCGTGGCTTGGCATCTTGAATCCGATGCGCAATGATCCCGTTCGTGAAATCCCTCGGTTCTCAACGCTGGTTCGGTTGCCTAATTAGGTCGAAGTTGAACCTTATTGCTGCGATAGGTGTCTGCGCCGCCGCCGCTGAGAAACCTAAAATTGACGTCACTCGATTGCCTTTGCCCGTATCGCGGAAAGTCGATTTTGAACGGGAGGTCTATCCGCTGCTGAAAGAAGCGTGTTTCAAATGCCACGGACCGGAGAAGCAGAAGGGGAAGTACCGATGTGATATCAAGTCCGGCGCGTTTAAGGATACCGATGCGGGACCAACTATCGTTCCCGGCCGCAGCGAACAGAGTACTTTGATTCATCTGGTGTGCGGTTTGATTGACGAAATGCTCATGCCGCCCCCAAGCGATAAGCCCGTTGAATCAGAGAAACTCACCGTGGAGCAAGTCGGGATCTTACGGGCGTGGATCGACCAAGGTGCCGCGTGGCCCGAGGGGGTGGTCAACGAGATCATCCGCCCGGTGACCTTCGCGGACGATCTCAGTCCTATTCTCAAAGCGCACTGTGCCGAATGTCATTCTGGGGCCACCGCGAAAGGCAGTTTTTCAGTCGAGAATGTCGGCGCGTTTTTGAAAGGTGGCAGCACCTATGGCGCGGTCGTGAAGCCGGGAAATGCTGCAAAGAGTGCTTTGCTGACGATCGTTGGCGGCAACGACGAGGATCTGCCCGTTCCCGAGAAACACCGGTTGCCGACTCGACAACAGGCGTTGGTCAAGACTTGGATCGAGCAGGGGGCGCACTAACTGGATTTGCCAAGCGTTGCAAAAGACGCTCGTGAATTCCGCCGAACCCCCCATTGCTGAATACGCAGACGACGTCACCTGGTTTCACTCCGGCCGCGAGATGCTCAACAATGGAATCTACCGTGGGCAAGTAGGCCGCTGGTTTGCCGGTCAAACGCAGGTCTTGCATTAACTTTTCGGGGTTGAGCCGTTCTTCTGGGCGGAGTTGTTCAAGCCGGGCTACCTCGGCCACCACGATCAAGTCCGCACGCTCTAAGGCGTCGACGAGTTCTGTTTGGAATACATTGCGGCGGGTGGTGTTGGAGCGCGGTTCGAAGACGGCCCAGAGCCGTCGCCCCGGAAATTTCACCCGTAACGCTCGAACGGTTTCCCGAACAGCCGTCGGGTGATGTCCAAAATCATCGACAACCGTCACACCGCCCGCCTCGCCGCGGACGTCCATGCGTCGAGAAACTCCCTTAAACGAGGTGAACCCAGCCTGAATCTGTGAATCAGTCAACCCACAATGCCGGGCGCAAGCGGCGACCGCGAGTGCGTTACGGACGTTGAGTTCACCGATGAGTGGAATAACAAAAGTGGTGTCACCCAAGTGGAACTCCGAGTTGCTTTCCTGCAGTCGAAGGCTACTCGCTCGAACATCATTAGCCGCTCCGAGGCCGAAGCGTTTCACCGGACAATGCTTCACGTCCAGGACTGGACTGATATTCGGGTCGTCACCGTTGGCCAACAGGAGGCCATTGCGGGGGACGAGATTCACCAATCGACGAAAGGCGAGTTGGATCTCGGCCAGCGAGCTGAAAATATCGGCGTGATCAAATTCAAGATTGTTGATCAGTGCGACTTCGGGCAGGTAGTGAACAAATTTTGAGCGTTTATCAAAAAAAGCGGTGTCATATTCGTCGCCCTCTATAATAAACCACTCGGAATCAGTAAACCGAGCACCTTGTCCCAGATTGAGCGGAATTCCGCCAATGAGATAAGATGGGTTCAAACCAGCGGATTCAAAGACCCAAGTGAGCAGCGAAGTGGTCGTAGTCTTGCCATGAGTGCCGCAGATGACGAGTGATCGGCGACCCCGGATGAAGTACTCTTTAAGTAATTCTGGGAGTGAACAATATCGCAACTTGCCGTCTAGGACCGCTTCGGCCTCGGGGTTTCCGCGAGAAATCGCATTTCCTACTACCACCAGATTTGGACGGTGGCTCAAATTGGCCTCGGCGTAACCCGCCATCACTCGGACGCCGTGCTCGGCCAGGAACGTCGACATGGGCGGGTAAATGACATTTTGGTCCGAGCCCGTGACCTGGTAACCGCGTTGATACATGGCGACGGCGGCACTCGCCATCGCCGTGCCGCCCACGCCGACGAAATGGACACTCCGAATATCACCCAACATATTTTTCAAAACGGGCGTTTACGAAATTCCAATTGATGATTTTTGTAAATGCCTTGGCATAGTCCGCCCGCTTATTCTGGTATTTGAGATAATAGGCGTGTTCCCAAACATCCAGGCCGAAGAGCGGCATTTTACCGGATCCAAACGGCACATCTTGGTTGGGTGATGTTTCGTATTTGAATTGACCCGCTTTGGTTACGGTAACCCATACCCAACCGCTTCCAAACAAGCCGGTAGTGGTCTTGAGAAAATTTTCTTCGATCTCTTCGACCGTGGGATAGAGTTCTCCGAAGGCGGCCTTGACGCGCTCGGAAGGTTCGCCGTTGCTGCCCGCAGCGGCTAAGCTTTGCCAAAAAAGACTGTGATTATAGTGGCCGCCGCCGTGATTGCGCACGGCGTTCCGAATTTTTTCGGGAACTTGGTCGAGGTTTCTCAATAAGTCTTCGAGCGACTTTTTCTGCAAATCCGGATAGTCCGCGAGCGCCTTATTGAGGTTGTCGACGTAGGCCTGATGATGTTTGTCATGGTGGATTTCCATTGTCTTGGCGTCAAAATGGGGTTCGAGTGCCTCTTTGGCATAGGGCAGCGCGGGCAATTTAAAGGGGTAGATCTCTTCCACATGAGGATCGGCCAACAATCGAACGGGGGAGAGGGCCGCGGCGGCGGCGGCGGTGGCAGTGAGTTTTAGGGCAGTGCGACGGGTGATCATAAACAATGAAAGGAATTCAGTTTCTGGAGAATGATTATCTGGAACCATCCGGAGAGCAAGCGGGCGATGGACTTTCGTGAATCGGTGGGGTTGAAGGTTCGCGGGGTCCCGCGGGCTCGTGGCAAGTCGGAGCAGAATGCGTGTGAAGTCCCTCGACGTTACCGCCCGGTTTGCCGGAGTAAATAGGCTAGAAGATGATTGAAATCGTCGGCCGCAATGGCGTCGCCAAAATTATCCGGCATGGGCGATACCGGCGCTTCGCTTCGCGCTTTCACTTCAGCTTTTCGCAGCGCGAATTCTTGTCCCACGCCGTTGGCGAGTACGAGCACTTCCCCCTCTTCCCGGCGGAACAAGCCACTGACCGATTCGCCATCGCGAAGCATCAGCGTGGTCAGGTGGAATGCGCGATCCACGTTTCGGTTCGGATCGAGGATATCTTCGCAGACTCGATCAAGACCCCGATTTCCGATGCCATCCAGTTGCGGGCCAATGATCGCGCCCACGCCCCCGATTTGATGACAGATTCCACAGTTCTTTTGGAAAATTTGCTGTCCTTCCTTCGTCTGCGTCTCCCCCATGGCGTAGGTTTGGTACGCTTGGCGCCGGGCGGCGATCAGCTGGTCGCGGGCTTCGTCCGCCGGCGGCAAATCTCGGGTGACTCGCGTTGCGCGCGCTTCCCAGTCGTGTGGATTAGCTGTTTTGAGTTTGTTACGAAGGCCGGCGAGTTGAAGGAGGCGGGGCGAAGCAATCCCTTGCTCGGTGGCGGCCAGGACGGCCTCAGCACCGTCTCGGTTACCCGCCAGCGTTGAGGCCCAATGTTGTTGCACTCGAGTGGCAACTGTCCTGAACGCGGCGATCACCGCTCGTTGTGCGGTGGGCAAATTTTGTTCAGCCAAGAGGCCGCCGAAGGATTCACGAATGATCGGTGGCTGGGTGGGATCGCTTAAAATTCTGGTGAGCACGGGCACGGTCAATGCCGGTGTCAAGCTGAGCGCGGCTTTGGCGGCGGCGATGCGAACGTCAGGATCAAGCTCGGTCTGGCTCGAACGGTTCCGGAAGTTTTCGGCGGTCTCTTGAAGGCCTAGTCGGGCGGCTAAATCCGCGGCCCGGGCAAAGTGCGTGGTGCCCGCGCGCAAGCCGAGGGTTGGGAAGGGAATGAGGGTCGGTTCTAATCGTCCAAGGGCTAACCAGGCATAAGCACTGCCGGTATCTGCGTCGGTGACCTCCAAGTACACGCGATGCCCAACCCATCCTGTTAAGTCCCAGGAAATTTTTTGAGCGATATCGCTCCGAGGCGGAACTGCGGTGCGGTAGACTTCACCAGAATCCGCATCTCGTAGCCGAACGCCGTTCTGTTTTTTTGCCGTCCGATCCGGGGCTCCATCGTGGCCGCAGAGCCAAAAAGAAAGGAACGGTGGTGCCTCAAATCTGGCGGATCGCAAAGTACCTGTTAACGCTTCGCCCCCCGGAAAACTAGAAATCAGGCGAGCGATAACTCCATCCGCACAGTGGCGTTCCTCAAAATCCCAGGGATTAGCCGTGGGCGCTACGGTGTTCGGTAGATTAGACCAGCCCGCGGTCGGCTCGGGTTGTTCTAGGAGGCGGCTGACCAGTGTGCTGCCCCAGAGTTTCAAGGCTTCTGGCAAGGCGACGCCCCGTTGGCGCAGCCCTTGATCGACCGAATTAAATAAATCGAGTTGAAAAAGAATATCTTGACCAAAGCGAGTGCTGGCAAATGAACTGAGCGCAGGGAGTTCGGATTCTGGCGCGTACCGCGCTGCGTGCTGTAACGCAGCGGTCAGGGTTCCAGGGGCGACCTTTAGACGCGCCAAATTTCGCACGAGTAGAGTCCCCGCTGCGGCCGACGGGACTGCCAGGGAGACGTCCGCCAGCACTTGGAAATCCGGTTCCGACCAGTTCTTAGTCAGAGTTTGGGCCATCACTTCGGCCCCGAGGAGTTGATCACGGATCGCTTTCCGAACGGCATAGACGAGATGCGTATCGCCGCTGGGGATTCGATGCCGGAGGTCCAGAAGCGGGGGTAGATTGGCGACCGCTGGGTGTTCGCCGAGAACCTCGACCGCGGCGACGATCACTCGCGGGTGGGCGTCAGCCAATCGTGTCCGGACTTGATCCAGCCAGCGGGCGTCCAGAGAGCGGCGGCCCAACAATTGGTGCAAGCCGTGGGTACGGACCAGCGGATCGGTGTCGTGCAGCTCTTGATCAATCACCGTCGAGGACGCACTCAAACGATGGAGGATCGCTCCTGCCTGGATTTTGAAGCTCGCGCTGACCGGGCCAGAGAGACTTTTTTCCAGAGCAGGGATCGCGGACGATCCAAACCGATCCACCAGATCGTTCGCCGCCAGCAGCCGACGATTCAAGCTGCCCGAACTGAGTTCCCCGATCAGGCCGGGGAGATCATCAGCCAGTGCCCGAGTACGAAGGGCTTGAGCACCGATGAGGGGGGGGAGAATTCGCCAGATTCGACCCCGTTCACGATCCCGACCTGGATGAGTGAGCGGGACCTCATAGTGGCCTATGATCCTATTATAAAAATCCGCCACGTAGAGCGCGCCGTCGGGACCGAAGCAGTCATCAACGGGACGAAACCAGGGGTCAGTGGTGGTGAGGAAATCCGCCTGCTCAACCGCGTTGGGGGTTGCGCCGGTCCATTCGATCCGATCCCGATTTAATCGGCTGGTCATCACGTTGCCGATGAACACATTGTCTTGGTACTCCGCGGGCCAGAGATCGTCGGCGACGTAAGCGAGCCCGTCGATGGCGGTCGATCCGTGGGCGTGTTCAATCATCGTCGGCGCGTAGCCGAGGCCATCGTGAGGTTTGCCGAAACTCGGATAATAGCCACCTGCCAAGAGCTGATAAACGGGGGCTGAATGGCAATCGCTGGAATATAAACTACCCCACGGATCCCAGGCGAGTCCAAAGGGATTTACCTGGCCATGGGTGTGTTGTTCGATGTGCGAACCGTCGAGGCGGATTCGATAAGTGTTCCCGGAATTCAGGTCGACGTGGCTCCCATCCCGGGCGGTCACATGGGAGTCGTTATTATACCCGTGGGTGGCGTAAAGCCAGCCATCGAAACCGCGCCGGAAACTGGCCTGATTGCCATGGGTATCGCGGGAAACGTCAAATGGGCCATACAGCGGTGTCCGCTTGTCCGCTCGCCCGTCACCATCTGTATCTTCCAAAAGCCATATCGAGGGAATACTCCAAACGATGGCTTTCCATTTCTTATCTGCGTTGCGGAAGGGATAAATCCCGATTGGAATATTTAAGCCATCCGCAAATTCTGTGATTTTTCGGGCGCGACCGTCCGGGCCAAAATCATCAAAGATCATGAGGCGATCTCCCCCCGGACGATTGGTCGGCGCGGCCCAGGGATATTCGCGGCTCGTGGTGACCCAAAGGCGGCCGGTGGCGTCAAACGCCATATTCATGGGTTTATTAATGTCCGGCTCCGTGGCGACGAGCTGGATGGTAAAACCGGGCGGGAGCTGAAATTTGGTCAATTGATCTCCGGGTATCAACGGGTCGGAGGTCCGAACGCCGGCAGCGAACGGATCGTCTTCTGCGGCGCAAGCATTCAAAAGGAGGCTGGCGATCAGCCCGGAACGGACGAGCAGGGATGGCAACATGTTCAAAACGGCGCCAAACCATGGCAGAAAAATCTTAAGAAACGGAAGGAAAACCGTTGAGGATTTTGCCGAAGCCAGATTTTGCAGTCCGATCTGTAGTGAACACGTCGAATGCCAAGCAGATGGCCGACGTCACAGGCAAACAAAATGAAACAAAAGGTATTGTTGTGAAATTGAAGATGATGGTTGGGTGGATTGGAACTGCGGTAATGGTGCTCACGGGGTGTGAAACCCCCTATGGAACTCCGGATCGTGCCGGAACGGGTGCCCTACTGGGTGGAGCCATTGGGGCAACCTCCGGCGCACTCATTGGAGGTGGACGGGGGCGAGGCGGTGAAGGCGCGTTGATCGGTGGCGCAATTGGGGCCATCACCGGTGGCCTCATCGGCCATTCAGTGGATCGGGATGAACAGGACCGGCTACGGCGCCAAGCGCCCCAAACCTATGTCCGCGTAGAAGAGGGACGCCCGTTGAGTGTGGCCGACATCAAATCGCTCGCTCAGGCGGGCATTGGCGATGACTTGATTATCAGTCAAGTGCGGAGTTCGCATACCATTTTTCACTTGAGCAGTGCGGACATCATTGATCTGAAGAACTCGGGTGTGAGCGAGAAAGTAATTAATTTTCTGATTGAGACTCCGAGTACGACCGCGGGCACGGAGGCGTCTCATGACGTCGTCGTTGCCAGTGCGCCGCCGCCAGCGCCGCCGGAAACCGTCATCATCGCGCCGGGTCCGGGTTATGCGTGGGTGGGCGGCGATTGGGTTTGGAATGGTCGGTGGGTATGGGTCGGCGGCCATTGGATCGTTCCGCCGTATCATCGAGCTCTCTGGGTGGGTGGCGGTTGGGTCCATGGGCCCCGGGGCTATTATCGTCGGCCGGGCCACTGGCGTTGAGTCGGGAAGATCAGCGATTGAGCGTGCGAGTCGGTCCCCAACGCTTTTGGACCTGATCTAAGAGCACCGCCCCGAGGATAACGAGTCCAAGTACGACTTTCTGCAAATAGCTTTCGACGCCAAGCAGGTTCATCCCGTTTTGGATGATTGCAATAATGAGCGTGCCGATGAAGGTGCCGAAGACATCGCCGCGACCGCCGTTGAGGCTGGTGCCACCGACGACGACCGCGGCGATCGCATATAACTCGTAGCTCAGCCCATAGGTCGGCGCCGCCGATTTGAGCTGAGAAGTGAGGATTATTCCCCCCAGGCCCGCCAATGCTGCGCAACTGAGGTAAGCCAGCAACCGGATTTGGCCTACCTTGACACCGGAAAGGCGAGCCGCCGCCTCGTTCCCTCCGACGGCGTATAAGTGTCGCCCCAATACAGTCCGAGTCAGTCCGATATGAAGCGTTAGATAGACGGTGGCCATCACCCAAACGGCCGGGGGGAGGGCGCCTGAACCGCGCCCCAACCAGGTCGTGATTTCGGGCAACTCATAAATGGATTGTCCCTTGGAAAGGAGGAATGCAAGTCCACTGCCGACCTGCATCCCGGCCAAGGTAGCGATAAACGGCGGTAATCGGAATCGAGTAATCACAGCGCCGGTTATCGCTCCAAACGCGGTTGCGGCGGTGAGCCCACAGAGCGCGCCGAAGAGGAGACCGCCAGGTCCGGCCGTGACTCCGCCGCAGAAATCCCGCACGACGCGGGCTGCAATCACCGCAGCCAGTGCTACCAGACTTCCGACGCTTAAGTCAATGCCGCCGCTGAGGACTACCAGGGTCATTCCGGCCGCGAGAATCGCGACGACCACAATTTGATTGGCGATGTTGGCGAAATTCTGGCGGGTCAGGAAAACCGGCCAGCGCGACCCTGCGGCGGTGCGAATCTCCGGCTGCCCAATCCTGGGGAATTTCGTTGGCAGATCTTGCAATACGGTCCAGGCGATACATTCCGGGGTGGTAACGATACCGCCGAGGACGATGCCTCGGTCGTTGAATCCTTGGAGGGTTTTGCGAGCGGCGCGGGGGTCGCCGAGGACGCTATCGACTAGAAGATTTGAGCGAGGCCCGAGTTCCTTTTGGAACCCGGCTGCAAAATCTTGATCTTCCGGCAGGTCACGACCCACGAGCAGCCAGGGAGGGGATAGTTTTGAATTCTTTAGTTCTGAGGCCAGGCCAGCGCCGGCACTGGCGCCGGTGAGGGGTTGTTCGCGAAAAGTCGCCCAAGAAAAAAAAGCGCAGAGGACGAATAAAACCCCTGGCATACCGGCCCGCTGAAGAACGTCATTCCAATTCGTTTTCAAAGTGGGGCTCATTCGTAAACCAAAGGTGAATTAGAATCGGTCGGTTGGCTCTTTTTTCTGACTTGAACTCCACGCCCTCAGCATGCGGGATCGAGATTCCGCTGGGATGACCGGAGACCTCGAACATTCTCCCGGGAAATCTCGCTCAACCGTTGCCTCCCATTCTGGGCAACCTGGAGCGGGGTGGGCGAAAGTCGCTTTGCCTTGCCGACCTGCAGCCAGAAGGCGCCCAGGACCTACCGGACCGGGATTGGTCCCGTTTTTTGACGAAATCGACCGCTGTATGATAATTATACAGTATAATTTTAGTTTACTAAAGTCTGGTCACGGCTCCAATTATTTTGTCAAAACAGCATGGCTGTATAATTAAATTTTGAATTGTCAATATAATATGACAGACGATCAATTAGGCTATGGCGCCGACAATGGTAGGTGTAAATCTAGAGTAAGTCGTACGCCGCAGATCGTACGGGTGTTTTTGCGGATCGTCGCCGCGACCCATTCGCGGTCCGGCGTAGGGCGCTGGTGCCTCGGACGGCTTATTTTTCGGCCTGCTTAAGTTCGATGCCCGGCTTTTTCGTCTCCGGGCCGGCCGGTGTTTTTTTGTTTTTGGCAATTTTGGCTTCCAGCTCGGGTTTCGTGAGGCCAGGATGCTCTTTCAGCCAAACTTTGGCACTTTCGTTACCGCGCTCCTGCCCTACAAAATAGAGCCGTCGGGCTTCATCTGAGTCCGCCTCGACGCCTTTGCCGTCTTCGTAGCGCTTGGCGAGATCCACGGGCGCGTCAACTGAACCGTCCTCGATCCGTTTCTTGAGGAATTCCACGATGCGTTGGTCGGCGCCCACGAGATTTTCCTTGTTGCGTTTCGCCAGAGCAGCTTGTTGGGCCGCGATTTGAGCTTGGACCCGAGCCGCGGCTAGAGGATCCACGGGCGGCGCAATTGGGGCGGGTGCTTGTTCCTGTCCAGAGGCCGCTTGGGTTGCGTTAACCGCTCGGTTGGCTTGCTGACGAATCCGTCCGACCGCCTGGGCCTGAACCCGAACGGTTGTGGAGATCAGGATGAACGTCAGAACCGATGGCAGAATTACACGATTTTTCATGGCATCACCAAGGACTTTAGCGGAACACCTTCTATTTTGGAAGAGCGCGCTTTCGAATGGCACATCCTCTTGTACCCATGACCCTTTCCTACCCGACCGTTCCCTTTTGACGTGCCCCCTGGGACAGGGCAGGAATCGTACCACTCGTTCTTCCGGAAATCGGAGTCCCTTTTGCTGAGGGCGCAAATTGACCGGCGACCGAGTTGGGGGCGATGTTCCCCTGACATGGGTAATACGTTCGGCCATTTGTTTCGAATCACCACTTGGGGCGAGAGCCACGGCGGGGGTGTCGGTGTGATTGTGGACGGTTGCCCACCGCGGCTCGCCTTGACGGAAGCGGACGTACAACCCGATCTTGATCGTCGGCGTCCCGGGCAATCGAGCATCGTGACTCCACGTAAAGAGAGCGACACGGTGCAGATTTTATCCGGCGTTTTTGAAGGCAAAACGTTGGGAACACCCATCTCGCTCTGGGTGAAAAACGAAGACTTCAGATCGGAGGCTTACAATGAGATGGCGGAAAAATTTCGACCCAGTCATGCGGACTATACCTATCACGCCAAATATGGGCATCGAGCTTGGCCGGGCGGCGGGCGTACCAGTGCACGGGAAACGATTGGTCGCGTGGCCGCTGGTGCGATCGCCAAGAAACTGCTCCGAGAACGTTATGGCGTCGAGGTCTTGGCGGCAGTTACTCAAGTGAAAAACCTGGTAGCAAACCTCAATCCAAATACGCTGAATTTTAAGGACATTGAAGCGAATATCCTGCGCTGTCCGGACCGGCTCAAAGCTCCGGAAATGATCGCTTTGATTGAAGAAGCGCGAAAACAAGGGGATAGCGTCGGTGGCATCGTGCTTGGGGTTGCCCGCGGGGTTCCGGTCGGTTGGGGGGAACCTGTGTTTGATCGTCTCGAGGCGGATTTAGCCAAAGCGATGCTCTCGTTGCCCGCCACGAAGGGATTTGAAATTGGATCTGGATTCGGCGGTGTGCTTTTGACCGGGCGCGAGCACAATGATGCATTTCGATCAATCGACGGGAAAGTGCGGACCGAGACGAATCGGAGTGGCGGAATTCAGGGGGGGATTAGCAACGGAGAAACGATCTATTTCAACGTCGCGTTCAAACCGGTCGCAACCGTCATGCACGAACAGAACACGGTGGATGTCCGGTATGAGAACACGACTTTAAAAGGGCGCGGACGTCATGATCCATGTGTCCTTCCGCGGGCGGTGCCGATGGTGGAAGCGATGACGGCGCTGGTCCTCATCGATCACGCCCTACGTCAGGAGGCCCAATGCGGGCGTTGACCCAGCTTGTCGACTGAACCTTTTCATTTTTGGATCAGCGACGGCAAGCAACGACGAACGCGTTGAACAGGCCGTATTTCAGAGGCGTGGCGTTGAGAAGGAATTCCGCGAACGCCGGAACGGTTCGGTCCGTACAGGCAACGGTGACGATTTCGCATTGATTCCGTTGCAGAAAGAAGCTGATGTCTAGGGCGTTGGTGGCGATGATCGCGTCATCGTCGGGCTGAAATTGGGCACGGTGGATCGGTTCCATCCGTTCAAAGCGCACGGTATCTGGGGCTGTGCGCATGCGGTCTCGACGCCGAAGGAGTGCTCGGAAGTTCTGCCATTTGTGGCCTAGGCCGCGCATTCGGGGATGATAATCTCGCCACCCAAGGAAACGGAGAAAATTGGGACTACTGAGGACGATCCGTCCACCCGGGGTCGTCACACGGACGGCTTCTCGGATAAAACTCTCAGGGTCTTGGACGTGTTCCACCACATTCAACGCGCCGACGCACTCGAAATGGCGGTCGGGATAGGGAAGCTGATGGCCGTCATATACCAGACATTTGTCGGTAAAAGATTTCGTTTTGGCAATGTTAGGTGCGGCGACATCGACCCCGTGTGCCTCGAATCCATCGTGAGTGAGGCGGGCGACGACCTGGCCGACGCCGCAGCCAATATCGAGCACGCGCCCCCCAGGACGCTCGGGGCGAAGTGAGGCGGTGAACTGATCGTAGAATCGAGCATCCCAGGAGGCGAGCAAGTCCGCGTAGGCCGTATCATCGCGTACGTGATCTAGGTGCGACGGTTGCCCGGGCTTCGTCGTTTTTGAATCAGCTGGAGCACTCACAGGCGTGGAGAAGCCGGACGAGTCAGTAGGAGCAAGCCGAGGCAGGCAAGACCCACAACCCAAGCGGAGAGCGAGATCCACAGAGGGCGGGCATCGGGTTGGAAACGAAATTCGACGGTGTGTTCGCCTGGCTTCAAGGCGACTCCTCGCATGATATAATTTGCCTTCAACAATGGCGTCGTCGCCCCGTCCACGGTCACTTTCCAATCTTCATGCCAACGGTCGTTGAAAAGGAGAATCCCACCCACGGCTGATTGAGCTTTGATCGATATTTGTTTCGGAGCGTAGTGGGTGATGGTGGCCGAAACAGGGGCGGCGTTGGTGCTCCCTCCCGTGGTCAGGCCGGGGTCGCTGGCTAGCATGACGGTCTGGCGCGGATCGAAAGTCGGATCTTTCAATGTCGCCAATACTCTTGAATTATTCGTCTCCACTTTCCAGGCGGAAACGATGGATACCCGGGGCAAAGCACCGTCGTAGTCTAAAATGGCGTAAGCCCCGTCGGGTTTAGCAATCGCGGTGAAATCATCGGCTTGCAGACCGGTCTCTTGATGAGCGTCCGGTTTCAACGAGAGTTCAAATCCTAGCTTGGGTACGAAGTGAGTTCCAGGAATGGCTACGGCAGAGTTAAGTTGACTCTCGAATCCGCGGGCGGCCATCACCTTGCGAGTACTGGTGAGTTGCCAAAGACGGCCGATCGAGTGGAGATCAGTTCCCGCGGGTAGAAAGGCTTTGAGATAGGTATCATCTAATTCCGGTAGGCGTGGAGCTTGGATGATATCGAGCGTTTGGATATTATAATATTGAAAATGGTTTTCGAGCCACAAGTTATGAACCGCGGGCATCACCCCGTCGTTCGGAGCGGTTAACATTTGCTGAACCACGGGATGAATCCGACACGCCAGCCGATTATTCCAGGGTTCTTCTTTGAGGAGATCAATGACAGGATTGGTTTGGTAACGACGGACGTAATCGTAGTGAACCACAAACGGTGCGCCGGCGCGGAGCAGGTCGATGGTGAGGACGATTCCTAGGAGCCACCACGCAATCTTCATGCTTTCTACCGGAAATTTTCCTGTTTGGACTGCCGTCCAGAGTCCTGCGCAGAGCACCAAAACCCCCAGAGCGATCCAGGTTTCGGTCTGACTGTGTTCGACCATTGCGGCGGCTAAGGGCGCATTCGGAACGAAGGTTTGGACGTATTTGGAGAGGCTGGGCTTGTAGTTGGAGTAAACGACCGTAGCCACCGCCGCGGCGCACAGTACGCTGAGCAGTCCACGACTCCAGTACCGGTCAAATCCTTGGGCTTGGCGCCACCAAGAAAAAATCGAGTTGGTTCCGGCGGAAAGGCGGCTCGTCGTTCGGGATAAAACGCCACGAGCCAGGGCTTCGAGACCGTAGGCGAACAAAATAATGCCACAGAGATGAACGACATGCAGCCATTTCGACGGAATCCGCGAAGAATTGAAGAGAGGAAGCTGATAAATGAATGGGTAAATGGGTCCGAATCGACCGAAGGCCAGCAAAAGTGAGAGCCCCCCGAGCCCCGCCCAAAACCAAATCATTTTTCTCTCGGAGTGGGAGAAGGGGGATTTATCGTTGAAACAGGAGCGAGTTAGCGCAAAGGAGGCACCTAATAGGACGAGGAGTCCCAGATACTCTCCGGACCCGGAAAACCGTTTATGGGGGTCTCCGTCGGGGCCCATTCCACCCCAGTAGGCACTCACCTCAGGTGTTTTGGATGTGTAGCCCAAGACTCCGGGCACGGCGAAACGGATTATTTCAGCTTTGGGAAAGCTCCAACCCGTCAGGAAATCCCAAAGCTCTTCAGGCTTTTGCTGTTTTTGTTGGATGGCAGCGACGCCTTGGAGGGCGGTGCTTTTGAGGCTGACGATTGCTGCAAAGGCAATCCAACCGGCACACGCAGCGAGAAGTGTGGATTGAAGTGTGGATTGAAGAATATTTCGGCCAGGTTTTCCTGGCCGTACCCAAGCCTGAAACACACAATAGGCAGCGACCACCAAACTCAAAATTGCCCCTGTATCACCCGATTCCACGACGTTCAACCCGACGGCTAGACCGGCCAGAATCGTACGGAGCCAAAGTCCACGTTGACCGATTTCTTGGTCCGTGAGGAGTCCAATGGCGATGAGAATGGCCGCGGCGGACATGGCGCGCATGGGTAATCCCCAGCCGGCATAGGACACGAAGTTCGTATTGAGTGCAGCGGCGAGAGCGCCGAGTAAGGCGACGGCGGGCCGCAGGCCTAAACGAGTGAGGCAAAACCACATGCTGAGTCCGAGGACGAGGAGGCTCGCGGGCGCGTAAAACTTGGCGGTGCCCACCGCGCTTTGCCAAAGCCAGTAGGTCAACCACGAAAAAGACGGAGTAACTCGCGGGTTCGTGGTTCCAAGCCAACTACCGTCTACCCAAAAACCTGAAGCCAAACCGTTGGGCATGCTGGCATCATGACTTGACCGAGACTGGTACAATCCCAATGGCGCATCATTGGAGTGTGTGGCTTGGCTAAGTTCGAAACTTTTATAATAAAGAACCAAAACGGGAAGTAGAATAAGCAGGACGACTAACAGTCCCTGACGCCAACTGATGGCTTTTTCTGAAGTGAAACTAATTGAACTTTTCATAGATTATCGATCAGCGTCGAAGGCAAGGACGGATTTCCTTCGTTTTTGGCGAAATTGGTCGTAGCGTTTCCCAATCCATTGGTGGATGAAGTGCGGTGCCAGAATGAAAGGGGCGAAAGGAAGAAGTCGGAAGAAGGTCCACCGATGGTAATGGAGGGCTGCGCCGAGCATTTCCCGATATTCTTCAAATACGCGCCATGGTTGGAATCGGGCGGCAAGCATGCAACCAAAAAAGACATTCTTGAGGAAGCGCATTCCCCCGAGAACCTGGCTCCGCGCAGCTCGACGAACGATTGGATCGGGGATTGCGGCACACGCTTTCATCCAACCGCCGACCAATCTGAGCGGTGCGTAGCCGAAACTAGTGCCTTTATGAATCACAATTCCGTGCGTCACTCGAAGCGTGCAGTCCGTTCGGGTTACCAGTGCTGCAAGGAGAGGAAAATGAGGCAAAAGGGTGTCACATTGTTCGTGTCCGGATCGCAGAATATTTGACGAAACCAGCGAGGATCGGAATATTAAGCACGGGATAAATCCGTGCCAAACAAAATAGTCAAATTGCAGTGCGAAATCGTGAGAACGGCCTTCCCACCCTGGCGGCAAATTGTGTCCCTCCGTCCCTACGGAAATCAGATCATAGCGTTCAGAGATTAGACTGTTAATTAAGTCATTAGCTTCGGTAAAGTCGTAGGTATCGTCGTCGCAAATAATCCAGGCGTAAGGTGCCGCGGCTAGTTCTAAGGCTCGTAGATAATTGGCGGCTCCCCCTATATTGATACGATTTTGAACGTGATGCAGCGTGGTAAGGGCGTCTTGGGCCTGACGGCAAACGAGGGGAGTGTCGTCAGTCGAAGCATTGTCTACGACGGTAAAACGACAAAGCCGAAAAGGGCTGTCGGCGAAACTTTTTAGCAGACGTTCTAGTTGTGCAGCCCGATTAAAGGTGAAAACCAGGATTTCGATTCGCGCTGCCAACTGGTGCGCAATTCCAGAGTTGTCGCTCGGAGCGACGACGGCGGTGGTGGCAGGCGGGGCAGGTACGGCAGCCATGGTGAAAATGTCAACCGTGTTGGCCGAATGAAAATGGGAAAATTCTCAGAGCGGACATAGGGATGCGCAGATGGAGTCGCCTTGGGCGTTTTGGTTGTCACGAATTGCAGCTTGTTCGAGGGTTACACGAACTTTCCTGAAACCTTTGAGAAATCCCGGATCGTTCCCGGCAATGCCAACTTGGTATTGCTGAGAAGCAAAAAGAGGAAGTCCGGTGGCTTCGTAATGAATCGACCTCACTTGCATTCCCGCTTCGGCCGCTACTCGTTCCAAACTGCGACGGGTAAAGAGCGAAAAATGACGGGGTGCATCGAGTTGGAACCAAGCGACACCGAATTCCCGCCAGAGCCGGGACTCGGCCCAAGGGATTCGAATGACCACTGTCCCACCCGGGGCGAGACGCTGACGGATTGAATTCAACAGGAACGTCGGCTCCGGCACATGTTCATAGGCATGGTGGAGGGTCACGATGTCAAACGTTTCTGATAGTTCGTGAACCTGCGCTCGGAGCAATCGAATAGGTCCTTCTGGACGGGGAGTTTTTAGAAATGGATCGACCCCCGTCAAATGGGTAAAACCCAAAAATGCTAAGTCTTCCAAGAAATGTCCGTGGCCGCATCCGATGTCTAAAATTCGACTGGTCCGCGGTGCGTTCATTCGTGCCATTGCCGTGACCGCTTGGTGTTCGCCATGCCAGCGGGTAACGAGCGCCCCGATTCGGTCACGTCCGGTGAAAGCGTGTCGAGCCCAGCGACCGCGTAACCAACGCATGGATCGACCGTGGCGCCGAAAAGAATAATAATTCAGGGGATAATGCCTGGAGAGATCCGCTGGTGGATTCAATAACTGTAAGCAACCACAAACAGCGCATTCAAGGTAGTCAAAAGGTTCGCGGAGACCAAACATCATCTCCTGCGCGTGGTGAATCTGGCCGTGGCTGTTGGCAGCGTGGCAAATTCGGCAGGATAGATTGGCATTAGAGTTCATGAGGACTCGCAGGCAGCCATGGGGGTGTTCGTCGTCGGCTCGGTCACTGGGAGATTTGCGCTGACTTAGGGTGAATCCCGTTGAGCATTTGGCGCTGGAGTGCTTCGCGGCTGACGAACGGCGAGAGATCTTCTAGCGGCGGCGAAACGTACGTCCCATCTTTCATCACCGCCAACGAGAGCTTGGGCACGAATGGTTGCATGGGATGGGTGAATACTTCACAAATCACCGGCCCAACCGCCGCTTGAACTTGGGGCATCACTCGCTCGAAATCTTCCCAAGTGCGAATCTGGTAAGACGGCATTCCAAAGGCCGTTGCTAGCTTTGAAAAATCCGGACAACTGACGCCGGATGCTCGATCGACCCCCGCGTGACGGCCTTGCAGTACCGCGTTCTGCGTATGCTTAATCATCAGATAACCGTCATTATTAAAAATAATCATTTTCAGCGGCAATTGATGATGCACTACCGTTTGTAGTTCCTGTAGATTCATCATCATGCCGCCGTCGCAATTCAGGCATAAAACCTCCCCTCGGTTACGCGCAAACGAGGCGCCAATCGCCCCCGGTAAACCATAGCCCATCTCGCCCAGACCTGTCGAGGTGAGCAAACGTTGTCCGTCCTTCAGTCTGAGAATTTGGTGCCCACTTAACAAGGCCGTACCCATGTCGGTCACGATTACCTGGTCCGATTTGAGATACCCATGGAGACGTTCCATGAACGGGTAAGAATTGATAAAGCCGTCGGTATCCGCGTGCTCTGGACCTAGCGTGGGGAACTCAAGGCGAGTTCGGTTGCAATAGTCCAACCATTCCTTCGGGGTTTCCAATGGCGTCGTAGGCAACTGGCGTAACAATGTTTCGAGGAATTTTCGGGCGTCCGCGGCGACCATCCGGTTGAGTCGTGACCGATGTTTTTCTAGTTCAGCTTGGTCAATATCGACCGCCGTTATTTTTGCGCCCCGGGCGAGTTCCGTGAGTTCATAGCCAACCTGCGGGATCGCGAGCCGGGTACCAATTGTAAGAAGGTAATCACAGTTTTGAAGGATGAAGTTCGCTGCCCGTTGACCGTAGACTCCGGCTCGCCCATAAACGCAGGGATGTTCGGAATCAAGCAGGTCGATTCCAGCCCAAGAAACGAGGGTGGGAAAGGGGAGGCGAGTCAGGAATTCCGCCAAGAGCGGTTGTCCACCGGCCAGTCGGATGCCGTGGCCCAGCCAGAGCAACGGTCGTTGCGCCTGTCGTAAGTCCGCGAGGATTTCACTCGCCAGCCGGTCGAGTTCAGCGAGTGCGTTTGTCTCGCCCGCGGTCTGAGCAGGCGGGCTGAAGTGCTCCAGCTCGCTCTCTTCGATGGAAGCCGATTGCACATTCATAGGCACATCGATCCAGCAAGGTCCGGGGCGTCCGGCGGTGGCTAAGTAATAGGCTTTTTCGAGTTCGAATAAGATCCGCTTGGGGTCGTAAACTCGAGCGCCGTATTTCGTAACCCGAGCCACCATTTCGACGCTGTCGTAGCCTTGTACTCCCCACATGCGGAGTGGGTTTTCGGGCGTGGTATGGCGTGAATTCTCGTTTCCGGAAATGATCAGTCCCGGAATCGAATCGGCCCACGCGCTGACCACGCCGGTAATACTGTTCGTCGACCCAGCTCCCGTGGTGAGAATCGAGGCACTCACAATTCCAGACAGCCGATAGTAGGTCTGCATCGCCATGCAGGCAGCTTGCTCGTGATGGACACACACCATTTCGGTCCGCCTACCAAACTGGATCGAATCAAAGATATGGGCGTTGCCCGAGCCAATAATACCAAAAACATGGGCCATACCGCGGTCGGCAAGAAAGCCGGCGATGAGGTCACTGACCTTGTGCTTCATGAAAGAGGATTCGCGGACGTTAGCGGACGCTGAAGTCGATACCACAGCACGGTTCTGTGTACGGCTTCAGTGAGCGATACGGTGGGTTTCAATTGTAATTCTCGGGCGGCTCGGCGGATGTCTGGGACGAGCCGTTGGGCTTGCGTGGGGACGCGGCCCAAGCCAGTGACAATCGCGGGTGAGGGTTGAATTTCTGCTGCGACTAATCGAGCCAACGTCAACATATCGACGGCTTCATCGCTCCCGACGTGATAGACGGAGCGTGGCGCCGCATGCAAGGTCGCGATCAACACCCAGTAGGCGAAATCAGCCAAATACAGGAGCGACCGAACCGGTGAGCCGTCACTGAAGAGGCGAATGGGTCCGCCGCCGAGTCCTTCCCGGACAAAATCGGTCATTGCCCAGGGTAAATCGAGCGGCTGATACGGCCCCAGAATGGTGAACGGCCGGAGGACGACGATGGGTAGTTTCGATTCGCTGGCTTGGGCGGCCAGCAGGGCTTCGGCGCAACGTTTGGACTCGACATACACATCACCCCCGAACGGCGCGGGCAATCGGCCTGAATGATCTTCAGCCAGATTTTCTCCGGGCCCCACCTGTCCCAGCACCAAGCCGGAACTCAAATGGACGAACGAGCGCAAGGCCTCCGTCCGGGTGGCGGCTTGGAGGACGCGATCCGTCCCCAGGGTGTTGGTGCCGATTACCTGAACCGGGATGGACGCAATCTGGCGACGATCCGTGAGCGCCGCGGCGTGGATGACATGGTCCGTGTCGGCGGGCAGTTCTGCCAGATGCCTCACGTCCGTGGCGAGAAAGTTGAATCGGATGTCATTGAGGTGCGCCAGACGACGAGGAATCTCGGGTGCGCTGCGGCTGAGCACGGTAGCCCGAATGTCCCATTTTTGGGTTCGGTTTAGAAATGCCAGCATTTCGAGCAGCCACAGGCCCAGGGCACCGCTGCCTCCCGTGATCACGAGGTGGCGGTTTGCCAGCAGTTTCAGCCGGGGTAGGGTGGGGAGGAGGACGCGCTCCAGATCTTCTTGGATCAGGTCTTGCGCGGTCGTCGGTTCGGAGCGTGCGGGCATTACGAGGAAGTGGTTTTTCGGGCGGCCAATTGATGAGCAACTTCGAGGATGAGATCCTCCTGCCCCCCCACGACTGCTCGGCGTCCGAGTTCAATAAAGACATCCCTGGGATCAACGGCAAATTCGCGAGCAATGCGCAGAACCGGTTTGACGAATCCCGAGAAAACTCCCGAGAGGCCGCTGAGGATCGTGATGGCGTCGTTCACGGGGAGTTGTCCGGCGAAAAGGCGGCCTGCGACCTCGCCGGCATCGAGTGCCCGGTAGAGATTCAGTGAGTTAGGGCGATTTGATTGCTGGAGGACGGCGGCTAACAGTTCCAGTGGAGTATTACCGGCACCGGCGCCAAAGCCTCGCGCTGTGGCATCCAAGATGCGGGCACCGGCATCCAAGGCAGCGACCGAATTCGCAACCGCCAGCCCGAGGTTTTGGTGGCCATGGAATCCAATGGGAAGATCGAGACGGTCGACTAATCGGGTGATTCGGGCGGAAACCTGATCGGGCAAAAGGGCTCCGGCTGAATCCATCAGGACAAGTCCTTGGGCGCCGTAGTTTTGGAGTTTCAACCCCTCTGCTACCAGCAACTCTGGCGTGGCCATGTGCGTCATCATCAGCACGCCCCAAGCCAGTCGCCCGGTGTTGCGGACATAGGTGATGTGGCGTTGAGTTAAGTCGGCCTCGGTACAATGAGCACCGATTCGGAAGAGGGCGACACCTGCATCGATAGCGGGACGCAGGTCTCGATCCACCGTCGCAATACCCGGCATCACATGCACGCTGAGACGGGCTTGGCGCAAGCAACACGCGGCTGTGGACAGCATTTCAGCATCACTCAATCGGCTTTCGCCCACTTGGAGCGAAGACGCCCCGAGGCCGTTACCATGACCGACTTCGACGTAGTCAACCCCTGCCTGATCGGCGGCGGTCGCGTAGTCGCGGATTTGTTCGACGGTCAGCTGGTGAGCGCAGGCATGTGAGCCATCTCTTAGGGTGGAATCGCAGATAATGGTTTTCACGTCCTTCATGAGGTGGCTCCGCTGCGGCGGCGGGCATGAGCATCGGCGACGGCGACCGCTGCACAGTTAATAATATCCAGATTGCCGGCGTACTTGGGGAGGAAGTCTCCACGTCCATCGACCCGCACGATGACGGCGATGCGGCCATGTTCGAGTACGGGTTCGAGCAAGAGTTGGTAGCCGGGGATATAAGTTCGCAGGCGGGCCACCACGGTTTTGATGTGGGCGCGGATGGCTGGAAGGTCTGGTTGAGCAATGCGTGCGAAGACCGTGGTCTGCATATGAACGCAGGGTTGGGCAGGATTCACGATGAGGATGGCCTTGGTTCGTGGGCACCCGGAAAAGCTTCGCAAGCCCTCTTCGGTAGTTCGCAGGTATTCATCGAGATTGATCCGCGTAGCGGGACCGGCGCTGCGCGAGGCGATGCTGGAGACCGTTTCAAAGTATTCCACCTGCGGACTCGCCTGCGCAATGGCCCAGGCAAGGGGAATAGAGGCTTGGCCGCCACAGCTCACCATGTTCACATTGGGTTCGGCGAGGCACGCTTCGAGATTGACCGCCGGGACGCACATTCGGCCGACTTTGGCGGGCGTCAGATCGACGGCCAAGAGTCTAAGTTCGCGCAAGATCGGAGCATGGAGGACATGATCTGCGGCCGACGTCGCATCAAAAACCAAATCCAGTTCAGGCGCTTGAATTTGAATGGCCTTGAGACCAGCGGCGGACACGGCGACTCCGAGTTGACTGGCTTTGGTCATGCCTGGGGACGAGAGGTTGCGACCCGCGAAGAGTCGGCATTCCAACCAGGGCGAACGCAAGACCTTGACAAGCAGGTCCGTGCCAATATTTCCAGTGCCCAAGATAGCGACTCGAAGTTTGTTAGACATGAATCCGAATTGCAATCACCCCTTGCATTCAGTCGGGATGTACCGGGCGTGCCGGGTTGGGTCGAGGAATAGGAAATTGGTGGCAGCTGTTTTTTCGGTCACGCTCAAACACGGGGCCAGGCCTTCGGGGTTTACGGCGAAACAGTGATAGCCGACGCCCGTCATCAAGCGGATAATATCGTTCGGATGATAGTTAAAACGGTCGCACCATTTTCGAAGCATTTCAGCAAAAACCACTGGGCGGTCCTCGCGTAGCAGATTTTCCGCTCCACGGAATACTGACAATTCGCCACCCTCGACGTCGCATTTGATGAATCCGACTCGCAGGGGATGAGATTGGCGAAACTCGTCCAATCGAACCAGTTGGCAGGTGACCCGAGTCGGTTCGACGTCGTCGAGGAGCCGGACGGACGATGACGCTCCGGAGTGTTGTTGGTAGGTGAAGAATTCGACCGATTGCGTTCGATCGGAAAACCCGATTTTGTAGGTCTTAATGTCCGTGAATCCGTTCAAGGCGAGATTGCGCTCAAGAATCGTAAACGTGGCAGGGACCGGTTCGAAAGCGAGAATCAGAAGTGCCGGAAATTGGGAGCGCAGGCCAAGGCTATAGAACCCAGCGTTGGCTCCAATATCTAAAAACGAGACGCCGGGTTTGGCGCATTCCTGGCTCACAATGGTAGACACCAATTCGTAGGCTTCGGGTTCGAAGCCACCAAAATTGAACGCTTCGAGTGGGGCCATGCGGGCATCACCTTCAACGCACCCCATGCGAATGTCTGGATGTCGGAAGCGCATCCACACCCCGTCCGCGCTCATAGAAATCTCGCGAATCCCGGGGCCTACAAGTTGGCGCTGATAGGCGAACAAGCCGGCGTGATGTGCGTACATCGCGTCAATATAGTCGCGTTTGGCGAGCTGTTTGTCGTGGTAAGCGGCACGCAGTGAAGCGATGGACTGGTTCATAGAAAACTTTCTACCGTCCGGCGAAAACCCACCGCTGGACAGGTGGTCGGTTGCCAGCCAAGGGCGCGTAACTTTCCGGTCGCCGGGCAATTCCTCAAAATGGGACTCGGAAGGTATCCTTCGTGAGCGGGTCTCTCTTGGCAGCGGATGCCGGGCACCCGGTCTGGATAAAGGCTTTGTAGAAGTTCGGCCAGTTTTCGGATTGAGAGTTCCCCCGCTTCGTTGCCCACATTATAGGCTTGGCCCGCAGCGCCCTTCAGCAGCACCGTAAAGAGACCGTGGATGGCGTCGGTGAGGTAACAGAAAGCGCGCTGCGCCGAACCATCGCTATGCAGAACGAGTTCACGCCGTTCCACGACAGCCCCGACAAAGTCCGCAAAAATGCGACCGTCGGCAAAGTCTAGACCGGGACCGTAGGTATGGAACGGGCGGGCGATGACGGTCGGAATTCCATGCTGACTCTGCCACGACACGCACATCGTTTCCGCGAGTCGCTTGCTCTCCGCATAACATGAACGTACGGAGGCAGGGTCAAGCCAGCCATAATCTAGTTCCCCCGTCGGAATTTGTTCGGGAGCAACCTGACCATAAACCTCCCCAGAACTCACGAAAAGAAATCGGCTAACCCCAGTGACACGAGCTCGTTCAAGGAGATGCCAGGTCCCCAGCACGTTGGCGACCAAAGTACCAGCTGGATCGGTTCCAAATAATTTAGGACTGGCTGGGCTGGCGGCGTGGATCATCATATCCGCTCTAATATCTTCCGCCAATGGCTCCCGGATATCCTGCTCAAGGAGGGTGAGTTGGGGATGGTCGAGCCAACGTCCCAATCGTTGGCTGGCCCGCGCTCGATTTCGTACTAAGCCGATCACGCGGCAGGAAAGGTTCGTAGGAGCTTGCTGGAGCGACATCAGCACATGGACTAAGTAGGCGGGCACGAGCCCACCAGCGCCAGAGATAAGTACCGTTCGCCCGTCCAATTGTTCCCAAGGCAAATCCGCCCTGAGAATTTGTTGAACGTCTTCATCGATAATGCGTCTGGCCGCCGAACTCATAGTTAGAATCCGACAGGGTTGCCAAGCTTGGACATAAATTGGGGCATTGAACTAGAATTTCCGCGCAAATCGATGAATGGTTTCAAGCTCATAGTCGAGCATCGCGGGGGTCAACCCAGGGTAGGTGCCTAAGAAAAGGGCGGTGTTCATCAGAGAGTCGGCGCCGGTCATCGGACCGCATACTCGGAAGGAGTCGGGGCGGTCCTTCCGCAGTTGCACAAAGACGGGTTGCCTCAAGAGGTTTCCTCCAAACAACATTCGATTGCCGATTTTCTGCTCGTCGAGATGCCGTCCCAGTTGGGTATGGGTAAACGGTCCCCCGGGCTTGACTCGGAGCATGAAGCCAAACCACGAACAATCCGTGCGACACCCCGTGGCGTCCCAAGTATATCCGGCCGAATTCCAACCCGTCGCATGAGTCGGGAGGGAAAAATCAAAAAACTCACCCAAACCTGCCAACCCCGTTCGCAACGTCGTCCAATTGCGTTTTCGGGCCTCGATAAACGCGGGTAACTTTTTCAACTGCTGTCGCCCAATCGCGGCCTGGGGATCCAACGGCTTGAGGTTATAGCCCAAATGACTGTAGATGTATTTGTGGTCGTAACCCCCGGGCAATTCACCCAAATGCCAGCCAAACCGTTTGTTACAGGTATTGTCTTTGCCGCTGGCACACCAACAGTCGCGTCCCCAATCGCGAAAACTTTCCGCGTAGCTTTTGAGGGGCGGTCGATGAACGATATTGACCGCTCCGCCTTCACCCATCGTTAAGTGATGTGGCGGATAAAAGGATTGGGTGGAGAGATCCCCCCAGGTGCCGGTGTACCGGGTGATATTTTCGCCATCGGATGAAAGGCCTGGTGAGTTTTGGGAGAATCCCAGGGCTTTCGCTCGCGTCCGCGGCATCGAATAGGTACACCCCAGGGCATCACAGTTATCTTCAATGAGCCACAGACCGTGAGTTTGGCAAAATTCGAGGACGGTGCCTAAATCAAACGGATTGCCCAGGGTGTGGGCCATCATCACCGCTTTGGTTTTCCCAGGCACATACGCAGCCGTTAACTGTTCAACGCGAGCGTTTCCGGTGGCCGGATCGTTGTCGATGAACACCGGTATGGCCCCCGATTGCAGAATCGGAGCGACGGTGGTAGGAAATCCTGCGGCGACCGTAATGATTTCGTCGCCGGGCTGGATCCGTTGGCGAGCCGGAATCTTGTGGGAGGTCAGTGTGGCAAACGCGATCAAATTAGCCGACGAACCGGAATTCACCAGTAACGAGTGTTTAACCCCTAAAAATCCGGCCAATTCCTGTTCAAACGCGGTGCCTTCGGGGCCCAAGGTCAGCCAGAAATCCAACGTGGCGGCCACTGCCGCTTCGACTTCGTCCTCAGTGAAAACTCGTCCGGCGTAAGGAACAACCGTCTCTCCCGGGATGAATTTTCGGTGAGAGTTTGGCTCATCACCGGGACGGTTGGCCCCGTGACGACGGGAGGAGTACTCCCGGGTGAGTCGCAGAATTTCAGCTTTCAGCTCAGAATCAGTCATGCCCAAAATCGGACGTCGAGCCGAAAGGATGGACGATGCGGGAGACATTTCACGCAAACTTCTGGATTCTCATTGAGCGGGTTCCACGAGTCGCCCCGCCGGCTTCGTACAAAGGGTGTCCTCTCCGCCTCATCGTGGTTCGGTGGGATGAGTTACACGAGTCCCGTCAAGATTGAGTCCAGTGGGCGTCCCGGCGCTGGGCGTCCGTCATAAACTGCGTCAGTTGATTTCGAGAGAAATTCAACATGCCCGCGCCCTGGACCGTATGGCGTTCGCGATACCATTGGGCCGTGGCTTGGGCCGCCTCAGCAAAGGTCCACGTCGGTGACCAACCTAAAAGGGCGTGGGCGCGGTCGATGGCCAAATTGAGGCGACTGGCTTCGTGGGGCGCATCCGTCGAAGCGAGGTTTTCCCAGCGACCAGGCCAGTGGCGAAGGAAGTTTTCCACCAGGGTCTGGACGGATCGGTTGGCGTCGGGCCCGGGCCCGAAGTTGAAAGCGTCGGTGAGGGGTGACTTTTTCCCGGTCTTAGCCAGCCGTGCGCCCAGCCAAAGGTAACCACTCAAACAATCGAGCACATGTTGCCAGGGGCGAGTGGCGTGGGGATTGCGGACGGGGATCGCTTGACCGGCGATTAACGCCCGGACTGCGTCGGGCACGATTCGGTCGGCCGCATAATCTCCGCCCCCAATGACATTGCCGGCGCGGACTGTGGCGATGGGTCCGAGATTCGGATGGTCTTGGAAAAAACTGCGACGCCACGCACTCGCCACCAGTTCAGCCGCCGCTTTACTGGCAGAATAGACATCGTGGCCACCCAGTGGATCGCCTTCCCGATAGGCGTGTTCCCAGTTACGATTTTCGTAGCACTTATCCGTCGTGACCAAAATGATCGGGCAACCGAGTTCCACCTGGCGAACCGCTTCCAAAATGTGGGCGGTGCCGACCGTGTTGGTCAGCAAGGTTTCGAGCGGTTGCTGGTACGAGAGGCGAACAAGCGGTTGAGCGGCTAGGTGAAAGATGATTTCCGGACGGACCTGCTCAATGGTGGCGGTGACCTGCTCTAGATTGCGGACGTCACCCCGCCCGTCCGAGACCACCGAATGCTGCTGGATCGTCGCGTAGAGGTTAGGTTCCATGGGTGGCGGGAGACTGAAGCCATGCACCTCGGCCCCCAGTTCCTTGAGCCAGAGCGCCAACCAACCGCCTTTGAAGCCCGTGTGACCCGTGATCAAGGCGCGTCGGCCTGTGTAGTATCCGGCAAACATAGGGATAACGAATGCTTACCAAACTTTCCAAGGTGCGCGACCGTTCTGCCACATACGATCCAGCAATTGCTGTT
>JAYVTS010000022.1:0-5926 GCA_043788645.1 Verrucomicrobiota bacterium
GATCAAGTGTCCGATATAGTATATAAAAAGGTCTGTTTTCATGCTTCCTGGCACCATACTAAAATTCCCATGACCGTCGGAAAATATTTTACCATCTAGAAGAGCGTAGGTTCCCAGGCAGAGTTGAGTTGCAAGCAAAATAATTCCAATTTGAACCCATCGGGTCTTCCTGCTGCAGATAAAAGCGAACGCAAAAGGACGTAGATAGAATCCAAAATCGCTTGGACTAGAAAACACATCATACAATGTTGCAGATCCTCCATGGCCAAATCCGATATTGCTTATTCCACTTCCAAATAATATGAGACTAAACAGTCCGCCGACAACGAAGCCAACAGTCGGAGAGGGTTGGTAGAATTTCCGTTGTTTCATACTTACTAAAGGTTAATTGGTGTCATTTTCATTGAAACGGTGCGAGACATCATAACTCATTGGAAAATTTCCAAATCTACGATATATCATCGCGCCTCCGTCGAAGTGGCGATTATATTCATTCCCAGTATTTGAGAAGAAACTCGATAAATCTGCTGCAACAATACTCCACGGGAGAGCTTTTTCTCGGCTACAGATGCTGCTAGGAATCAAATCGTAAATTGCCTTTGCCGCGGCTAGGGCTAACGCCGGACGACGAAATGGATAGTCGGGAATGCTGCCAAAATTCTTGTGCCCGATACTAGTTGGTTGTCTACGGTATTTTTCAACATAACTACCCACGTCTTTGTGCATACTGAGTCCATTGATCGTTGGATTATTATACGCAGTAAACCCCTTGTGAGAAAACGTGTCCGCAAACGTATGTAATGCTCGTCCTGTCTCGAATGGGTTGAAAAATTGAATTCCATCTCGATTGAATGACTCAACCACATGACCCATTGTTGTGGCATCCGACAATTGAGTCGGCTTTGTAGGTGAGGAACCAAAAAAATGATATTCTTCCAACAGTTTTAAATCGCTAGGAATATCCATAGTGAGAAAGTCTACAATGTAGTGATCTTTAAGTCTTAGAGGCGTAGTAAACTCATTATCATCAACTTCTTGCGAGACGTATGCAATGCTGTCGGATTCATCATCTGAGAATCGTTTGGCCCTTAAAAGGTATGCAATTACATCGTAATGAAAATCCATTTCATAAAGCCCCGTCGGATCGACCGCGTTTGAGGGATGGTTGCCTACAAAGGAATAGTGGGAGTTGTCGCCGTGTTCGCCGCTTGGATCTCGATTGATCCAGCGGCCGAGGCTGGGGCTGTAAAAACGGTGACCGTAGTAGACCAATTCTGATTCATCATCGCGGTACTTGCTTGAAAAACGTATTGGATTTCGGGCAGCCATTGGGCCGTTGGCCCGGATGAGTTCTCCAAAGGGACCGTACTCGTAGGTGGCGGTAATGGTTCCGTTGGATCCGTCGACGAGTCCGGCAACGTTACCGTTGCCGTCGTAAGCCGGGAGGAGATGGGTAACCGTCGGGGTATTCCCAGCCCAGGTGTAGGCCGTGACCTTGAGGAGACCACCGACTCCGTCGCCGCCTTCTAGCGATCCGCTCAGGTCGTTCCCCCAGAGATAGGTTCGAGTCTGCTGATTGTTGCCGTCCAACTCAGCCACCAGGTTCCAGCCGTCGTACAAGAATTTGGAGATAGAGGTTGGGGTGGTGGCGTAGTCGTATCCCGACCACGCAAAGACCTTTTTTCCAATCCGTCGGCGGCGATCATCGTACTCGAAGGTCAACCGCCGACGAGCTGCCGGAGCGAGGGAGGAAGTAGCGACGTTTAGCATGGCGACGAGGCGATTCTCAGCGTCCCAGGTGTAGGCCCACAAACCACCGTTCAAAAGATTTCCTTCGTCATCGTACAGATAGTTCGCGGTGGCTGGCGGTGTTAGAACGTTACCGCTTTGAGCGGTGCCGTTGGGAACGTGGACGTTGATATTATGGAGACGTACATGCCGGTTGGAGTCCGCACTGGGGAGGACGGCCTGGCGGAGGTGGATGTCTCGAGACCTAGCGTCTGGATATGGCCTAGCGACAGCGAGTTGGCGATGGAACTCTGGTTGGTCGTTTCGAAACGATTCCATGGCACTGTTAAGTACAGTTTAGGTAAGGGCGACCAAAAGGTTGGGCTTGAGGAAATCGCGCAAAAACAGGGAGAAAGGTACTAAGCAGAGCGAATTTTCGAGGACGGCGAGAGTTATTTGGCGATGGGACAGTATTGAGCTCGGTGATGGCCTACCTGGTATCACCACAGGGTCTTGGTGGGCGTGGCGATGGATTTCACCCTCCTCGAGGGTGTGGCGCTCGAAGGACGAGCGCTGCTGTTGGCCGCGCGAGATATTGTAGTGCTTAATTGAGGTTGGCTTGACAGCGAATTGCCCCACCAAGGGTCAATGGAACGAATCGCTGTCCGACATCGACGGCGAACGATTCAAATTCGGAAGAACGGAGGGAGGCTGAGGAGTAAGTTGCAGAAATAAATATACTCAAGTAAAACTAGTTGATATTGAGATGTTTGGGGTCATCATGCAAATTAGCTTTTCTCAAAGCTAGAATGGCAAGACTTCCATATATTAACCCAGCGATATGACCAATGTAATAAATAGTTAAATCTTTCACCATTCCGTTGAAGACGAATCGATTATTTCCATATTTATCCACAAATATTTCTTTATATGAATCTGCCTCAAATAATGAAATCGTTCCGAGAATTGTCTGGGAGACCAGTATAATAATTCCCATAAAAATCGGTCGAATTGTGCGACAACAAAGGAATAGGTACGCAAATGGACGAATATAGAACCCTAAATTGTTTGGGCTGCAAAATACAATGTATAATACGGGAGTACCATGCCCGAAGGCTCCTGTGGAGAATCCGCTGCCAAAAAGCCAAAGATCAAAAACTCCACCGATCAAAAATCCGACTAACGGTGATGGCAAATAGAATCTGGTTCTCACGGGGTTTGGCGTCAATTTGAATCGTTTACGGGGATATACTCATGTTCAAACTGGTACCCCTTTAAAATCCTTCCGAACCTAAGACTTGTCATGAGCCGTCCGGCAATATCGCGGTCGGATTCGGTTCCGCTGTTAGTGAATAGGTTCCCAAGATCTGCCGCGGCAACATTCCACGGGAGTACTTTGCTATTGCAAGAATTTCTGACGGGAATTAGATCGTAGATGGCTTTTGCTGCTGCCAGAGCAAGAGCGGGTCGCCGAAATGGATAGTCAGGAATGCTTCCAAAATTTTTATGACCATTACTTCCGGGTAAAGAGGTATATTTCTTAACGAATCCGCCTATATCTCTGTGCGCATTTAATCCATTGATGATCGAATTGTCATACGCCGTAAATCCCTTGTGGGAAAAGGTATCAGCAAAGGTGTGCAAGGCTCGTCCTATTGACATTGGTTCATCGATACTATTATCAAGTCCGTCAAAATTGGCGTTGCCGCTTACAAATGCCTCGACGACGTGGCCCGCGGCGTTGCCGTCCAGCATTTTGGTGGGGTTGTTTTCAGAGGAGCCGAAAAAGTGGTATGTCTCCAAAAGCCGTATGTCTCGCGGAATACTTCCTGAAAAGAAATCACCAAAAAAATGGAGTTTCACCCTCAGGGGGTTCGTCCACTCATTATCATCTACCTCCTGGGAGTAGTTTGCGACACTGTTGGCATCGTCATCAGAATAACCCTTGGCTTTCATAAGATATTCGATCACGCCAAAATGAAAATCAATTTCATAAAGCCCGGTTGGATCGACCGCGTTTGATGGATGATTGCCGACGAAGGAATAGAGGGAGTTATCGCGATCTTCTCCGCTTGGATCTCGATTGATCCAGCGGCCGAGGCTGGGGCTGTAAAATCGGTGACCGTAGTAGACCAATTCTGATTCATCATCGCGGTACTTACTTGAAAAGCGTATTGGATTTCGGGCGGCCATTGGGCCGTTGGCCCGTATGAGTTCGCCAAAGGGACCGTACTCGTAGGTGGCGGCGATGGTTCCGTTCGAGCCGTCGACGAGTCCGGCAACGTTTCCGTTGCCGTCGTAGGCTGGGAAGAGATGGGAAACCGTAGGGATATTCCCAGCCCAGGCATACGCCGCGACCTTGAGGAGACCACCCACCCCGGCGCCGCCTTCGAGGGATCCGCTCAGATCGTTCCCCCAGAGATAGGTTCGAATCTGCTGATTGTTGCCGTCCAACTCAGCCACCAGGTTCCAGCCGTCGTACAAGAATTTGGAGATAGAGGTTGGGGTGGTGGCGTAGTCGTTGCCGGACCACAAAAAGACCTTTTTGGCAATCCGCCGACCGCGATCATCGTACTCGAAGGTCAACTGTCGGCGAGCTGCCAGAGCGAGGGAGGAAGTAGCGACGTTTTGCATGGCGACGAGGCGATTTTCGGCGTCCCAGGTGTAGGCCCACAAACCATCGTTCAAAAGATTTCCGTCGTCATCGTACAGATAGTTTGCAGTGGCTGGCGGTACTAGAACGTTACCGCTTTGAGCGGTGCCGTTGGGAACGTTGACGCTGATATTCTGCAGGATCGGACCTGAGGCGTTAGCCACGCTGAGCTGTTTCCAGAAATATTCGACTTTCCGGGCATCGACGGTAGCACCGTTCACCGTGGGTGAAACGTTTGCCTGGGCCGCGCCGATGACATCGACAAACGGGGGCACCGGACGAGTGGAATATTGGTTTAGGCCATTTGGGAGTAAGGTGTTAACGGAGAGACGGAGGGATCCTCCAAGTGCATCACCGCCTACCCAAGAACTCTTGCGATTGCCGATATCATCAAAGCTGTACTCGAACTGTTGACCCGCAACAGCCGTACCATCTGCCCACGAGCGCCGACCCACGGTCAGTTGCCCCAAGGCATCGTACTCGAATCGCCAACTGCTGGTGTCTGGCATTTGAAGATTGACCCGTTGTCCTGCGTTATTATAGCCGTAGCGGAAATTGAGGGCGGGTTGACCGGTAGCGGCCGGCGTCGAATTCACCGAGATAATCTGGTTGAGGTAGTCGTACCCGCGGGTCGTGGTCATTTCGTTGGTGGTGCCTTGGGTGAACGAGACGGTTTCAGGGAGCGACGACAACCCCAAATATCCGTAGGTTGCGGTGGAAGATCCGTCGGTCGCGGTACTGAGACGGGAGGCGGTGTCGTAACCATAGGTTTCGCTGCCGAGGACCGTTTGCCCGTTTTTGGAGATGAGCGTCCATCGTCGCAGGTTGGTATCGTAGTTTGCCTCGACAGACAGTCCCGCGAGGATTCCCCCCGCGTAGGATTCGAGGAGGGGCTCACCGGTCGTGGTAAATGTTCTGGTGGTGGTTATTGAATTACGAACCGTAGTGGTTGGATGACCGCAACGATCATAGGCGTAGGAGGCAGCTGGACTACTTTGAGGATCCCAGGAGTAAGAAATTTCGGTGACGTCTCCAGAGGCAATCGGAGAGGTCAAGCCATAGGCCCAAACGGTTTCAATTCTGTGGCCAGTGTTGCCCAATCGGCCCCAGGTCCGTTTGATCATTCGGCCCCCGTTGGAGTATTCGTAGGAAGGGCCTACCGACCCGCTGGCATACTGTTTGTAGTCCAGCCAGCCTCGGTAAGCGTTGTAATTCCAGGTGGTAATCGCTGCGGAGGTATCGTCCGCGCCATTTCGCCACGTTTTCATGGTCTTCATTCTGCCTTGGGAATCATAGGTGTACGCCACTGGGAAAGTGCGACTACCGCTCGTTTTCTTTAGCGATCCGGTGGGATAATATTCGTTGATCACAACGGTTCCGTCGGGTTGAGTTATTTGCTTGGCTCGGCCTAGGTTGTCATAAATCGAAACGGTGGTTTGCGCGGGTAATCCGGTGCCGGGTGCGGGTGTGGTTACGGAATAGACGCGGTCGGCTGGATCGTAGGCAAAAACGGTCGTTTGATTCCGCGAATCGGTGACCGTCCAC
>JAYVTS010000023.1:0-33872 GCA_043788645.1 Verrucomicrobiota bacterium
GGATTGGGTCTCGGATTTTGGGTGGCTTATTCACAGCACGATGTTTTTGAGGCCAGATCCCTGCTTTCCCTGCCACCGCGGGTCACGATGAACTCCGGGAAAGGGGTTCGCCTTGATGATGATCTTAGAAATTTCACGGATACCCAGCTCACCTTGATGGAGAGCAGCCAGGTCATTCAAAAGGTACTCGCCAAATTACAGGAAGGCCGAGACAATACGAATAAGCTGGCGAAACCCGGACTGACGAAGGCGCTCGCTGGCCGAGGGAGCACGTTTGTCATGATTGTCGAATCCACCAACCTGGACTACGCTCAGAAATTTTCCTCAGCCTGGGCGGATGAATTTGTGGCGTTTAAAAAGAACCAGAAAACCGGTGTGATTAATTCAGCGGAGGCGGCCACGACCCGGCAGATCCTCGAGCAACAGCACCTGTTGGAGAACACCCGGGAAGAACTCAATGAGTTTAAAAAGAAATACAATATTGCTAGCGCACGCGACGCCGGCCTCGCTGCCCGCGAACAACTCCAGCGGTATATCGACGAGGATCAGAGCTATCTAACGCTGATCAAATTACTGGAAGGGGCCACTCCCAAAGACATCGCGTCGGGCGGCGTCAATCTCAAAGGGGCGATCCCCGAAAAACAAAAAGCGAAGGCGAACCGAGCGTCTTCGGACGATGACGAGACGAGTCCGGACCGTTTCGAGGGCGGCTCTGAATACTCCCGGTATACGATTGAACTGAACCGAATGGAATCCCGTCGTGCGCAGCTTGGCCGTACACTGAAGGACAAACATCCCGCCATGATTCAGTTGGAGCGAGAAATCGAGTTGGTGAGGAACGATATTAAAAAATCGCTTGAAATCGTAGAACAAGCCCGGGTCGCACGGATCGAAGGTCTCAAGCGAAGCGAAGCTGGCTATCCCGCTCTCATTGAAGAGCTCCGAACGAAAGTCTTTGATTCCACCCAACAAGAAAACGAATATGATCGTCTGGTCAAACAGGAGCTGGCGGTTAAGAACCAACTCGATCTGTTGAATCAGCAGGAGCGTGACGTCGCCCAGATGAACTCGGATGACGATGTTTTTCAAGTTCTCGATCAGGGTGTTGGCCAAACCACGCCGATTCGACCGAAACGTTCCTATATTATTCTGACCGGTCTGTTTATCGGCACTTTGTTGGGCGGCGGTATCTTGTTTCTGCTGAATCGTCTAGATGATCGGTTGGAGACTCCTGAGGATTTCGAGGAACAGCTCGAAGAACCGATTTTGGGCCAGCTCCCTGAGGTTGAAAAAAAGCATTACAAGGAGGGCTATCTCTTGCTCACCCGGATGAAGACCCACACCATGTTTGCTGAATCACTTCGGGGCGTTCGGTCGGCGTTGCTCCTCAGTCCGGAAGGCACCAGTAAACGCATGCTCGCCGTCACGTCCGCCGTCCCAGGTGATGGCAAGACGACGTTCACCACTAACTTCGCCGTCACCTTGGCCCATGCAGGAAATCGAACCCTGCTCGTAGACGCCGACCTTCGCCGCGGAAACATTCACGGCTATTTCGAGCAACCGCTGGAACAGGGGCTCGCCGAGGTACTGCAAGGGAAATTGAAGTTTAAGGACGCCATCCGGGAAACCGGGATCGACAATCTTTCCTTCATGCGCGCTGGAGAACGGCCCGCTAACCCGTCCGAACTCCTCATTGCCGCCGGGACGAAGGAACTCATCATGCAACTGCGGCAGGAATTTGATTACGTGATCTTTGATTGTCCGCCGTTGACGGCCATCGACGACACGTTCTCCATCGCCGCCTACCTGGATGGGTTGTTCTTCGTCGTTCGTGCTGGCCGAACTTCGATTCGGTTTGCTCGAATGGGCCTAAATACCGTCCGGCAACGCGGAGCACCGATCCTCGGCCTGATCGTCAATGGTGTGCCGATTGATAATCCGTACTATTATTACACCACGTACTATTACGCCTCCTATTATCATCGGCCGCTGGCCACCAGCGACAACATGTTCCAGGACCGGCAACGGAAACAGGTGGAAATTGACACGCCTGCGGCAAAAGAAAAAAATCAAGCGCCGGACCGGAAAGCCGGATCTACGCAGTTCGACTAATCGGTCCACCTCTTTTCGAACCAAACCATGGGGCGAGGATTTTTCCTCGCCCTTTTTAAAAAAAGTTTTCCGCAGCTCGGTTTGACCCCCTCCTACCGAGCCATTCCCTTCTGCGGATGTCTGCCGGTCAAGTGCGAACTCCAAAGTTGGGCCTACTCCTCTCTTGTGGCCCCGATCATCCAGGGTTTGGTCACGGCGTCCAATTGGCCGCCGCCGCGCTCCGGCAAGGGATGGACACCTATCTCTATTGTCTCGACGATGCCGTCGTCGGCGTGAGTGATCCCGAGCTACAGGCGTTGCGTCAGCGCGGACTCAAACTTTATGCGTGCGCTTACGGAGCGCATCAGCGCGGTTTACCCATTGATGACCAAGCCGCCTACGCCGGTCTGACCGTGGTCAGCGATCTGATTTCTAGTACGGATCGCTTCGTTAGCTTTAACTGAACTCACCATGAGTCAGCCCGAACGGCCCACGATCCTCTTCCTCATTGCTAGCGATCCTCGCACGAGCCATCGCCCGGCCGAGGCGATCCGCGTCGCCGCCGGGGTGGGTGTCTGGAAACGGGCGGACGTCATCGTCTATTTTTGCGGCCCGGCTATATTGGCGTTGGGCGAGTGGGTCGATGAACTCAAAGAGGATGATAATTATACCCGCTACCTACCGCTGTTGGCCGAACTCGGCCGCCCATTTTTTGTGCCCTTGGGAGCGCCCGAATTGATGGAACTTGGCGAGACTCAGTTCCGCATTAAATCCATCAGCGACTCCTCGCTCGCCGAACTAGCGATGGGTGCCAATTCAATCCACCGATTCTAATTCATTTCTGATGCGCACCGCCCTCCATATCTTCACCCGCCCACCCGACGAACTGGTGAAGAAAATATTAAATGAACAACAGGTTCAGCCCGGCCTGACCGTTGAAATTGTTGATCTTACCGCAGCCACTGAACCTGACTACTTGGCTTTGCTAGAACGCATCATGGTCGCCGATTCCGTAGCGACTTGGTGAGGAGAGATACCGTCCAAGGAACCCTAACCACCTTCCAACCATTCACTTCACGGGTGCCAGCTTTCCAGCTCTTCGCCTGGCCCTGAACGCGATGGCTACCCGATTCGAGATCGTATTGCCAGGGACCGAGACGACTGCGTTGCGTGCCGCCGGCGAGGAAGCATTGGCTGAAATCGAACGAGTCGAGGGCTGGTTATCCGTGTACCGCCCAGGAACGGCCCTCGCAACGGTCAACGCCAACGCCTACCGGAAGCCCGTACCGGTTAGTCCACCCATTTTTGGACTATTGCAACGAGCCAAGGAACTTTCTCGGGTGACGGATAATGCTTTTGATCCGACCATCGGCCCGTTGGTCCAGGCATGGCGGAAGTTGACCGAGGGACCCGAAAAAGATGCCCGAACCTGGGAGCAAACTCGGGTGGTTGCCCGAGCGGCCGTCGGTTGGAAAAACGTCGAACTCGATCTGGTGACTGGCACCGTCCGGTTTCATCATCCGAAGACACAATTAGATTTGGGGAGTATTGGAAAAGGCTGGGCTTTGGACCGCGCCGTGGTGTGCCTTCGAGAAGCCGGTATTGCTGTTGCCTTCCTACACGGTGGTACAAGTTCCGCGTGGGGCCTGGGCCATCCGCCCGACGCTGATGCGTGGAGGGTAGAGATTGCCAATGTCTCCGACTCATTCATGGATCCAAAGTCACCGGCACCGACTAGCGAACGAGTGGATCTGCGAGAAGCCTCGCTGTCCGTGAGTGCGACGTGGGGTCGGGAGCTGAAAGATCCCAATGGAAGCTCCTTTGGGCACGTCTTTGATCCCGGCACTGGAGAGCCCCTACCCGGGCTACGACGAGCGGCCGTCCTGGGTCCCTCTGCTGCCGATACGGATGCCCTCAGCACGGCGCTGCTGGTGGCCGGTACTCGACTGGCGTCCAATTGGCAGACGGATCATCCAGGCTTGCGTTTTTGGCTTTGATAGGGCCGGTTCGATTGATTTTCCGTTCACCCCGGCGGCCAATTCATCGGACGCCCGGCGAGGAGATGACAGTGCAAATGAGGCACCGTCTCACCGCCATCACGCCCGTGATTAATGACCAACCGGAAACCTGAGTCCAATACGCCTAGCATTTTCGCCACTACTTGGGCCTGCAATAGCAAATGTCCTAGGAGAGCTTGATCGGATACTTCTGCGGCACCAATTCGGGGAATCGGCTGCTTAGGGATCAACAATACGTGGACTGGCGCTTGGGGATGGAGGTCTCTCAATGCGATCATGAGATCGTCCTCGTACACCATGTCAGCCGGAATTTGGCGCAAGACGATTTTTTCAAACACGGTCATCCCCTCAGTGAACACCGTGGTCAGATAAAATCCAATCCGAATCCGGTCGCAGTACGCTTCTACGCTCCTACGCCTCCACGGTGGCGGCCAAGCGGGCCGTGGCAAAAACGCGGATCAATTCCCGAATCCGCCACACCGTACGACGCCGATTCTCGGCTAGGTTCACGCCCAGGCCAAGGGTCTCCAAGAAATGCGGCGATTCCCGCTCGATATCGACCGGCGCTTGTCCGTTATAGAAATCGCAGAGCAAACCCCCGACCGCCTTCAGGGTAGCCGCGTCGGAGTCCAGCTGAAACCAACAGCGCCCGTCCCGAAACGTCGGGACCAGCCAGGTCCGAACTTGACATCCGGGCACACGGAATTCATCCAGTCGAAACTCAGGAGCGAGCAAGGGACGGGTGCGTGCGCGCTCCACCAGCAGGGCCAATCGCGCTTGGGAATCGGGCAAGCCACCCAAAGCCGCCATCAACGTAGCGGCCCGTTCAGCGAGCGTTTCGCCGGTTAAATTCACTCAGCCAAGATAGCGCCCGGCTGCCTCGTGAACAGGGAGGAGGATGTTGTCGGTCATCATAGCGTCTTGGGGCAGAAGTTTTTCAGCGGGCTAGGACCGCTGGAAAACGACTCCGAGACCACCTAGCGTCCCGCCTGTTGAAGTCGGTTACTGCTCCTCTATTGCCGTCGCTCGCCCGGGTCGTCCGGGGCCTCTCCGCTATTTTTTGGGGCTTGCCCTTGGCACTGCTTGCGTCGGCCAAGACCGTGCTTGGCGAGGGACCCCGTATTTTACAGGGGCCGTGGGGTGAACTTTTTGGTCCGTGGGGTCGAGTCTTGGGTGAGACTTTCAGTGCCTGCCTCCCGGGTTTGGCCGCGATGGGCTTGATTCTTTACGGCGTCCGGCAATTGATCCGCTTCCAACCCCAGGAACGCATTTGGACCACTGCGGTCTCGTGGGCGTCATTGTCCGCGTTGATGTTGCTCAGCCTCCTTCCGTTTGCGCACTGGTGGAGCCGATTTCCGGCGCAATCGCTGTTCGGGCGCGGAGTGCTCTTATTGTTTCTCGCGGGTATCAGTTTCGGACTGGCCTTGAGTCATCTCCTCGTCCGTCTCGCAGCGATGCTGCCCGACGAGATTTTGCGAAGCGACACTCGTTTGTTTGCCCGGGTAAATCGGGTTTTGCTGTTGGGTTTGCTCGGGCTGGCCTCGGTCGATTTTGTGTTGGTGGAGTTTGCCGCCCGCCTGCCGCCCACCTGGGCAATCATCGCCGAAGCTCTCCACGAAAACCGTGCGGGCCTCCTTTTGCTGTGCGCGTTGATTCCCTTGGCGTTGACGATGACCTTGGTTTGGAAGGCCAAGGAGACCATTGTTGCGGGTGTGTTTCGTGGTGGATAAAGAACCGCGGATCTGAGCCATCAAAGCCGAGCGAATAAATCGTGAGATCTGTATCTGGTATGTCCCCATCGCTTCTTCTGGGTTGTGTGGTCGGCTACTTCGCACTGTTGCTCGGCCTCGCCGGTTGGACCGCCCGAAACGCCGATGCTCGTGCCTATTTCCTCGGCAATAAATCGTCGCCCTGGTGGGCCGTAGCGTTGGGGTTGATTGGTGATTCGCTTTCCGGAGTTTCCTATATTTCGGTCCCGGGCAAGGTCGCGGTGGATCGGTGGCACTATCTTCAGATCGTCTTCGGGTATGTACTGGGGTACGTCCTGATTATCCATATTCTTTTGCCGCTCTATTACCGCCTGAATCTTACTTCTATTTATGGCTATTTAGGTCATCGTTTTGATACCACGACCCAACGGACGGGTGCCGGCTTTTTCATTGTATCCCGGCTGCTGGGGGCCGCCGTCCGTCTGTATCTTGCAGTCAGTGTTTTCCAAAATTTTGTCTTTGAAAAATTGAGTCTTCCTGGGGCCAGTCAGCCGGGGATACCTTACTGGATCACCGCAACGGTCGTCATCCTGCTGATCCTCGCCTATACCCTCAAGGGCGGTATTAAGACCCTTGTCTGGACCGATCTTTTCCAAAGCGGCTTCTTGGTGCTGGGTATTGGACTGAGCACCCTCGTGATTGCTCGGGCTTTGAATTTAGACTGGACCGGGCCACGAGGCTTCGGGTCATTCCTCATGACGAATCCGTTGACCGAGATTTTCAATTGGGAATTCTCCGCACCGACCTTCTTCCCGAAACAATTCCTTGCGGGTGCGGCGTTGGCCTTGGTCATGACCGGCCTGGATCAAAATACGATGCAAAAAAATCTCTCCTGCCGTTCGCTCCGGGAGGCACAATGGAACCTCTACACGTTTTCCGCGGTCATGGTGGCGGTCAACGTCACGATCTTATGCCTTGGAGTACTGCTCTATGAATTCGCGCGGCAACAGGGAATTCCGTGGCCGATCCGATCAGATGATCTTTTTCCTGACCTCGCCCTTCACCACCTCGGTCCCGCTGCGGCCGCAGTTTTTGTCATTGGATTGACGGCCGCTACTTTCAATTCGGCCGATGCCGTGCTGACCACGTTGACCACTAGTTTTTGCTTGGATTTTTTGCGGCTCGATCAGCGGAAGGATCGCCCGGTCGCGGCTCAAAACCGGATTCGGAGGCGGACCCATTTGGGATTTGCTGCTCTCTTACTTGTCGTGATGCTCGCACTCCCGATCGTCGCTGGACGTTATCCTGTGATTGACTTGGTCTTAAAGCTATCGGGCTATACGGGTGGACCGTTGTTGGCGTTGTTTGGGCTCGGACTCTTTACCCAATGCCGCGTGGGCGGGCCGTTGGTTCCGTTCCTCTGCATCGGTTCGGGCACGGTGTGTGGGCTGCTGGAGGCGTTCCCGCATCAGTTAGTAGGGGGCTACCGATTCGGCTTTGAATTGCTCCTGCTGAATGCACTTCTCTGCGCCGGGTGTCTGCTGCTCTGGGCACGCCGAAGGTCGACGCCAACTCCGGCCTAAGTTGGGATTCGCTTACGCCGCACTGACCGAGTACTTTTACCCCATGCATTTTTTCGTCACGGGCGGCGCGGGGTTTATCGGGTCACATGTAGCCGAACGTCTTTTGCGCGAGGGTCATCGGGTAACGGTGTTTGATGATCTAAATCCCTTCTACCCCCGTCGTTTGAAGGAAGCGAATCTGGCGTCACTGGCATTGATTGGGGGGAATCGCTACCGCTTTATCCTGGGTGATGTGACGGATCGAATCGCCTTGGACGAGATTTTTTCCGAGACTCGCTTCGATCAGGTCATTCATTTGGCGGCCCGTGCGGGGGTCCGCCCTTCTTTGTTAGAACCCGCCCTTTATCAACGCGTCAATGTCGAAGGAACGACCCACCTTTTTGAAGCGGGACGAGCTGGGGGAGTTCGGAAATTTATTGTTGCGAGTTCTTCCAGTGTCTACGGGACCAACGCGAAGGTTCCTTTTTCCGAAGCAGATCCGATTTTTCATCCAATTTCGCCTTACGCGGCCAGTAAATTGGCCTGTGAAGCCCTCGGTCATGTGTTTCACCATCTCTACGGCCTCGACGTCACGATGCTTCGTTTCTTTACCGTTTATGGGCCACGGCAGCGACCCGATTTAGCCATTCATAAATTTGCGGGTCTGATTCAGGCCAGGAAGCCCATTCCTGTATTTGGTGACGGTTCGACGGAGCGAGATTATACCTATTGCGATGACATTGTGGCCGGCGTCATCGCGTGTACTCAGCGAGATTTTGGCTTTGAGATCTTTAATCTAGGTGAATCGCAGACGGTGCGTTTGGATCATTTGATTCGTTTACTCGAAACAGCTTTGGGTTGTTCGGCCATCATGGATCGACAGCCGTCGCAACCGGGTGATGTCCCGCGCACCTTTGCCGATATTACCAAGGCGCGAACGAAACTGGGATACCATCCTATCACTCAGATCGCGGAAGGGATTCCGAAGTTTGTGACGTGGTTCAAGGGGCAATGATTTGGACCGCGTCCAAAAGGATTCGCGTGGGGGTGTTCAAGCAGAGCCGCCCGGCTTCTTCGACGCTCACCCAGCGAAATTCCTCCGCTTCGTCATTGAGTTGAACTCGCTGCACGCCCGTGGCTCGGCAGGTATAGTTGAGGAGCAAAAAATGAGCATCCTTGTGGAATTCGGGCGGATGGATTGCGTCTTGAATCAGGACGAATCGAATTTCCGAAATGACCAGGCCAGTTTCTTCTAGCACTTCACGGCGGAGGGCCGCTTCGTGGGCTTCGCCCCATTCAATCTTGCCGCCCGGAATTCCCCAGAGATCCGACCATTTATGGGTGCGCACCATGAGAACTTGCCCTGGGTCGTTGTAGATCAAGGCACCGACCGTCGGAATTGGAAAACGCGGGGTGGACGTCGGGGGGGTGGACAGCTCGCCACGTTCGAGCTTCAGACGCAATTCGCCCAGATGTTCCACGATCAAATCCGGCCCCGCGGTCTGCAATTGAGCTAAGGAATTATAGCCCGTGAGCACCCCCACGCTGCGAACTCCTCCGTGTCGAGCCGTGACGATGTCGTGCTCCATATCTCCCACATAAAGGGTCGCCGCTGGATCGAGCCGCTGCTCGGCCAGGAGTCGGCCGATGACGGCTACTTTATCCGTCGCCCGGAGATGGAGGCTTTGGAAGTACTGATCGAAGCCGTTCGTCGCGATCTGGGCGGTGAAATCGTCGGGATGAATGGCACTGAGCAAGTGGAGGGAAAGGCCTTGTTGCCGAGCCCATTCTAAGAATTCCCGGGCGTGAGGTAACTCCGTCACCTCGCCACGGGCTGACTGCATCTTGGTTTGAAACCAGTGCTCCAATTGCGGAAGTGGGACATGCGGCACGTACCGCTGATAAAAGGGGGCGTAGGGCAAAGCGAATTCAGCTCGGAATTGGGCCAATGACATGACGGGCACGCCTGCTTGCTCAAAACAATGATTGCTCGCCGCCCAGACCGCTGGGAGGTCATCCACGAGTGTCCCCGACCAATCCAGAATTAAATGACGCAGCACGCGGCTAACGTCGGTCAGAAAGGATTCTCAGCAATGGACGCTCCAAGGAGAGTTTTCCCGAACGAAAAGCCGAGAGAGAACGCCAAGAAGGCGAAAAAAGAGCATCTCGGTTCTTTGCTTTTTTTTGCAGCCAATCAGACCGGTAGACCGTTCCAACTAAAGTCGGTTTGAAGTGGCAAAAGCCGAGGTTACCCAATACCCAAGACGCCGTCGCCGCCCACAACCCCAGGGCAGTCGTACCGCTAGCCCGATCGGAACTCTCCGGAAGCAAGGTGGAAAAACCAGACGAAATTAGACGGACACTCGCCCGGCACGCTTCCCCCAGGAGCGGGGGTAAGATTCGACCTCGCTTCGACTTCAACTCTAGGTTGCCGCCTTCTCCGGGCGTTTTAGCGTGGTGAGGTTGATATGATTGAGCTAACGAACGAGGAAATCCGGCGCTATTCGCGCCACCTCATCCTGCCTGAAGTCGGACTGGCCGGGCAACGCCGCATTCGCAATACCAGCGTCCTGTGCATCGGCGCCGGCGGTCTCGGATCGCCCATCGCCCTGTATCTCGCAGCGGCCGGAATTGGCCGACTCGGCATCGTGGATTTTGATACGGTGGATTACTCGAATCTTCAGCGACAAATCTTGCACGCCGATGCCGACGTCGGCATTTCCAAAGCAGATTCCGCCAAAGCCACCTTGAACGCCTTGAATCCGAATGTGGACGTCATCTTGCACAAAACTCGGATTACCTCAGAAAACGCACTCGACCTCATCCGCGGTTACGACATTGTCGTGGATGGCACTGATAATTTTCCGACCCGTTATCTCACCAACGACGCGTGCGTGTTGCTGAAAAAGCCCAACGTCTACGGCTCTATTTTCCGTTTCGAGGGCCAGGCAAGTGTGTTCGCCCCGCAACTCGGCGGCCCTTGTTACCGCTGCTTGTATCCCGAACCCCCACCTCCCGGCATGGTCCCGAGCTGCGCCGAGGGGGGCGTTTTGGGAGTTTTACCGGGAATCATTGGGTGCATTCAGGCAACTGAAATCCTTAAACTCGCCCTGGGTAAAGGCTCAACTCTGGTCGGTCGCCTCCTGCTCTTCAATGCGCTCGATATGAAGTTCCGCGAATTGAAATTGCGGCCAGACCCCCAATGCCCCGTTTGCGGGCCGAATCCGACGATCACAGCCCTTATTGACTACGAACAGTTTTGCGGTGTCGTTCCTGAATCCTTGAACCCGGGACAACATCCCGATGAGGTGACGGTCCAAGAAATGAAGCGCGTGTTGGATCTCCCGGCACTCGGCATCAAAGTCGTAGACGTTCGAGAACCCGATGAATACGAGATCGCCAAGGTCAAAGGGGTCCCGCTGTATCCGCTGAGCACGCTGCCTCAACGCTTCACCGAACTCGATCCCAACCAGCAAATTTATCTCCATTGCAAATCGGGAAAACGTTCCATGAAAGCACTCGAATTCCTGCGTCAACAAGGATTCAAATACGTGAAATCCGTCAAAGGCGGAATCAGTGCTTGGGCGGATGAAATCGACCACCAAGTGCCGAAGTACTAGTACGAGAACCTCAGAACAGCCGTTTCAGCGTATCGAGATCCGCTTTGGACATGGCCACATAGGTCACTCCCTTGCGCGACCAAGTGGCTGTGTTCCATCCGTTTTCTCGAACGTACCGGGCCAATTCACCCGGTACATCACTGAGCTGATCTTGATTGATCGCCAACAAGTGAACCAAGGTCTCCAGTCCAGCGAGCCGGAAGCAAATTAGGGTCACCGTCCGGTCGTTCCAATCCAATACCTTGCAGCCTTCCGTCGGATTACTGGCCAGGCCGACCGGGATCACTAGTTCCACGGCACCCGGTTGGGTCGATAACCATCCATTCACTCGTGAGTAGTCTCGAGTCGGGAGATCATACGATTGATCCCAGTCTTTCACCATGTACCGAACGACAAACTGTCGGAACGCATCCGAAGAACGCTCCGCCGCGACCGTTGCTGCTCGCACCCGATCTTGAACCACCGAGTAGGTGAACGCAGCCGTAGCGACCGTCGCCAAAGCCCCGGCTACCAAGCCCCATTTAACCCATTGACGTGGGCGCTCTGAAACGGGAGACCAGGAGTGAATTAAAGGAACCGCTCCATCCTTTGGAATGGCCCGGGGCGCGGTTACGGGAGCAGTGATGTTTCGCCGCCCCGCCAAAATCCGCTCCTTTAAATCCAAAGGCGGCATCACTTGCCTCAGTTTGGATGCCACTTGCTGATCAAATAGACGCTCCGACCGCGCCCAAATACCAATTACGGAGTCCTCGCGGGATACGGTCAAGGCCTCCGAGAGCGCGGGATCCATATCGTCGGCGCCGTTGGGGCGCCTCGCCGCCAGAAGAGTTTTTGCCTCGCGAGGGGACATTTTTTCTCGGATATCTGAATCATTCGACCGCGGCACCCGGAAATGACAACGAAATCAATCGAGCACTAACCGGCCAGGCGATTGGAGCCGGGCTTCACGTCCGGCTTCGCCACGGGTAGCCGAACGATCTTTGAATCCTGCTGCAACGAAACGTCCGCCATGAGCCGTCGTAATTGCTCCTTACCGCGGGACAAACGGCTCATCACGGTTCCAATCGGTATTTCCATAGTTTCAGCAATTTCCTGATAGCTCAGTTCCTGCAAATAAAACAACGTTAACGGCGCCCGAAAGGCGGGATCTACCCGGTGCAGGGCTTCCATCACCAGCCCAGAATCCAAATCATTCGCCAAAGTCGGCTCGACCGTCGGCAATTCATCGGCTGACTGTTCCAAATCTTGATGCCGAAAACGTGAATCATGCCTTTGCCCTGACAAAAACTCGCGATAGAGCGTCGTGAACAACCACGTCTTGGCTTTGGCTTTGTCCCGAAGTTGCCCTCCCTTGAGTACCCACAAGTAGAAGGTTTCCTGCGTTAAATCCGCCGCCGCCGCCTCCGCGCCCGAGAGGCTCAAACCAAAGCGATAGAGCGGCTCGTAGTACCGCTCTACGAGCGAGTCCGCACTTGGCTCCGTCACTCCACTGTGATGCATGGTCAGATTCTTTATTCCAAAAAAGATCAAAAGCCAAGCTTAGAATTTGCCAATCTTACGTCCTACTCTCAAAAAATAGGGCCATTCTCCCACTTCCCCCAACCCTGTTTGCCCTCGGAGTTGCCCCAATCACCCCCGTCCCCCATCCTCCAGCCTGCATGTCCCCACTCCTGACTTCGCTCGTTGAATTGATTCGGCGTACCAGCGCCGAAGTCCCCGAAGACGTCCATCGCGCCTTGATCACCAGTCTCGAAAATGAGAAAAAAGGCACCATCGCCGCCAGTGCCATGGAAATCATCCAACGCAATATCGAATTGGCCAAACGCAAGTCTCAACCCCTCTGTCAGGATACCGGTAGCGTCCTCTTTTACATTGAGTGCCCCGTAGATTTCGACCAAATCGCCTTCGCTGAAACCACCCGAGCCGCCATTCGAGCCGCCACCGCCCAAGGATACCTCCGCCAAAACTCGGTCGACTCGCTCACCGGCAAGAACGATGGCACGAACGTCGGTCCCGGCGCTCCCACTCTCCATTTCCAGCAACATCGTTCCCCCGAAGTTCACCTCCGGTTAGTCCTCAAAGGAGGCGGTTGTGAAAACGTAGGCGCCCAATACTCTCTTCCTCACGGCCAACTCCACGCGGACCGCGACCTGGGCGGATGCCGCAAAGTGATCCTCGACGCCGTCGTTCAAGCTCAAGGCAAGGGTTGTGGTCCCGGAATCCTCGGCGTTTGCATCGGCGGAGATCGCGCTACGGGGTACGAATTAAGTAAAACTCAATTTCTCCGCCTCCTCGACGACCGGAATCCCGAGCCGACTCTGGACCATCTGGAACAAGACATTCTCAAGACCGCCAATGATTTGGGCATTGGACCGATGGGTTTTGGGGGTAAGACCACGCTCCTCGGGGTCAAGATCTGCGCCGCCAATCGGGTGCCCGCCTCCTACTTTGTCAGTGTCAGCTACATGTGTTGGGCGTTTCGACGGCAAGGAATCGTTTTGGGGTCCGGCGACGCCATCGCCCGCTGGTTGTACTAAACTCCATCCACCCAAAGACTCTCGCCATGATCACTCTCTCCACTCCATTGACCTTAGAAATCGTCCGCACGCTGAAGGTCGGTGACGAAGTTCGCTTGAGCGGCACTGTTTTCACGGGCCGCGACGCGGTCCATAAATACCTTCACGACGGGGGGAAACTGCCGCCTGAAGTCCAGCTTCGTGACGGGATCATTTATCATTGCGGTCCCGTCGTGATGCGCGACGCGGACGGTCCCTGGCGGGTGACCGCCGCGGGCCCCACGACGTCCATTCGCGAGGAGCCGTACCAAGCTCAAATCATTCGGGAATTTGGGATTCGCGGAATCATCGGCAAAGGCGGCATGGGGTCGCAAACTCTCGCCGCCTGCCAAGAATTTGGATGCGTTTATTTCCATGCGATTGGCGGTGCCGCCCAAGTTTTAGCCGAGTGTGTTCAACGCGTTCGGGGTGTTTCTTTGCTCGAAGAACTCGGGTCGCCGGAAGCCATCTGGGCCCTGGAAGTCGCCGATTTTCCTGCGTTTGTCACCATGGATTGCCATGGGAACTCACTACACCAGGAGATTTTTCAAAGGAGCGAGGCTCGTTACTTGGCCGAGATGGCGGAGTCGAAAGAATAAGTTCCACTGTTGGTTGATACCCGGTGGGGAATAACCGCAATTGACTCAAAAACGCTGCTATTCCTCAGCGAAACAACGAAGTTTCAGGCCGTAAGGATTAACCGGACAGCCGAATCCACAATTGTCGTTGATCGAACAATGTAGAATCGTTAATCCTGTTGCATGTGATCGCCGTGTGTTTGAATCAGTGATTGATAAAAGTTTCAGTTTCAAAGTTTGAATCTTGAATCTTGAATCGATCACCAAGGGTGGGAATCCAATTCAAACGCAAGGGCGACATCAACATTAGCAGCAACGTAAAAGCCTACATTAAGAATATGCAACTTCGTCACCTCGGCCGTCGCGCCTCAGCTCGCGGCCTCACCCTGATCGAACTCGTGGTCGTCCTCGCGATTCTCGTCGCGTTGGCTGGCCTCATCATTGGAAACTTCCCCGGCCTCATTAAGAAGGCCAGTGGTGCGACCGCGGCGAATACCATTCAGGATATCTCCCGAGCCGTGAGCACCCGGTATACCACGAAGAATTCGTATGGTACCGGTTATGATTCTTTGCTCGGCGCTGGCGGCACCGTGGTCTATTCAAACATGGTGGCGGCCTGCTCCGTCCCCACTCAGATTACGGTCCAGGCGCTCAACGCGGTTTCTGCGGGCGACGTGACGGCATTGGCCACTCTCGGTCTCACCAGCGTCTACAATCTTCAAAACAATGGTGACGCCACCTGGACGGTTGCCGATCTGTCGACCGTCACCCCCCTCGTCGCCGGCACGAAGCTCGCGACTGCCGGAACGGTTCTTCAGACGAACATCATCCCGGTGGACAAGTTCGTTCTTCTCAATAACCCCGTGATCTATCTGTTCGGCGTCGGCAAGCGGACCACGTTGGTTGGCCCCGATGGCACCTTGCTCGAAGCCCCGACCCGTACGGGCACGACCGACACTGAAAACTCGCAGCTCTTCTACCAACGCTATTGCCTGGCATTCTTGGTGGACGGTCCGACCGGTGGAACTCGCACGGCTCGTTTCGCCGGCACCTTGGCGCCGACGTCCACCGGCTTCTCCGGGACGGACGCGGCTACGGCGACCTACACCGCTAACTAAGCGGGATCGGCTTTTTCCAATGCCCGTCCTCCGCTAAGTGGGGACGGGCTTTTTTGCTAGGGCAGAATTCGGTCAAAGTCAAAGTCTCGTGCAACGCTCATGAAGGTATCGCTTAAATCGTCCGGATTCTGTCGGGGGCTTACCCTCTTGGAAATGGTGATTGTTTTGGGGGTACTGGGGGTTGTCGCCGGCCTGATTACTTACTCCCTTAACCCGGCGACATTGACCTTTTCCGGAGTGGGTAATAACGAGACGACGGCCCATATTGTGACCCGTTCCACCATGAAGTCCATTCAAGGGGCGATCATCGGCAATGAGAAAGGGCCCGGTTTTTGGAGCGACATGAACAAGGATTATCGAATGTTTCCTCGCGACTTGGCGTCGCTATTTATTGGCGAAGCGAAGTATGTGTCCGTCGCACTCGGTGGGAACCCTGACCGCTACGCTCTGACCGACGCTTCGGCAACCAACCTTTGGACTTATAACCCCCGAACGGGTTTGGGCTGTCGCTGGCCGTATTTGGAAGCATCCGGCCACTATATTTATGGGGCGGACGCCACTGCTCGGAACTTTACGACCAGCCTCTTTTTCGTGGGGCTGCAGGATTCTCCCTGTCCCTCGGATGGCTGGGGAAATCCCATCATCCTCTTGGTTCCACCCCAGAACGGCGACCCCACCAACGCGACCAAAATAAAAAATAATGCCTGTCTCATCTCGGCTGGGCCGAATGGTATACTTGACAGTAACAGCGCGGCCGCCCGATCAAGTCCCCGAACCTATTCGGATTTTTTGACCGCCCGCACTTTTCCGCTCGGCGATCCGAATCGGTTTTGCCAAGACGATATAGTCGTGTTTCTCTTCCAGCCAGCGTTGCCATGAAAATCCCGCCCCGTCGACATCCTCCCTCTAGAAATTCCGCCCTGACGTTGCTGGAATTGCTCATCGTGATCACGATATTGGCGATCCTCACAACGCTCGCCGCTCGCACTTTAACGACCGTTGGTGACCAAACGAAATTCGACAGCAACGAGGCACTCGTCCGCGAGTTCCGCCGGGCGTTATTAGGCAATCCGACCGCGGTGCAGTCTGACTATACGCCGGCAATCAGTGGCTTCATTGGGGACTTAGGCCGGCTCCCACGAGTAGTCCTCGACACGAGCCTTTATGCGGCCGAAGGCGAGGGCCATGCCGATCCGACACCAGCGGGCTACAACCTGCCCGAAATGCTTACAATTGGGCCTGCCATGGCATTTAGCCTCTACCCGTTGGACATAAACACTCTCGTCTGGACGAATCTAGCCACGGCTGCTCTTCCCTCGCCAATTGATACCACTTCGGGTTGTAAACTAGGGGTAGGCTGGAGAGGTCCTTATATGCAGGGCTTTACTCAAAATTATCTCCGAGATAGTTGGGGTAAACCGATCACCGCCTACTATTCAGCCGGTTCTCCTTACAATTTTCGGTATTTGGTCGACTGGTGGGTTCCTACTTACACGAGCAGCGCTTTTGTCGGTGCTCAATATATGGTGGTGACCAATGTAGACAGCACTGGATTCGTCAGCATTAGTGTCAATCCTGGTGGGTCCGCAGATCCCAATGGGGTGGCGGCGCTCGTTGTTCGAGGTGGTCCCGCCAGCAGTTCCCCCGACCTAAATGACACCTACGCCGGCAGTCTGAGCGCGGGAATCGTTTACCCCAATGAGTATGTGTCACAACTCACGGTCTCAATCAGCGTAGGCGGCGGCATTACCAACGCACTCACTGCCGGGAATTCGGGGAACTATAGCTATGCGACTTCAAATTATCTTTATAACGCGACGCTCTACCTCTACTCGCCCAATCCGTTTTTTGGCGACCCAAGACTTCCCGCGAACGGTTATGGATCATCTCGGAGTTACACAAAACCCATTGCCGTAGCCAAGGCTGCCACGATATTTTCCACCGCTAATTACACCAACATTTACTCTGGCTCTCCAATACCATTAAATTTTTCGACTTTTATCAGCCAGAATGCCGGCGCTGGAGAGCCTACGGGCTCGCTGGCCAATTATCCCTTGGTGCAGGGCCCAAAGGCCATTAAGGCGATCATTACGGCGAATAGGCTCTCGGGCTCCGGCATCATCGCGACCAACGTGGCCACTTTATGCCGCAATATCGTCTTGCGCCCTGGCAATAACACTCTTCAAATTACGGTTCCTTAGGGTCTGCATGGCTTTTTCCTTTCTCAATCGAACCGAGCGGGACCTTACCCTGCTCTTTATCACACCGCAACGGCTGGTCCGGGCGGACTTTGTGAGCAGTCCGGGGCCGACTCTAGTGGATTTTTGGCAGGCGCCCGCCCCGCCCGGCGAACTCTTGCCAATACTCGTGGACGCGGCCCTGCTCCTAGGCCCCACCCGCCGGGCTACAAATTACGTCGTCGCGAGCACGGTGGCAACCCAGTTCCTGCGGGTCCAAACCGCGAAAGTAGGCGGACTCGAAGGTGACGAACTTTCTCGAGCCCTCAGTTTCGAGGCCGAGGCGCTTTCGGGGCTGAATCCCTTTGAATCCGCCCTCGGAGCCGTCAGCCAAGGCGAGAGCGGCGGCGAACGCCAATTCTGGATCACCCAGATGTTGGCCAGCGAACTGCGTCAGATTGACGACTTTGTGTCTCACCGACGAGGCACATTGGGCGGCGTGCTCCATGCCGGCGGGCTGCCGCGCAACGTGGAAAGCGGTTCTGACGGGGATCCATGGCAACGAGTCGAAATCTGGAACGACGCCGTGTTTTGCGTCGATACGTCGGCGAGTGGCAATTTTAAGCTTCACCTGATCCCGTCCCCTCCGAGCCGGGCCAATTGGCAGCCGGAAGCCGATTCGTGGTTCAAAGGTTGCGGGCCATCCATGCACCGGGAAACCCTGGTTTCGGACCCCGCTTGGCTCGCCTCTGCCGGTGGCAATCCGGATCAGTCTTTGGACGACGAAAAGGTCGTCAAAACCTTTCTGACGGGTTGGGCTAAGGAGCTGCTCCTGCCCCGGGCTCGTATTCCCATTATTCGGCCGCCGCCCCGCCCGATCCCCTCCGGATATTTGTGGGCGATCGGCGGAACCATAGCCGGTGCCGCAGCCTTGGTCTGCGCGGCCCATTGGTTCTGGTTACAATCACAAGAACGGACCTTAAAGGCCATGCTTGCTAAGGCGGAAGAGCCCGCGGCGAAGATCTTGAACCTTCGGAACCAAACTACGGCCTTAGAAAAGCAGATCGAAATCGTTAACGAGGAAATCAACAGTCTCAAATCATTGCTCGACGACTGGAAAGACGGCGTCACTTTGGAGCACCGGCGTCATGCGGCGCTCCTGGCCACGTTGCTCACCAATACGCCACCAGGGCTCATGCTGGAAACCATTGAGGAAAAACCGGGCGATCTCCATCTGACTGGGATTTCTGTCACCCCCGAAAGTGTGGGATTCGGGACCAGCATCGCCGCGGGCTTGGAACCGTTCCATTGGACGATCGATCCGCCGCACCGTAAAGCGTTGTGGCTCGAGAACGATGGGGGACCTTGGCAATTGGATTGGAGCATTCGCCCGTATGGTCGAGCGGGCGCACTTTCGTCAAACCTGCCTCCGGGCGTCAACGCGGGCACCATTGTCCTGCCCAATTAAGTCCGCACTCGCCCCACCTCACCCCCCTAGTCGATTTCATGAACAATATTGGAGGCATCCAGGTCACTGCTCGGGATCGCGTCTTGCTCGTGGTTCTCCCGGCGCTGGCGATTTTCATTTTGTATGCGTTTGTATTCACCAAAAAAACCAACGCCCGCCTCAAGGTTCTGATGGGTAAATACGAGGCGGTCGAAAAGGGGCGTCCAACGTCAGAGAGCATCCAACAACAGCAAATCACTCGGGACAGTGCCGCCTCTCGACTTGTTCAGACCAAACACGAATTGGCTCCGCTTCGCCAAGCCCTCGATAAGCAGATGGACACCTGGCAAGATCGCCGGGCTCGGCTGATTTCCAACGATGAACTGTCAACCCTCTGGGGACGGCATCATATGATTTTGATCGAGCAGACGAATGTTTCAACCAACGATCTTCGAGTGACGCCGCTCATCGAACGGTTGCAACAACAGACCCGTAGCCTGCTCAATCGGGAATTCGGACCGGTACTCTGGGAGGTTCGCCTCTTGGGCGGATTCGTTGATATGCAGAGTGCGCTCGATGAAATTGCTCACACGGATCTACCGGTCATTCCCGTGACGGTGGACATGCGCGCCAGCAACCAAGGAACCAGCAAATTATGGACGGTTCACCTCTGGCAATAAGCGAGGCGCGAGGTCGCGCTCGGCTACAGGAACTGCTGAAGGTATGCGTTCAAGCGCAGGTGTCCGATATGCACCTCGTTCCGGGCCAACCACCGCTGGGTCGGATTTCTGGGCAGTTAGCGGCTATTCCTGGCCATGGCCCGATCTCCAAGGCGGAGATGGCGGGAATTACTTCAGCGTTATTAGAGACCCATGATCAGGTCCGCTTGAAGGAAATCGGCGATTTGGATGGAGCCATGAGCGCCGAAGGGGGTCGGTTTCGATTTAACGTCTTTCGTCGAGGGGGCGAGCTGTGCGTCTCCCTGCGCCGATTAGAGGAATGTTTCCGTACTCTCACCGAACTGGGGATGCCCGATTCGCTCTACTCGCTTTGTGATCTTCCGGACGGATTGATCGTGGTCGCCGGACCCACCGGGGCAGGCAAAAGCACCACCCTCGCCGCGTTGGTGGACCGCATTAATAAGACGACGGCCTGTCACATTATTACGATCGAAGATCCGATCGAATACGTCCATCCACCGGCCCGGAGTCTCGTGAATCAACGGCAAATCGGCCGTGACTGCGCTTCGTTTAACGATGCGCTCGTCGCCTCGTTGCGGCAAGATCCCGATGTGATTCTCGTGGGCGAAATTCGGGAATTGAACACGATTCGCACCGCGATCACGGCCGCCGAAACCGGCCATTTAGTTCTGACCACCGTTCACGCGGGTGATTGCGTGGGGGTCATCGAACGTTTGGTCTCGGTCTTTCCCGCGGGCGAGCAGGACGGCGTTCGCAAGCAGCTCGCCCTGGTGCTGCGGGCGATCGTTACTCAGCAATTGCTGTTGGCCGACGGCACCACCACTCAGGCAGGACCGCATGGGCGCCGACGCCGGGTGGCGCTGAGCGAAGTGCTCGTCATGAATCCGGCCGTGGCGAATCTAATTTCCAGCGGGAAAAGCGCCCAAATTTACTCAGCCATGGAAGTCGGCGGTGCTCAAGGGATGCAAACCTTTGAACAGGATCTCGCCCGTCTGCTGGTCGGCGGCTTAATTTCGGAAACGACCGCGTTCACCTACGCCCGCAATCCGGGCGTCTTCCGGGATCGAGTGGCTCGGCTCCGCGCCGCACCGCAAAACAATCGGCGCCCAGTGGCCAGCCCAACTCCGGCCCTAAAATGAGCGTTGCCGAAGGCCAAATCGTACGGAGAGAATCGGCGGTCCCGACGTCGGTGGCTGCGCCGATCACTGGGGCGACGCCCGCTGCTGAACTATTGCAACTGGATGAGGTGCGGATCGATCCCATGATTGCGCTGCGGATTCCGGCGAATTTAGCGACCCGGCGGGAGGTTCTTCCGTTCATTGAATGGCAGGGTAAGATCTACGTGGCGTGCGGTGACCTCCGAGATCCCGCCACCATGGCGACGGTTCAGCGCGCCTTTGACCTCCCGATTCAACCGGTTCGTGCTGATCTTCCGTCCCTGCGACGCGCGATCCATCGAGTCTATGGGGCGGTTAAATCCGAGAATGGCAATACGGCGGTTCTCGCCCGACCGGTCACTCCCGGAGCGTCGGCCGCCAGTGGTTCGAGCAGTCGCCCCAACGGATCCAGTCGGGCTCCAGCGGTAGTCGAGACCTTCGATGCGACCGCAACCTGCGACGAAATCCTTTATTCCGCAGTGATGCGGCAGGCGTCGGATGTTCACTTAGATCCGAGCGCGGAAAATCTTCGAGTGCGGTTTCGGGTGGATGGCCAGTTGGAAAATATCACTCTGCTCCCGGCCTCGGCTGCGAGCAGCTTGACCAACCGGATCAAAGTGCTCTCGGGCATGGACATTTCAGAGAAACGCGCTCCGCAAGATGGTGGGTTTCGACATGAGTATGGGGAGAATCGATCCGTTGATATTCGGGCGGCGACTCTTCCTACCAAATGGGGTGAACGAACCACCCTCCGCTTGCTCGGATTGCAAACGGGCAGCCTGACGCTGCAACGCCTGGGAATGACCCCACCGCAGTTACTCATCTTCGAAAAAGCGCTGTCAAATCCGTACGGCATGATTTTGCTGACGGGACCCACAGGCTCTGGAAAATCGACGACTCTTTACGCCGCGATCCGCCGACTCCTCGAGTTAGAGGCGCTCAATATTATTACCGTTGAAGACCCGGTCGAATACGATATTCCCGGTGTCGCTCAAGTAGCGGTGGATTCGGCGGATAAGACGTCATTTGCGGGTGCGCTCCGAAGTATCCTCCGACATGATCCGGATGTGGTCATGATCGGTGAAATTCGCGACGCGGAGACGGCTGGCATCGCGGTCAAGGCTTCGTTGACAGGCCATCTGGTTTTCAGTTCGTTGCACACGAATACTGCCGCTGGATCTGTTACCAGGCTTTCGGATATGGGCGTGGAGCGATACCTCGTGGCGAGCACGCTGAGGTTAGCGATTGCTCAACGATTGGTGCGCCGCTTGTGCCCGCGGTGCCGAGAGGTGACGACGATGTCCGTGACGGACTCCCGAGTGCTCAATCGTTTGGATGCGGCCGGACGGACGGCTTACAACCATCGCGGTTGCCTCTATTGCGGGGGCCGAGGTTACGCGGGGCGAATCGCCCTCTTTGAGTTTCTCGCCCTGGATGAATCTTGGTCCACGATCATCGCGGAAGGCGCGCAAGAAATGGCCCTGATCACCGAAATGAAACGTCGCGGTTTACCGCTGTTGATCGACGACGCGCTTGATAAAATGGAGTCTGGATTAACCACTATTGACGAAATTCGGGCGGCCGTAGCGACTTGGTAGTTCACCCCATGCCTGCCTTTATTTTCACCGCCCGCGACCAAGCCGGCAAGCCACAACGAGGGATGTTGGTGGCTGGTTCGCCGACCGAATTAGCGAGCCAACTGCGGCTCCGCGGCTGGTTAGTGCTCGATATTCAAGCGACCAACACGGAAGTGCCGGTTTCTTTCGGTGATACTTTCAATCCCGGCGCTTGGTTGGGGATTCGATCCGTGGACGTCGAGTTATCCCTGCAACAGTTGGCGGTCATGCTTCGGTCGGGTTTGACGCTGTTGAATTCACTCCAAAACACCGCGGAAAATGCCGAGCGCATCCGCCTTCAGCGCGTGTTCAAACGGGTGATTCAGCGCGTGCAAGAAGGTTCCTCCTTTGCCGATGCCCTGGCGGAGCACAAGTGTTTCAATAATCTCACGATCCAATTGGTTCGCGTCGGTGAACAAACCGGTAACTTAGAGACGGTTTTGGTTCGAGCCTCGGAGGCGATGGAGCGTCGTCGGACGCTCATTCAACAGGTCATTACGGCGATGACCTATCCGGGAATTGTACTCTTGGCGGCGATTGGCGTTACGGCCTTCATGCTGGTGGGTGTCATTCCGAAATTGAAGGTTTTCGTCAACGCGCTGGGACGGCAGCTGCCTCCGTCCACCCAACGCTTGATCGATCTTTCCGGTTGGCTGCAAGTTCACGGAGCCACTCTATCCATCGTGATCTTGGTCGTCCCGTTCGTGATCTATCTCCTGGCATCGATTCCGGCGAGTCGGTATCAAATGGATTCTTTTCTATTGCGGCTCCCGCTCTTCGGCAAGGTGGCGCGGGTGGCAGCGACCGCCTTGTTCGCCCGAGCACTCGCCCTGCTGTTGGGCTCCGGTGTCACCGTCCTGGACGCCCTCCGAACGATGGAACTATTGGGCACCAATCAATATTTAAACGGTATTATCGAGCGGTCCAGACAGCGAGTTTTCGCAGGCGGGGCACTCGCGCCTACTCTGGATGCACCTCACGGCTATATGCCGATGCTTTCTCGCATGGTGGCCGTCGGTGAATCGGCCGGCACTCTGGACTCCGTCTTGGACGAAGTCGCGAAGTTTTACGAACAACAACTCCAAGTCCTAATCCGTCAGCTCACGGCTTTGCTCGAGCCCGCGATCATCGTTTTTGTCGGCGGCATCGTCGGCTATGTTTATATCTCCTTCTTCCTCGCGCTTTATGCCGGCGCCGGGCCTGCCCGACACTAATTTATTCACTAAATAATCATGAAGCTCAGCCCTCTATTCAGCGCCCGGCTCCTGCCCTGGTGGACGTCGGCTTGTGTTAGCCTCGTCGTTAACGCCCAAGTCGAAGTTAACCTCGGCGGAAAACCGGGGCCGGACCGTCCCTTCACCGCCGCCACCGGACCGCTCGCCTCGACGCGTCCCGCAGGGACTGGATTTCGGGATCCCACCGTGCCCGGCCCGGGTCTGCAGGCGATCCTGGACGAGAGGAATCAACGTTCCGCTAGCCCCACGACGGCCGCCGTCACGGGCCTCATTCGGCTCAATGTTCGGGGCACCGGCACCAATGCTTCGCCCGCCGAAATCGAAGAGTATTTGCGAACGCCCGCCAAAGATCGCCGAGTGGATTTTATCGAACTCCGCAATGTCAGTTTCGGAGATGCCGCCCGGACTCTGGCCCAAAAGACCGGCCTCAATATCGCCGGATCCTCCGTCGCTCAAAATAAGGAGGTCTCGCTTTTCCTCCAAAACCTTCCTGCATTTCAAGTCCTCGAAACCCTCTGCAACGCCCACGGCCTCTGGATTCGTCAAGATGAAGAATTCGGTATTCTTCGAGTCTTTACGGTTCAAGAATTCCGACGGGACCTCGCGTCTTTCCGAGACGAGAAGACCGAGGTTTTCACTTTGCTCTATCCGAACGCGTTCGACATTGCGAATTCGATTGCGGATCTCTTTGGCTCCCGAGTCGAAGTCAGTCTCAATGAAAATGACCAAATTCTTTCGCAGGAATTGCAACAGCGATTGGATCGGTTTGATATCATGGATCAACGTGCGTCCGGGGTCACCGGTTCCAGCGGCGGACGAGGCGGCGGGCGGGGCGGCGGCGGGGGTGGCTTCGGCGGCGGCGTGGGCGGGAGTGGGCTCGGTGGCGGTGGCCTGGGCGGGTTCGGTGGTGGGTTAGGCGGGGGCGGGTTTGGTGGTGGTGGAATCACATCGCCTCAAAGGTTCGGTCGCGCCAATGTGGATGCGGATCGAATGCGGCAACAGAACGAAGCATTATCTGCCGACCAAATCCAGGACGTCGCCAATGCGGCCGCGACCGGCGAGGCCAAGGAAACCGCCCACGTCGCGGAATCAGTTCAAGCTTCCACCGGTCGCCGAGTCACCATTCATGTGACGGTCCTCCGGCGGCAAAACAAACTCCTGGTCCGTTCGGCCGATGAATCCGCGATGAAAGAAATTCGCGAACTGATCGTCAAGCTGGACGTCCCCACCGCGATGGTATTGCTCGACCTCCGCGTGCTCCGCATTGAATTGGGCGACGGACTAACCCGGGCGTTCGACTATGGGCTGGATGATCGAAGCCAATATAGTGGAAATGGATTTAACAGCGCCTTTGCCCAGGGCGAAATTAAAAACCCAGCCTATGTCCCCCAGTTCAAAGATGAGGTAAGCGGCAAAATCTTTGAATCGACCCCTAATTTTAATCCTAGCGGCGGTGGCATAAATGGGGATAATTTTATCTTTCAATATCTCGGTTCCCGAGTTCGGGCTCGATTGCAGCTTTTGGAATCCAAGAATCGCCTCGAGGCAGTCAGCAATCCCACCTTGCTCGTGGCCAACAACGAAGTCAGTCGAATTTTCGTGGGCGACGAAGTTCCCATTACGACCGGTTTTGACGCTGGCACAGCCGTGGTCAACTCCACGGGCGCCGCGCTCACCAGTTCCGCGGTTCCAAAAACGGAGATTCGGCCCATCGGCACCACGCTGCTGATCACACCCAACATTAATTCGGATCACACCGTCACGATGCGCCTCGTCCAGGAAACCTCCTCCGTTCGTGTCGGGGCCGGTAGCATCCCGTTCCCGCAATCGTCTGGCTTCCGAAATTTCCCGGTGGACATTGTGTCGACCCGTAGCATCAGCGGGACGTTCATTGGCAAACATGCCCAAGCTTCCGTCATCGGTGGCTTGATTGAAGACAGAAATAGCGTGACTCAATCCGGGGTGCCGTATCTCGGCCGGATTCCCATCATCGGGGCAGCTTTCCGTCGGGATCTTAAAGCGAAGGGTCGCACGGAACTCGTGCTGATCTGCCGCCCCTACGTGGTCGCCACGCCGTCCGATGCCGAAGCGATCAGCCGTCAAGTCGCCCAGGAGATTGCGATCAACCCGCGGGTTTGGGACCTCGGAATTGGCCCAGTGGGCGTCAACTCCTACAAGACCAACGACGTCAATCCGGAGCCGACCATCAAGGAAAAGGCCAAGCAGCTGAAGGAAGAAACCAAACGCCCCTTCCGCGACACAAAATGGTGGGGTAACTAACGAGCGTTAAGAGGGCTCCGGCACGGCCTCCTCCTTGTTCCAGTTCGCTGGTTCGTGATCTTGCCGGGGTTTTCTGATTTCTATCCTTTCGGTCCCTGTCAAGGGTGAGGGTCCTCTCGTTGCCGCTTCACCTCCCGCAACAAGAGATCCTTCTTCCGTTTCGCAATTTGTTGAACGTTGGCCACCGTCAGATTCAGACTCGCCGCCACCCGTTTGGCAGGCCATTCCTTGCAGTAATAAAGATCGAGCAGTTGGATTTCTTGGGGATCGAGTTTCTTGGCCAGCGAACGCATTGCCCGTTCTAAAACAGCCCCAAATTCTGCTTCCGACACTTCAATGGAGACCGGCACCGCGGCCAAAGCAGCCTCGTTTTCCGACGAAGTTCCGACCTTTTCCGGATTCGCTGGCTGTCGACGTTTAGCCCTAAAGAGATCCCACATCCGTGATTCAATCACCTTCTTCAAATAGGCGCGAAATGAACCCGGTCGCTCGCCCAGTTCAAAGCGGGAAGCCCCTCGAACCAACGTCACCAATGCATTTTGGACGACGTCTTGAGAATCATGATGGGTCAAGCCCGCCTTCCGTGCCAAGGCGAGCATGAGCGGGCGATAGATTTCATCGAACTCATCCCACCGCGTCCCTCCTTCAGGCCCGCCGACCGCCCGGATCAGGCTGGTCTTCGTACGAAACCGATCCGACGCCGCTACATGAGAACCGTCGTCCGAATGCATTGCGCGATTGCGCCATGAAAAAACCAGTTTGGCAATCCCGAATTCCCACCGTTCTCAAAAACTCACAGGCGCCGCATGATTTCGCGCAGCAACCGAAACTTGTGCCGATGAGCCACGGTAAACACCGTCGCCGTACACAAGCCCAGCGCCTCGCCCACCTTTTTTGCGGGCCATTCCTTGCAAAAATAAAGTTCGAGCAATTGCACATGCTTTGGTTGAAGATCGCTGGCGAGGGCGAGCATGGCCTGATTCACCGCTTCTGTGAATTCCCCCTCTGAATGAGGAGGGGGCGTTTCGGCGGCGATGGAATCGAGCGGGCTTGCTTCCGTCTCAGATTCCCCAGGCGCGAACGTCCGACGCGCGTCCGCATTCTGTTGCTTGAACTTTGAGCAGACCCGCCATTTGACCAGTTTACACAAATAGCTGCGAAAAGACCCGCGCTGCTCACGAACCTCAAATCCGATCAAATTCCGCAAGAGATCTCGGAACACATCCTGGGTGAGGTCTTCGGCGTCGTGGTGACTCAGGCCGAGCCGACGGGCCAAACCAAACACTGCCGCTCGGTAGGTCCGGTCAAACTCGCTCCAGCGGGTGCCTTGAGCGGGATCAACGATATTTTCGATCAAAGACGTCGGCGTGGCGGGCGCGAAGGATTGGTTGGGGATCGACTCAACATAGGTACTCATGTACACCCAAACGTCTCGGGTTCGCCAAAACTGACAAAAACTTTCCCCAAAATTCTGAAAGATTTGGATCAGTGACAAGGTTTCAGTAGCCATGGTCCGGTCGTCCTCGCCCGGATATTTCATACGCTTTCGTCGCGAGATGCCGCCCGACGGGCTCGCAGCAAGTCGTAGCAGAAAGAGTGTGAAATATCCGAGCTAGCGCGGTTTCCGAATTTTTTGCTACCACTTCGAACGGGTTTCCGAATACTTTTGCGATCGTGCTCGGCGAGCTTTTCATTTCTACTCCGCCGCAGATTCCTGACTATCAAGTCCTGAGCCATATCGGGAGTGGTGGCTACGGGGAAGTGTGGCTGGTTCGTGGCGTGACCGGATTGCTCCGGGCCGCCAAGGTGGTGTCGCGGAAAAAATTCAACGATTCCAAGCCCTTTGATCGAGAATACAAAGCCATCGAACTCTACGCCGAGGTCTGTTTGCGGGACGCCCGACTTTTACGAGTGCTCCACGTAGGCCGGAACGAGTCGGCAGGCTATTTCTACTACGTCATGGAGCTGGCAGACGATGCCCATGGGTCCTCGCCCGATGCTCCGATTTCCCCGGACACCTACGTCGCCCACACGCTGCGGCATGAGTTAGACGAACGGGGTTTTCTGCCCGCCAGCGAAGTCATACGACTGGGAGTGGAGCTTTCCCGGGCCGTCCAAAGCCTCCACGACCACGGTTTGATTCACCGCGACATTAAGCCATCAAACATTCTCTTTATTGGAGGATTACCAAAACTGGGGGATGTCGGGTTGGTCACGAATATTCGGGAGGCAGTGACCCAAGTGGGCACGCAAGGTTACTATCCTCCCGAGGGTCCCGGGCAACCCTCCGCGGACGTCTATGCTTTGGGCAAAGTGCTCTACGAGCTAGCGACGGGCCAAGCGGCGACCTATTTTCCTATCTTGCCGGACCGCGAAATCTCCCGAACAGAACTCCCTCGGTGGCGCGAACTCAACGAAATTTTTCTCAAAGCGGCGGAGCCAAGGACGGCAATCCGTTACGCCACGGCTCAAGCCCTGCTGAATGATCTCCTCTTGGTGGAAGCGGGTTCGAGTGTCCGGGGCTGGCTTCGACTCCAGCGTCAGGCACGGGTGCTGCGTGCGGCGGCGGGAATTTTGGTTGCCATCGTATTTGTTGCGTTAGGAATTGCTTACACCGAGCGAAAAATCACCAAGTCAGCCCGAGAACAACTGGCCGAACAGTTGAAACTTACCGAACAGGCTCACCGTCAACTCCGCCGCGCTAACTACAATCTCGCGCAGTCGGAACTCGAAGTCGGTCGGCACTATAGTGCTCGCAAGGTGCTTGAAGAAATCTGGCCGGGCCCCGCCAACGAAGGCCCTCTCGAATGGCGAATGCTCCATCGCGAAGCCTTCGGTCAGCCAGAGCGGGTCTATTTGAACGCCGGGAATCCGGTTGAGAAACTCATCCTCTCGGATCACGGGGAATCCATTTCGGCACTCGATAGTCAGGGTAGGTTTCTCGAATGGACCACAGGATCTATCCACCCCAAGGTGCATGAAAAATCAGTCATTGACCTCGGCTTTTATCCCAGCGGCTCAGCCGATCCACTCTGGTTAGACGTCGAAAAAAAGGGCCCTCGGATTCATTTTGGGAGTGCTACGGAGTCGATCCAGGCCGCCGAAAATGCTGTTTCCTGCACCGGGTCTCCCGTATTTATGATCACTCAAACGAATGATCAGACATGCGCTACGACTTACTCCATCGAGGGTCTGTCCCCCATTAGAACGACGCACTTCGCTAGCCCCGATCCTTCGACCCGATGCAATCGAACTTCGTTGAGCCTCGATGGCTCCCAGATTTTTCTGCAACGCTACGCGGAAGGGGATGGAGGTTTTCACCGGCTTGAAATGTGGGACTCACGCACGTCGGCTCTCGCTGGGATTTGGTCCTCCACTCATGCCATTCTGGGCCTTGCGATCTCGAGCGATACGAAATGGGTGGCGACCTACTTCGGCACCGTAGGCCCTCCCGAATGCATTGAGCTTGCCACCAGTAACCATGTGGTCTTAAGCGACGCCGGTATCGAAATAGGGGCGGATTCGATCGCAATCGAGCCTACGGGTCAACGGGTCGCTACGGGCGGTGTTGACGGCGCGGTTCGAATTTGGGATATGCCTACCGGGCACCTTCTGGAGACCTATTGGGGCCACGCACCGTCGGTGAAAGCGCTAGCCTGGTCCGCCGATCAGCAATACTTAATAAGCGGCGATACGACGGGGCAGATACGACGTTGGAAACTCTCTGGAAGCCAAACACCCCTCAACCGGATCGACGGCTTCTGGTGGAAGGAATGGGGAAATATCCTTTTAGGCAATCAATCTGAAACTTGGGCCGGGTCCCATATTTCAGGAAACGTAGGCGTTTGGAAGGATTTTCACGCGACCGACCCCTCCTACCTACTTCCCGCTTCCTTTGAGCCAGCGGGATTTTCCACGGATGATGCCATCCTCTGGACCTACGGAACCAATTCGATGGTTCGATCCTGGCAAACCAAGACCGGAGATTTCATTTCTGAATTTGGTCCGGTTTTACCGCTAAACGAACAACCCATACGCATTCTGGTCGACCCACCAAATTTGATGGCGTACGGACTCTGTGATCGCACCGGCTTTGTCTACAGTTGGGATCTCTCTCAGAATCAATTCCGTTGTCAATCAAAAGACTCCCTCCGTGATGCGGGCTTGTTTGAGATTTTACCATCGGGCAATGCCATCATCGGAATGGCCGTGGACGGCCGAACCCTGTGTTGGAATACCGCTGATTTAAGTCTGCGCTGGCAATTGCTCGGAGAGCCCAAGGTTCGCAGTGCCAAAGGCCTGGCGACCTCGTACGATTCACAGTGGGTAGCCTGCGGTACGGGGAGTGGAGCGGTGCGTTTGGTCGACGCCAAAACAGGCAGTATTAAGCGGCTCATTCAATCTCAGTCCGATCCTGTTTTGGCGATCACCTTTTCACGCGATAACCGTAAAATGGTGGTCTCGCATACCTCCGGCATCCTGACCTGGTGCGATCCCAATGTCGGCACCATTGACACCCTCTACCGCTTGGAAACCCTCGGCGGACGGCTTAAAGCAAAACCATTGTGGCGCCTGATGTTTTCCCACGGAGACCGAGCCTTGATGGGATTGGCTAATGGCGCGGCCGACCCATCGACCGGCTACGTCGAAAAGCACGGGGTGGAGGTCTTGCGCTGGTTCGCGGACTAACTGACTAACGGAGTAACTAATCACTGCCTAGTCGTACCGGGATCAACCGCCAAAAGTAAAAACCCAACAAATGCCTTATCTTTGTCATTGTTTGTAATCTCTAAAGTGAAATATCCCGAACGTCTTAATTCCCTCGTCATTTTTTCGTCGGCAACAATCGTTATCGCTTTTCCGACCGAATGACTTTTTGCTTCATTATTGCCAATGATTACCGGATTAATAAAATCGATATCGGCTTGTCCATAGATGGCGTAGATGCCGTAGCATCCACGCCGCGCAAGAGCCATCGTTTGTCCTGGATTGACAACGATCACGTTCATATTGGTGAAATTGTGCCCACTGCTCAACGGACCCACCGTCTCGCATAAAACATGAAGGCTGCCGATTTCCGTTTTGCCGACTTTTTCAATTTTGCTCTGGGCAATGGCGGGGAGTAATTTTGGAACCATAATTTTCTTGCCACATCTAATATCAGATCCGCATAATAGTCCAGTTATTTTATGAAGTTTTCAACTCGCAATGCTCAACTCTCGGCCTCTCAGGTCCATCAAGCGATTACAGAAGAGGATGTCGTTCGACCCAGAAATATCCGAGCCGAGTGGCTAAAGTTGACCCATCGAGATACTCAGTGGGCTATTCTCGATCCGTTCTATTCCAACGTCGAACCCGACCAGATCGCCACAGTTTTGAATCGGGCTCTCAATACCCGTTTTAGCCATCGAGTTATCGCGGACAAAAGAAAGAGCACTGGCTCTGTCTTCGACTGTGATAAAGTTGCGGCCTGGCTAAAGGGATTTGTTACCCTCGATGCACTTGCGAAGCAAAAGCCGATGGCACCCTGTTTCGGCGTCGCGATCATTCGGACTTTGAATCTTGAAAACCGGTTTGAGGTTCCCACCGAACACGCACTGAATTGGCTGCTCTTCTACAATCAATTATCGAAAGCAGAAATTTATTTTGTCACGCCCGCCGAGCCCGATCCGCTCAAAATCAAATTGGTCAGCGCAAACCTCGAACGAAATCAAACAGTCATTTCTGTCATGATTTAGTTTCGTCGCTATCGCTATGGATCTTCTTGTTCCAGAGATCGAACTGGGTCGCCAGAACCTGCGTCGAATCCTCATTGAAAGCACGCTGGGTGCCGGGGACATTGTGGTTCTGACAGGAATGATTCGTGACCTGCATCGAGCCTATCCGGGCCAGTTTTCGGTGCAGGTTCGGACGTCGTATCCAGAGTTTTGGTATTACAATCCCCACCTCGCGAGTTTTCCTGATTGCGATACCCAGGTTGAACGAGTCGTCTGCGGCCTCAAACATCTCTCCACCGAACCCCATGCCATTCCACGGCGGTATTTCGATTTGTTCTTAGCGGACCTTCGGGACCAAATCGGCGTCGAAGTCAGTGCCACGCGACTCGCTGGAGACATTCATCTCTCGCCCAACGAACGACTCAGCCCCGATCCCGTCAACCAACTGCTCGGCGCCAAGATTCCGTATTGGATCATCTCCACCGGTGGAAAATACGACATCACTACCAAATGGTGGTCCAGCGAACGGCATCAGAAAGTGGTTGATACGTTTAGAGACCGCATCTTGTTCGTCCAGGTAGGTCTCGCCGAACATCATCACCCGCCATTGAACGGAGTCCTCGATCTCCGCGGGCGCACGTCGATTCGCGAATTGGTCCGACTCATGTACGGAGCCCAAGGTGTTCTTTGCGGAATCACTTCGCTCATGCATCTCGCCGCCGCCGTTCCCCTCCGCTATGCCGACCGCGGAGAGCGGCCCTGCGTCGTCATCGCTGGAGGCCGAGAACCTTCGCTCCTCGTGCAATATCCTGGGCACCAATTTATTCACAATGTTGGCATGTTGCCGTGCAGCAAATCGGGCTGTTGGAAGACTCGAACCAAGGTGCTACATGACGGATCTGAATTTGATCGCCCAGAACACCAATGCACCGAACTCGCCGGAGAACTACCCCGGTGCATGGATCTCATTTCGGTCGCCGACGTGTGCCGCCGGATCGAAGGCTACTTCGAAGGCGGCGTGACCGAGTACCTCCAAGGATATCAAATCGAAGTCGCACGCCGTGCGGACCGATCTCGATCAAAACGACCCGCGGTCTCGCTTCCGCCCCAAAACGAGCCCAGGGTCACCGGAGCCTCGGCAACGCCTTCCGACGATTGCTCCACCCAAACTCAACCCGTTAGTCCTGCTCAAATCCTTCTTCTAACTGGCGCCGATGCTCAGATGGAGGAACTGGTAGTTTTGACCCATCAACGCGTTCAATCGTACGCGAACCGGCACGGCTATGCGTGCCACCGGGAAATTTTCCCTTCGGACAACCCTCGACATCGACATCCCGTGTGGGCGAAAATTTCGGCGATTCAGCAAGCACTGAAGCGACCTGAGATTCGGTGGATACTCTGGATGGATGCGGATGCGGTAGTGATGAATCAGGAGCAGAAAATTGAGGTTCTCCTCCAGGTAAATGCGGATTTAGTTGTGGGGAGTGATCACAACGGGACCAATGCGGGAATCATGCTGATCCGGGTCTGCGACTGGTCCCGTCGTTTTTTTGACACCGTGGATTTTCTGGGGAATCCGGGTTACAATGACAATTGGTCGGGGGATCGCCTCGAACAAGCCTGCTTGCGGCACCTGTTGAAGACCTTCCCAGAACAGACCCATCACGTTTATTTGGCGGAACAACACCTTCTGAATAGTTATCTTGAAAACTTTCAGGACGGAGATTTTATCGTTCATCTCGCTGGAATCGACCCATCACGACGCGTTGAACTGATGAAACAGCTCTTGGCTGGGAACATCCCGGTAACCCCCTTTCAGGATGGCTTTTTGGACGGTCGTTAGAGGACTATCGAGCTGGTTCGTTGAGGTAGGCATCACCAATAAACTTTGCATTCACGGTTGCCGATGAATCTAAAGATTGAAATTTTCGGAATCGGGGGATTGTCTAAGCGCTCCGGGTTGCAATCAATCTTGTGCGGTAATGCATCGCTTCCGCGTCCTGGACCGGCCGAGCGCGAAGATTTCTGAAAGGATTTCGACCGATCTCGTGTTTCACCATTATACAGTGGTCTTGGTCGTGCATCATTTCTCCCAAGGCGATTGGCCATTAAAGAGTTATTTGAAGTGCAGTAAACAAATTTTTTAATTAAAATCATCGAATGAAACAACCCAACCCATCTCAAAATAAGTCAGATTCATTAAAAGCACTTGTTTGCATACCGAAGCGCCTGCCTCAGGCACTTTGGAAACAAGCGCATGAAAGGGCCTTCCAAGTTGAACCCAAGAATCA
>JAYVTS010000024.1:0-7647 GCA_043788645.1 Verrucomicrobiota bacterium
GGACATTGCTTTTCTTGAAACAGCCCTGGCCTCCCGGAATGATCTTGCGGATCAGGTAGTTACTTGTGTCTGCAACGTATACGTCCCCTGACCGGTCCACAGCAAGCGCGTGGGCAGTATTAAAACGGGCTGATATTCCCTCGCCCTGAGCCAAACCAGCTACACCTGTCGATCCCGCGAAGCCGGAAAAAGTATAGACGGGTTGCTCCTCGGCCTTTCCCACTACGCACAAACCCCACCACAAAGCGACCACTAAAAAAACCCACGCGCTGCGGTCGTGAACCGTATCGTCCTGAAGACTAAATCGCATCGGGATATTTAACAAAACTGGCCTGCTCTCTTCAAGGCAAACAAGGCCCATTTTTAACTTTGAAATTTCTCTACAGACTGTATCCGAACTCCGGAACAAGCTGGGGATTGAGCGTCTTACCGCAGGCAGCACGCGCCTTTTCACACGGACCACTGACCTGGCTCGCCGACGGATGTTGCTTGGGGTCGCTCGCCCGACTTTCGGCACTCGCGGGAAGAATCGACTATTTTTCGACCGACCGGAAATTCCGAGACCCGTTTTTGCTGGGGTTTTCGCCAAGTCCATCGCGCAAAATCGCAAAATCCGCATGGAGTGCAGACCCAGGCCATTGCCCCGGTTTTTCGAATCCGAACATGGTTCCACAAAACCATGTTTCTTCGTGTTCATTCCCGGTTCAATGACGGCAAACGTCACCGGTGTTCTTCCCGGGACGAGAGACACAATCCACGCCAGCTCCAGCGTCAAGTCGTGGAAGACGATGAGCGGAAACATCGCCTCTGCGCTGGATCAGGGGCATGCGGGCCAACAGCTCGACTTGCAAACCTTGGTCGTGAGCGCGGTCGAGCGCAGTCTGGAGTTGGCCGGAGGCGGATAACTCCCATGCCCTGGCTCGTAAAAACTTGCCCGTTCCTCTACGCCAGCCGATGTGAGACAATGAATCCAATGCTATGAATATCACCCTTGCTCCAGGTGCCAGCCTTCGTCGTTAATGAACTGCCGGGAATCATGCGGGACATCGAGGCACGCATCACGCGCTTCGAGCTCCTTAAAAGCTGGGATGGGCCGGGAATGTTGAACGCATGAGTGCTGAGATGAAAAACCAAAAACCCGGCGAGTCCGCCACCCCGGTTCGGTCATCGGTGTGGACGGGCGTGCTCAAGGCGGGCGTTCAAGCCCAGCGCCTTATGCCCAGGGCCGTGTGCGTCGGCGGCACGGCGGCAGCGTTGTATGCCGGGCACCGCTTTTCGCAAGACACCGACCATGTGATGCCCGCGTTGCGCGATCACTTTGAAGAAGTCCGCGCACGGCTGGAAACTCAGTCCGAATGGAAAACAGCCCGCGTCAACCTGCCCGTCCCCATCCTCGGCAGCATCGGCGGTGTGGAAGTCGCCAAGGCGCTCTGCGCCGCCGCGCCCTTCGATTTGGATGAAATGGAATTGCCGCGCTACAAGGAGCTGCTCGAAAAATGGCACCGCTGGGAAACCACGCGTGCGATCTGCCGTCGCTTCGGCGTGCTGCTCGGCGAGGCGCTGGTTCAGGGAGGGAATTGACGCATGGAACATCGCCACCTTACCACGCCCCACTGGTCGGCTGCGGCCGTGGATTCCGCGCTGGAACGCGGCGACCTTAAAGACTGGCGTGAACTGTTCACGGCCGTGCGCGCCGACTCGGCTTTGGCGGAACTGGTCTTGCGCGTCGGCCGTCAACACGGCCCGGACGGAGCTTCCATCTTGGCCACGGCGCTCGTCGAGCGATTGCGTCCCGGCATGAGTGAATTGCGCGCGCCGCAACTGGAGAAGCAGGATTGAAGACGATGGACGCCCACATGAGCAACCAGCCCATTCCCGACTCCCTCCGCCAGACCCTCGCACGGCTCGATAAGAAACGCGCGGCGTTTGCCGGGTTGAGCGCGCCCGTCGTGGAATCGCTCTTCGGCAGCCTGCGCGTCGAACTCACCTACGCCTCGAACGCCATCGAGGGCAACACCCTGTCGCTCCGCGAAACCCAGCTTGTCGTCGAGGAAGGGCTGGCCCCCGGCCAGGGCAAGACCCTGCGCGAAGTCTATGAGGCGCGAAACCACTTTGCCGCCATCAAGGAAGTCGAACGCTGGGTGGTGGAAAAACGCGACATCACCACCCGCGCCCTGCTCGACCTGCATCAGATTATCACGCGCAACCTTGACCCGGATTGGGGCGGTCGGCTGCGCAACGGCCCCGTGTTCATCAAAGGCACGCGCCACACGCCGCCCAACGCGGCCCACGTCTCCGGGCTGCTGGATGAACTGCTCGTCTGGGCGGGGCAGAGCGCGCCGCACCCCGTGCTGCTTGCCGCGGAAACCCACTTCCGCTTTGAGGCGCTGCACCCGTTCTTCGATGGCAATGGGCGCACCGGACGGCTGCTCTTGAACTGGCAGCTTTTGCGGGCTGGATTTCCGCTCACCGTCATTCAAGTCGAGGAACGGGCGCGGTATCTGGGCGCGCTGGATCAGGGCCACGCGGGCCAACGGCTGGATTTGCAAACCTTGGTCGCGGGCGCGGTCGAGCGCAGTCTGGATTTGGTGGCGGGATAACCATCCGGAAATTTTTCCCGCCCCCGCTTGGATTCAGGGCTAATTTTCTCCGTATGAAGACCGCAACGGCTCCGGCCATCGGACGCTCAAAAACCTAGGCAAAACTTGCCAGCCTGCGCATGACCCGACAACTCGCCGAGAAACGTGCGGTGGGTGATCCCAAAGCGCCCAAGTTTGACGGCGTAGCCTTCCTGCGCAGCCTAAAGAAATGAGGGTTTACTCGAACACCTCTTGGTGGCTCGCCTACACATGGTGTTATGGTCCGTGATAGCAATCGCATCAACTTCTTCATCCACGAATGCCTTGACCCACTCCGCATAACCACGCACAGACCTGGTGCCGAGGTAGTCGACGGATGCTGGGCTATGAACGTGCAGGTCACTCTTCAGGCTGTGTTCGTTTTTTTTCATAATTGCATTCGATCCGGTTCGGAAGTGTCCAATCGAAGGCTTCAAATGGTGCGAGCTTGGAAACGCGTTGATTGAGAAGAGGAACGGGCCATCGTAAACCAAACACACACCGCCAACGTTGCCAGTCAGCGATAGCAGGATGTCGCCGTCTTTGGAGATACAGTACGTCGGCAGCCGATCAGGCAGCTGATCCATTCGACTTTAGGTGTCTGGCTTGAACGCACCGTCCTGCACCTTCTTGATTTTGTGTCGAAATGGTGTCAGCGGACCGCGATACCCCAGTTTCCTCAGCGTTTGTGGCTGGCCGACATGGATTCGAACCATGACTAGGTGAGTCAAAGTCACCTGTGCTACCATTACACCATCGGCCAAACGCGGCGGCACACTACGGGTACACGCCGTTCCGGCAACGGATTTTTTACAGGGGTTGGATCAGTAGTCGTACAGTCCCGCATCCTTCGAGTAGGGTCCCCCTCCCCCACCCCCAGGCCCGTCCGCGCCTTCTTTGCCCATGAAATCACCCAGAACGTCTCCCATATCTGCCTCGATTTTGTCCGGGTCTTCGCCCGCTTCCAGGCGTTTGATGGCGATCTCCATTTCTTTAGGCATCGCTTCGGCCGGGAGCATGTCTTTCATTTTTCGCAGCATATGCGCCATGTGGCGAGGGTTGTTTTCGTCGAGGTGATCCATGTCCCGCTCGAGTTCACCCATCGCTCGGGCCACCCGCGGATCATCGAAGTCGGGCATGCCTTCGGCCCCCGGTTGATCCGGACCCTCGGCCGGTGAAGCGGGTTCCGCGACCCCTTTGATCAGAGCAAAACGGCTTAACTCCCGAGTGAGATCCTTGGCTCCGCATTGGGGGCAGGTCGGCGTGTGCTCGGGGTTGACTCGTTTCGAAAGAAAACTGTAGATCCGCCGACATTTTCGGCAGGCGAATTCGTAAATTGGCATCGACAAAAAGAATCGCAGAAAGCAGGCGTTGGGAAAGGGATGGATTCGACAGCCCTTCATCGCACGACCTCTTTGGCTGATATTACGCAGGCAAAATCGCTGGTCACCGCGGTTGTCGAAGACGTTCACGTACCAATTCGGGTAGGTACTTCGTGGGGATCGACCCGTGGGCGATCACGGCTTCATGATAGCGACCGAGTTCAAACTGGTCTCCCAGTTCCCGTTGTATCTGCTGTCGCAACCGATAGTGGGCCATACGCCCCACAAAATAGGTGCTGAGTTGGGTTGAGCTTTGTTTCGCTCGGATGATCTTTAGCTTCGCCTCGCCCTCGGATTGAAATCCGCCGTCCATCAGTAATCGTAATGCCTCCTCGTCCGTCATGGCCGTGCAGTGCATTTTATGATCCAACATCGCATTCGCCACGGCCCGAAGGTAAAACTTTAATTGCATTAGGCGGAGGCGAAGATCGCCCTCCCCGTATCCCTGGTCGAGCATCATTTGCTCCGTGTAAACCGCCCAACCTTCCACAAAGGTCCCCGATTGGAACAGGCGCCGGATCAAGGAATGGGACCGGTTCGCGTATTCGAGCTGTACGTAATGCCCCGGATACGCCTCGTGAATCGTGAGCACTTGCAACAGGTGCTGATTATACTCCTCCAGAACACTCCGCACCCGATCCGCGCTCCAATCCGCCGGCGGCGGGCTCACCGCGTAGAGGCTCGTCGCGCTAGGTTCCAACGGCGGAGCCGATTCCATATAGGCCAACGAATTCCCTCGCTTGAACTCTGGCATCTCGATCACTTGACACCGATCTGGCTCGGGCAACCGGACAATATCATGCTCTCGAATGAAAATCTTGATGCGATCCACCGTCGCGCGGGCGTCGGTCACCAATGCCTCGGGAGTTCCATGCTCCCGACTCACGGCAGCGATGACTTGTGCGACCATTTGATGCCGCCCGAGTTCGTCGTCGGGAGGCAAAGATTGGCGCGAGAAATAGCGACTCCAGAGTTGCCGGGCAACCACTGATAGCTCCCGACTCACGCGAACAAATTCAGCTTCAGCGTCCGCCAGCACCTGATCCGCCGTCAAACCTGCATCGAGGACTAGCTCCAATTTCTTCGCGAATCGTTCACGTCCCAATCGCCAGTCGCCGGTCGCCTGTGGTACCAACTCGCCTTCGAGAAATTGCTGATAGATTCGTAGTTTGGCTGCAACGGGCGCCGCCGCGGCCCGCACTGCGGCAAGCTGCGGCGACGATCCGATGAGCTCGAACAATCCGGACTCGTAAAACGCAATCGCTCCACGATTCTGCCGCATCGCGGTCTCCAAGATTGATTTCGGTGGATGCCGCAAGGTCTGTTGAGCGACCTCAATGATTGCCGGAATTTTCTTCAAACGTGCCAACGCATTGGTTACGTTCGTTTCGCGATCCAAAGTCGATTGAGTAAGAAGTAGGTAGAGGCTGTCGCTGATATATCCACCGTAGACCCGCGGATCGTCCTCGAACGGATGGGTGTTTTCTTGAAGCCAAAGGCTGGTCTCCAGTTCGTGACGAAAGATCTCAAAATCGATCTTCCCCGCCGGGGTAAGCCGCGAAGAGTCGACAGCCTGCGACAAACCCGCGAGCGTCGTTCGTGTGAGCAAGTCCCACTCGGCCCGCGAAGTCGAAGATACATCTTCCAATTCGTGATCGAATCGGTGCTCGCCCAACTGGGTGGCAGCGAGGGGTTCCAAACGGAAATGTCGTTCCAGATAGGCCTGAAAAAACGCGTCCAACGCGGAATCGGCCTTTTGTCCCAGGGCTGGCATCGTTGTACCGAGGAGAAAAAATGTTACCATCCAGACACCGATTTGGCCCACCCACTTTCGCCATTGAGATTGGTTCATGCGCTATTTCTCTAGGTGATTTCCTGTCTTTGGAAAGGACGTGCTCCCGTAGCAAGTCCCGCTCTGCCCCGAGACGCGGGCGGTCACGCTTCACCCGGCACGAGGCAGGAGGAACGAGACTCGTGGAACTCGTCCTCCCGAATTTTGAGACATTGACAGAATCTCTGGAGCGCCAATCATGCCGACTGTCTGCCGAAAAATAAAATGATTTCTGAGCTGAAATGAGCAGTGACGCCCTAAAAATGAGTTGCCGTTCAAACCACGAAACGTGAGTAACTAAAATTTCATGGGCACCCTCCGTTTGATCCTTGCCCTCTGGGTGGTCATGAATCACGGGGCTCGTTTTTTTGGCGCAGAAGTTCCCCAAGGCTGGGTCGCCGTTCAGTTGTTTTTTATTATTTCAGGCTTCTATATGAGCCTCATTCTCAATGAAAAATACCTGACCACCCAATCAAACCGACTTTTTTACTCCAACCGTTTTTTTCGAATTTTCCCCGCCTTTTGGCTGGTCCTCGTCCTCTCGCTGGTAGCAATCGGGACGGCTTGGTGGGGTTGGAACGTTCGCCTTTTTCCATTCCAAACCTGGGTCGCCCATCAAAGCGTCCTTGGTTGGCACAATCTCCCGCTTTTGATCGGATGCCAACTGACTCTCTTCGGGCAAGGAGGGCTGATGTATCTGGGTTTCGACCCCGCCGACGGACACCTTTTCCCGACTGCGCATTTTTCAAATCACGATCCCCAAGTATGGCATTTTATGGTGATGCCGCAGGCGTGGACCGTTGATCTTGAGCTTCTCTTTTACGTCCTGGCCCCCTACCTCGTCCGGCGGCCCGCGAAGACGATCGCCTGGTTCATCGGCGGAAGTCTGGTTTTACGGGTTTTGATCTATGCCACCGTCGGCCACAAAGATCCTTGGAGTCACCGCTTTTTTCCAACGGAACTTGCCCTTTTTTTGGGAGGCACGCTTGCCTATCGGATCTACCGATCCCCCTGGCGCGAGCACTGGCAGGCGCATTCCGGAATCAAACCAGCACTCATCGCACTGCTAGGCCTCGTCTCAATCTTTCCCTTCATTGCTGTGAACGGGATGCTGAAGGCCTGGGCCTTGTATCCGGTGGTCGTCATCGCGTTGCCCTTCCTGTTTGCTTGGACCCAAGCAATTTCCTGGGATCGCGAGATCGGTGAATTGTCGTATCCCGTCTATTTATCCCATTTCGTGATCGTGGTGATATTGGAGAAAACGCTTCCTCCGGGCCTGGATGCCCATCGTAGTCTCGTGGCGGTCGCGGTCAGTGTGGCCGCCTCTTGGCTGTTGCTGAAGGTGTTCATCGATCCCTTGGAGCGTTGGCGCCACGCCCGACGGTAGATCGATCAGCTGCTCAATGACGCAGGTGAGGAGGCGTCAAACCGCAGAATTCGCTTCACTCCAAGAGGCTTCCAGATGCAAGGTGTGGGCTGACTCGGGAATTCCACGTTCATTGCGTTGAATGAGACTCACCAAATAATCCACGCTCGCTACCCCGATCGCCCACGGGTGGTGAAACAGCCCGGTCAAGTCTCCCGCCGGCTTTTCTTTCCAGAGATGGACAAATTGAGTACCCCTCCTGCTCGAAGACCCTAGCTCCTTCAGCCAACCCAAAATCTTTGGATCGTGCCCCAAAACTACCTGGGGTTGAAACTGAGTCCACCACTCGATGAAACGGCGCTCGTTCCATGCTCGATCATCGAGAACGAGCGGCGGTATCCGTCCCACGCGGCGGTTCTGGGTTTGTTCCCAAAGAAAAGCCGCCACCCA
>JAYVTS010000025.1:0-10531 GCA_043788645.1 Verrucomicrobiota bacterium
GAAATTCGTGAACGAGATCTTTATTCAGCATCGGGAACGATTTGGGCCCAAACGGAAGGATGGGGCTCGGCCGATTCGGGGGGTGCCCTTGCCGGGGATTAGCGTCATGCGGGATTTGAGGGTCGATACCGTCGGGTAGGACGGACCGTAGGCCTTTCCGAGAAGGGGAATCTAGCTTGGGCGCCGTGATTGAGGTTGGCTGCGCATTCCGGCATACATTCGACATGGCTAGTTTGGATTACGCACCGGTTGGGTGCGCGCCCCACGCATTCCAGGATCCATTTCAAACGTTCCCTCAGCGGTCATTGTTTTGTCAAAGACAATAACATGAACTTTTACGGTTGCTACTTAACGTAAAAAACGTGAGTTCTTTCCTGTAAAACCGTCCCCCATGTACAATCGCAACACGTTGCATTAAAACAACTTACCAATCAATGTTCCAACGACTCTGAAGGGGTAAATTCATGATTTTGACTCACTTACACAGCCGTCAAAAATCCCATTCATTGTTCCCCGGATAAAATTCCTCAATGATCCAATAAATTTTGCCATTTTGAAACAGCCTTTTTTTTGAGAAACCGGGCGTGAATCCCTGGCTCCTTGGAAACAATGCCAGGCTTTTGGGTGGGCTCTGCCAATTGGGTCAACATTGGTTGCGTCGATGAGGCATTGATTTTTCTAAGTTCCGTTGAGGCGTCTTTACGGTCATGATGGTGGCCGTGAAATTGCTGCTTCGGTGCCTGCTTCAGTTATGGTTCCGTTTTCGTACGGAAAATACCACGATCCTTGATACCCCGGGTCCGGTCTTGCTCCTCCCCAACCACGTTTCGTGGTTCGATTGGGCGTTTCTCGCGGTAACGCTCGGAGATGATTGGAAGTTCGTGACGAGTGCCACGACCGCAAACGCAAGTTGGATTCATACCAAAATCATGGTGAATCGGCGCACGTTTCCAGTGGATACCACGTCGCCTTACGCGGTTAAAAAAATGGCGGAGTATTTGGCGAAGGGTGGCCGTTTGGTGTTGTTCCCGGAAGGCCGAATCACGGTCACTGGATCGATGATGAAGTTGTATGATGGGACGGGTTTTTTGCTCCATAAGACCGGCGCGAAGGTCATTACCTGTTATCTACGCAACGCGGTGAGGGGGCCTTTTGTCCGGCATTTAGGTTGGACGCAATGGTTTCCACAGGTGACCGCCCATTTTAGTGACCCGATTCAACCCCCGAAACTAACCGGGATCAGCAACACCTTGGCACGACAGAAACAGACGAACTGGTTGCGAGATCAAATGATTCGCCAACAATTCGACGTCGAAATGGCGGTGGGTCCGACTCATGTTTTAAGAGCCATTGCCGAAACGGCGGCAATTCTTCCACATAAGGTGGCAATCGAGGATGTGAGCGGAACGGAACTGACTTTTCGCAAGCTCATGGTGGGGACCGACGTCCTGGCGGACCAATGGCGATTGCGTGCGCTGGGCGCAGCGGGCACGCGGGTGGGTGTGTTGTTGCCCAATGTGAACGGGATGCCGGTGACCGTTTTATCACTTTGGGCAGCGGGTTACGTGCCGGCGATTCTGAATTTCTCCACCGGCGCGCCGGTGATGTTGCAGTGCGCTGAGCTAGCGGGGCTAAAACATATCATTACGTCGCACCAATTTCTGGAGAAGGCCAAGTTGGATTTGAAGTTGCTCGGGGCCGCGGGCATTCAGTTGGTTCATTTGGAGGATGTCCGCACGGGAATTACTGGCGGTGCCAAGTTCATCAGCTTGTTCCAGCATACCTTCGGGCTTAGGGCGCGAGGAGTGCCCATCGCCATTACGGTTCCCAACGCGCAGGCCTCCGTGGGGCATGAGCCGGCGGTCATCCTTTTTACGTCGGGTTCCGAAGGCATCCCCAAAGGGGTCGAGCTTTCGCATCGCAATCTTTTGGCGAATATCCGCCAAATCACGTTGCACGAAGATATTTCCGACGACGAACGCTTCTTCAACGCGCTGCCGCTCTTCCATAGTTTCGGGCTGACCGCCTGCACGCTTTTTCCGTTAGTGCGGGGCCTCTACACGTTCTTATATCCGTCGCCGCTGCATTATAGGGTTGTTCCCGCAGCGGTCTATGACCGCAATTGCACGGTGATGGTGGGAACGAACACCTTTCTCAATGGGTATGCTCGGAAGGCGCACCCTTACGATTTTCGGTCTGTGAAGTTCCTGGTGGCGGGCGCCGAAAAAGTGCAGGCCGCGACGGCGGAGACTTGGGCTCGAAAGTTCGGAATTCGCCTGTTGGAAGGATACGGTGCGACGGAATGTGCCCCGGTCATTGCCGCCAACAATCGGATCCAACCGTGTTTCGGTTCAGTGGGTCGTTTTCTGACCGGTATGGAGTGGAAACTAGAACTTGTGGAAGGGGTGCCGGAGGGGGGGCGCCTTTTTGTTCGGGGGCCGAATGTGATGCGGGGCTATTTGAATGCGGAAGCGAATGCGAAGTTTCTCGCGTTGGGCGGTTGGTATGATACGGGCGACCTGGCACGAGTGGATGACGATGGTTTTTTGTTCTTGCTAGGCCGACTGAAACGTTTCGCGAAGGTGAGCGGTGAAATGGTGAGTCTGACCGCAGTGGAAGACGCCCTGGCGGGAGGATTCCCCCAATACGGGGTCCGGTGCGAAGTTGCGGTTGTGTCCGTGCCCGATATCGATAAGGGGGAGAAACTGATCGCGATTTCCAACGAAGCACGCATGACGCTCGATGAAATTCGCGCCGTGATTAAAGCGAAGGGGCTAACGAATCTCTGCGTGCCCCGAGAACTTCGGCCGGTGCGCGAAATTCCCAAATTGGGGACGGGAAAGGTGAACCATCGGGAATTGCTGGCCCAAATCACCAGCAAGCCGGAATAGCACGAGTCGGTTCTTTCACTCAATCGGCCAGTATGGCTTCCGCGCCGAGATGTTGGGCTTCGCGGGCCATTGTATCGCACTCCACTCTGAAAACGAAGCGTGACGTCCACGCCCTGCCCAGGCCGAACTCCTGAAGGACTAGTTTGGCGTCGGGGCGGACGGTTGCCATGTTGTTGGGATTCCCTGGACGGGGCGTTTCGGGTGCGAGACGTTGCCAACGTAGAAAAAATGCTTTTTGCCTTACGGATTCTTGGATGAAACCAGCTACAGCCCGTTGGCTGCGCCGTTGCGCGGTCCTTCTTGTTTGCGCTCAGATCGGAGCCCTGGCGCAGAGCCCTGTGCCCGCGACTCCTGTGCGGGACATTCGCATCCAACACATCGGCCCGGCCGCCGTGTCCGATGATTTGGTGCGGGCGAATATCCGGATCAAGAAAGGGGACTCCTACAATCCCAATTCAGTGGAGGAAGACATCCGCAACCTCTATGGCACAGGGTACTTCTTCAACATTCGGGTGGGCACAGAAAACTCGGCGCAAGGCGTGGTGCTGACCTACGTGGTGCAGTCCAAGCCGATCATCACGGAAGTGCGGCTCGTCGGAAACAAGAAATACAGCGTCGCGAAGCTGAAGAAGAAGATTACATCCAAGGTGGGTGAGCCGATTGATGAACGGAAGCTGTTCACCGACGCCGAAGAGATCCGTAAGATGTATGAGAAGGCGGGTCTTCAACGCACCACCGTGAAGTACAGTCCGAGCATCAACGAGGCGTTGGGGCGCGGAACGGTGACCTTTGACATCAGCGAGTCACCCAAAATTCGCATCGACAATGTCCGTTTTGAGGGCGTTAAAGACGTAAAGCAATCCAAGCTTCGGCGTGTCATCAAGACCCGGCGCTGGTGGTGGATGAGTTGGCTGACCAGTTCCGGCAAATTCAAAGAAGACCAGTTTGAGGAGGACAAGGAAAAGCTAACCGAGTTTTACGCGGACCGCGGGTACATTGATTACGAACTCAAAGACGTACGGTTGAAACCGACGAAGACCAACCACGTCGTCGTCAATTTGCAAATCGAACAAGGCAGCCGTTACCAGGTGGGCGCAGTCGATTTCAAAGGCAATGAGCTGTTTAGCAAAGACGAGATCATCGCGAATTTGCGGTCGAAAGACGGCGAGAAAATCAAAGCGGGTCTGCAAGACAAGCCGGGTGCTATTTTCACCCCCCGAAAGCTGAATAAAGATACCGAAGCCATTCTCGATTTTTACGGGGCGCGCGGATACATCGATAGCCGTGTGGACTCAGAGAAAATTCCGAACGTCCAGACTGGCTCCCTCGACCTGTTATATCACGTCAAAGAGGGAGAGAAGAGCTACATTGAAAAGATTGAGATCAAGGGTAATGCTAAAACGAAGGACAAAGTCATTCGGCGTGAATTGGCGATCACGCCGGGCCAAGTGTTCGATCAAGTCCGGGTGAAGATCAGCAAGTCACGCCTCGACCAATTGCAGTATTTTGAGAAAGTGGAGCCTTCCAACGAGCCCACCGACGCGGGTGGAAATCGGAAGAACCTCATCATCAATGTCGAAGAAAAAAACACCGGGAATTTCGCGGTCGGTGCCGGGTTTAGTTCGGTTGATTCCATCGTGGGTTACGTAGAGATCAGCCAGGGTAATTTCGACCTCTTTCATCCGCCCAATTTCACGGGCGGCGGCCAGAAGGCGCGGATCCGCATTCAGCAGGGATCCTTACGTTCGGACTACATTATGTCCTTCGTCGAACCCTGGTTTTTGGGGCGGCGGTTGGCCTTGAGCACCGAACTCTACCATCGACGACTGAACTATTTTTCGGACAATTACGAACAAAAGCAGACCGGGTTTCATGTGGGGTTGTCCAAGCAACTCCCCTTCCACATCCGCCGCGATGACGTGTTTGTGGCGGGGTTGACCTACACGCTGGAAGACGTTGGGCTCAAACTCACCGACGCGTACAAAACCCTCTACCCGACCTCGGTGATTCTCGATGAGGAAGGAACTCGACTGGCCTCGCGGCTCGGAGCTTCTCTGGCCTACGACTCGCGAAATAGTTCAACGTTTGCAACCAAAGGGCAGCGCATTGAGTTCGCTCCGGAAGTGACCGGTGGCCCTTTGTCGGGGGACGTTAATTTTTACCGGCTCGAATTCAAAGTGGCCCAATACTGGAACCCGGGCCGAATATTTTCCGAGACCAGTCGTTGGCAGGATTTCTTCGAGGGCCACGTTTTGGAAATGGTGGGCCGGGTCGGGGTCGTGAATCCCTTTGGTGACGGTGATCGAGGGCGGCGCGACCGGGTTCCGCTCTTTGATCGGGATTACCTGGGCGGTCTTTACTCGTTGCGGGGCTACAAGTTCCGCGCGGTAGGTCCCAAAGATCCGGTCTCTTCGGAGCCGATTGGCGGCGGGACCTATTGGTTTGCTGGGGCCGAGTATTCTGTCCCCATCATTGAACGGCTTCGGTTCGCTTTGTTCTACGATGCGGGGATGGTCTATGAAGCCCCGTTTAGTTTTTCGCCGCAGCATTTTGTTAGTAAAAGCAACGTGCAGACCGATACAGGCATTTACAATGACAACGTGGGCATTGGCCTGCGCTTAAACCTGCCGATTGGTCCCCTCCGACTCGACTACGGTATCCCGCTGACTCGCGATGTGCGAGTGGGAAGTGGGGGCCGATTCCAATTCGGAGTGGGTTATCAGCGAGATTTCTAACCATTTGACGTTTCTCTGGCTTGGTCCAAGATCATGAATCTGAAAAAGTTCTTACTCACGGTGGTTGCTACGGCAGCCCTTGCCTCCACGGCCGCTCAGGCCCAAGTAAAGTTCGGGGTCGTCGATCTTAAAAAGGTCTTCGAGGGCTACTGGCGCACGAAGCAATCTGACACCCAGCTCCGGGAACGGGCGGCTGATTTTGAGAAGGTCGGCAAGGGGATGTTGGAAGATTACAAAAAAGCTACGGAAGAATTCAAGCAAATCGCTGAGTCCGCCAACGACCAAGTGGTGAGTTCGGACGAGCGGGACAAGCGTAAGAAAGAAGCTGAAAAAAAGGGTCAAGCCCTGCAAGAACTCCAGACCAGTTTGCAGACCTTTGATCGCAACTCTCGTCAAGGCCTGGCCGAACAGCAGAAGCGGCTTCGAGACTCCGTCTTGCGAGATATCCGAGGTGTGGTCGAAGAAAAGGCTAAGGGCGCCGGATATAGCTTGGTCATCGATACCGCGTCCGAGACGGCTAATCAGACGCCGGTGGTTCTCTACACCAATCTTTTGGGCGGTAACGACGATTTGACCGAGGCAGTCCTCAAGCAATTGAACACGAACGCTCCGGCAGACGCCGGTAAGACCGAGGCGCCTAAGTCGGACGCAGCGAAACCCGAAGAGAAAAAGTAAACGTTCGACCTGCGAAAATTTTTGAGTGAACGGCGCGGGCTTTTGGCCCGCGCCTTTTTTCTGAATGGAGTGAGTGATGACCGCTGCAATAATCGTCGCTGCTGGCCGCGGAACTCGGATGGGGCCCGACGTGGACAAGCTTTTCCTTGAAGTGGCGGGTGCGCCGGTCATTGCCCATACCTGGCGCCGTTTTGACTCCGTGGGTTTCGACGAAGTGCTGCTGGTCGTGCGAGACGGAATGCAGGCCGTGTTTGAAACGTTGGCGGCCGAGATTAAACCTCGTTGTCCTTGGCGCTTGATTGCAGGAGGGCGGGAACGTCAGGATTCCGTTTGGAACGGCGTTCACGCGCTTGCGTCTGGAATCGAACTGGTCGCCATCCAGGACGGCGCCCGACCCTGTACGGTGCCCCAACTGATCTTGCGTTGTCTCGAAGTCGCCCGGCTGACCGGAGCCAGCGTGGCCGCCCAACGGGCCGTCGACACGATCAAGGAATCGGACGATGGCCGAACAATTTGTCGGAACTTGGATCGAGCAAAACTCTGGACGGTCCAAACGCCACAATGTTTTCAGGTAGAAGTGATTCGACGTGCCCTGGGAGAGGTTCGGCGCCAAGGCTTGAGCATTACCGATGACACGGCAGCCTGTGCGCTCATTGGGCAAGCGGTTGAACTCGTCGAAAGTTCTCACTCCAATCCGAAGGTAACCTCACCCGCGGATTTGCCGTTGGTGGAACTACGCCTACGAGAATTGGAATGAGGGCTTGTCCGGTGCCCTGGCTAATTTTCAGCCAGCAGTTCCTTGATCTTTTTTTCAAGACCATCCCGAGCGTTGGCGCTACGCAGAATTCCCTTTTTATCGACGAGCCACATTGAGGGAATGCTAGCAATTCCAAACTCTTGCCCGAATTTATTTTGCCAGCCTTGACCGTCAAAATATTGCACCCAAGGCATCGCTTTCTTTTTGATAAAGGCTTTCAACGTCTCTTCATCTTGATCGAAACTAATCCCGACGATTTCGAAGCCGCCCGGATGAAGTTCTTCGTAAGCCCGTTTGACGTTCGGGAGTTCGGCCACGCAAGGACCGCACCAGGTTGCCCAAAAATCAACGAGGACGACTTTCCCTCTCATTTGCAAAAGGTCGACTTTGCGGCCGTCCACCGCGGTGAACGCGAGACTCAGCGGTTTCCCGACCGCTTCCGCCTTTTTTCGAATGATGGCGGCCTTTTGTTTTATTTCGGGCGAGGTCTTCGATTCTTCGATCTCTTTGGCAAGCGCGATCGCTTCCGGTAATTCACCTAACATCCCGGCGCACTGCAACAATAGGCCATCCAGTTCCTGACGATCTGGGAATTCCTTTTTCAAACCGTGGAAGGTAACGATCAAAGATCGGGCGAGGACTTGCTCATCACCGGCCGCCGTAGCTTGGGCGTCTTTGATGGCGGCCTGTACTTTCTTACCCAGCTCGTCTTCCGGCTCTGGCTTCGGAGGTGGTGGAGAGCCGCCGGCGGCTTCAAGTCCGGCTTGACGCGATTTATCGCCCAGTTGAACGGCGGCTGCTAACGCTTGCCGTTCCGTGAATTTGGCGTCCTCTGCTTTGGGATGCTGCGGAAATCGGGTCCAAAATTCTTTGGCGCGATCTGCGGCTGCGCCCGCGGCGACCGCCACCGTCTTTCGGTACTCGGCTTGTTCGGCTTCGCTCGGTGCGGTGTCATTCCAAGCGGCCGGTGGAGGCGGTGGGCGAAGTGCTTTTTGCACGGCAATCCACGCTGCGTCCGCCGAGTCCGGAAGGAGGAATTCAACTTTTTCGCTTGCGCCACTCGTGGGCGCAGACGTTTGGGTGGGTGCAGGTTTGGACTCATCGGCCGGGAGGACCGCGGCAGAAAACAGCGGGACGCCCAACAGAATGGCGAGAAGCAACGGTTTCATAGTGCGTCTATTCTTTGGCACCGCTCGGCGGCACCGGGGGAAGTAGGCCTGCAAGTCGGTCTCGGAGCAACCGGATTCGGCGCGGATTGAGGGGATCACCCAGGTCTCCTTCGCGCCCACCAGCAGGTGGACGGCTTAGCGCGTGGTCGAGGGCACCTTTGAGGCTTGTGAGCTCGCTGATGCCGAGGGGTATGAGGGTGGTTTCCTCCTGGTTCATTCGTCGACTGCGGCGGGCCAGTTCGATCAGCAACGGGCAAGGTTCCAAGCATGGAATAACGCTTTTACCGTCCGTTTTGTCGTCCGGTGGCAGGCCTTCGACGGTCCAAAGACGCTTCCGAAGGCACGATTGCGGAGCGCATCCTGCCCGAATTACCTCCGACACTTGCGTATCCGTAAGTTGCTGGGTGAGGCGATACATTCCAGACTGTCGCTCAGTGAATTCACGGTAGTGTTGGACTGGAACAGGCGGATGTTGGGCGGAATACCAATCGACCAGCGCGCCTGGGTACAAGGCGTCGAGTGCTCGCTTTAATGCGTCGGGCGTCGGCACGGAGCAGTGCCAACCACGACGAAGATTTGGGGCGGTCTTGATCGGCCGAAAGTCCCCCTGAAGCGTCGTATTGGCGACCGCTCTGAGGGCGGAAATATCCACTTTAGTTAGTTTTTCCAATGCCACTGGGAAATCAGCCAGGTGATGCAGGGTAAAACCATCGGCTAGCCGGGTGACTCGCACCTCGACAAAATCAAACGTGGGCTGCAACGCTTCCAGAATCGAAGCCAGGGCCGGATGAACGCTTGGAGTGCTCAAGGCGGAGACCGTACGTCGTTTTCGCCACCACCCAAGATCCAAGTGAGCGTTACAGGAACGACCAGGGGGCAGCAATTTGCACGGAGCGAGTAATTGACCACAATGCCTCGGCGGTTTAACCAAGGAGAGTCAGAGAGTTCGACGAGGAACACTTTGATCGGAAGCCAGTTTAGCTCAGTGGTAGAGCAGCAGTTTTGTAAACTGCGGGTCGTCGGTTCAATCCCGACAACTGGCTCCAGATCCTATCTGATGGAGATTGTTTCGGCCCGCGATGCCCTGAGCTTGTCGGAATTCGTGGTCGTCTGGATTTTCCTTAATCCTTACCTCCCCACCCGAGGTCATCTGCACAACACTATCGCTTGTTTCTCGCCGCCAAGGTAGCCTTGCACAGCGTCGTGAAGCACTCGGGTGTCGACGAGTTTTGCGAATGACGTTGTTCAAGAGTGAAGTCCACGATTTCCCAGGCCTTGGCTCGACCGATGGGGGATCGTGCGCTACTGATCCATTTGCTTACGCACCGCCTATGAACCTTCACCTCGTCCTAATTGGCAGCATCCTCCTGTTTTTGGCTCTGAGCGAGACTCGTGCCGACCTCCTCCCTAATAATTTCTGGGTGAACTCGACCTTTGAGAGGGGCACTAACTTCGACCAACCCGACGGCTTGGTCGGGAACTGGAATCGTGGCGGCGGGGATTCCACGATTTGCCAGGTTATAACCAACTCCTTTGTTAGTGTCGGTCATGCCTTAGCGGTCGTGGACGCGAACTCAGGCGGAAACGGCTACGGCGAATGGTATTCGGATGTGCCCCTCAGCGGTCACGCCAGCCCGGGCGACACCCTCGATATTCAGTGGTATGAACTCTATCATCTCGACGGGCCGGAAATGCGCCTCAGTGTGTTGTTTTTCGACGGCGCAAATTCCCAAGTCGGGGGTACGACTCACTTCGTGACCACCGGCACCAGTAGCCCGGGGTGGGTCAGCACACTTGAGGATTCGACGTTTACCAAACGCAATGGGTCTTTGGCCGTCCCACCCGGTGCGACGAAGATCCGTTGTTCGCTCGTCTCCGGCGGTTCGCCGACGATTACGGGTATCTTGGTGATCGATGATTTATCAATCGCTCGCTCGGCCGTGGCGAACCTACTCCCAGGCAATTTCTGGGTAAATCCGTCTTTTGAACTCGGCACGAATCTAGATCAAACCACTGGCACGGTCGCGAATTGGAGTCGTGGAGGCGGTGATATTTCGATCAATCAAATCATCGGTAGCAATTTCACTAGCTCAAAACATGCCTTAGCGGTCGTGGATACCAAAACAGGCGGCAGTGGCTACGGCGAATGGTATTCTGACGTTTCGCTAAGCGGCAACGCCAGCCCGGGCGACGTATTGAATATGCAATGGTATGAGTTATACCATCTCAGCGCCCCGGAAATGCGACTGACGGTGCTGTTTTTCAATAGCGCCAATGCTCAAGTTGGGGTGGCCACGCATTTTG
>JAYVTS010000026.1:0-22010 GCA_043788645.1 Verrucomicrobiota bacterium
GCCATGGCGTCGCATGAAGAAGCTGGGAATCCAGGCCATTTCGCCGTAAGCACGCAACGCGGCCAGCCCGCAGCCCAAGTACAGGCAGAAAAACGTGCCGCGATTCTGGCGCAAGTAGGACCAGACTTCACCGACCGACGCGGATGGCTTCGCCGTCGCCCCGGCGTTCGCCGCTTTCGGTCGCAACCCTTTTCGAGTGGGTTCGCGGATCGTCAGGAGCAGCGGTGCGATCAGCAGGCCGGGCAGGCCCACGGCGAAAAAGACCCATTGCCACGAACGCACCGCTCCCACCAACGGCAGCACGATGTCTTGCTGAGCGGAAGCGAACTTCACCACCAGCCCGCCCACGATCAGGGCCAGGCCCCCGCCGATGTAGATGCCCATTCCGTAAACCCCCAGCGCCGTGGAACGGCGTTGGGGCGGGAAATAATCCGCGATGAGCGAGTAGGCCGCGGGTGAGAGGCTGGCCTCGCCCACGCCCACGCCCATGCGCGCGAGCGCGAGTTGCCAGAACGTGCGCGTCAACCCGCAGCCCGCCGTCATGAGGCTCCAGAACGCGATGCCCAGCGTCACCAGCCAGCGCCGGCTCCAAGTGTCGGCGAGCCGACCCAGGGGAATGCCGAAAAACGTGTAGAAAACGGCGAAGGTCAGGCCCATCAGCAGGCTCACCTGCTTGTCGCTGACCGCGAGATCCCGCTGAATCGGCCCCACCAGCAGACTGAGGATCTGTCGGTCAATGAACGAGAAAATGTAGGCCAGCGTCAGCAGCGCGACGACGTACCAGGAGTAACGAGCTGGAGGATAGACCTCTTCCTGAACATCAGTTGAGGTTGCTTCCGGCGACGCTGATGTGCTCATGGTTTTTTGGAGGGACGAGGCGGAACCCTATCTGGGTAGGGACAGTGCTGTCAAAGGATCAGAACAATGTGGTATCGGATGGTTTCATATTGAGAACCTTCACTCCTTCATCGACCCGTGGCGGATCGAGGACTCGGCACGAAAGCTCGACGGCCACGCCTCCCATACTTTTTCGCGAGAGGGGAAAAAATCTCAACGCGAAGAACGGCAGAGTGGCGATGGGTTGAGGCCGATTCGTTTCACCCCGCCCAAAGTGCTGCCACTCAGTGTCCTCACCCGCTGCGATCATTTCATTTCAACGGCGGACCGACTGCGCCAGTGCGTTCGGGGGCAGACCGGTGTCGCGCGAGAGCCGGCGATGCTGTCGGCTTGTTTGACCCAGTTGGTCATTTTTGGATTGGCGAAGATCTTTCGCTGGACATTGTTGGTGTCATACTGATAAGCAATTGGCTATTGGCGCTTCGCGGTAAATTACCGAAGCAATTGGGTTTTGGGAGCTACTGACAGGAATTTGAATTTTCGACGCTCCGCAGCAAGTTGTTCAAGGTGGCGAAACGGTGTAGACGGTGATCGATTGGTTGAAAGTGGTGTTGCCACCGAGGTATTTGGATCGGCTGCTGGCTTTAGCCGTAATGACTATCACATTTGTGCCATCGCTCACCAGAGGAATACTGGCAGCGATCCATTCGTTTGTCCCGTGGGCAGATCCGGTTCGACGATTATTTAAATTGTTCCAAGTGATCTCCGTGGGGGCCCCCATTTCATTGTCGATGGTCCCGCTTAGAGTGATCGTCGCCTCACTCGTGGTATACGTGGATTGGTCGGTTGGGGCGGTAATCGTGAGGAAGGGAAGGACGGAGGAGGTCGCACCCCGTTTTTGAGCCATGAGCCACTCCACAAGTCCCGGGGTTTGATAGGCCGTGTTCCAAATGGCAAAATTGCCAAATGAGTATCTCGTGAAGATTGGCCTTCCGCCCGCATTACGCAATTTGCTAATCAACGAATCCGTATCCGAAACACCGAACACGCCGTCATTTCCAGCGTGAAAGTCCCAAATCGGCAAGCGCAAAAGGTTGGTCAGTGGGTAATTCCTACCAAAACTACTCATGGGAATCGCCGCGGCGTACAGGTTAGAATTCCGAGAGATCGTGTCCCAAACACTCGCTCCGCCTGAAGCCATGCCCGTCACGTAAATGCGGTCCGGATCAATCGCATGGTGGTTTTGAAGTTCTTGAATCAGGGCAGGCAATTCCGGCCTTCGCCTCACATCGTACCAATATTCATCTTGAGGAAGTTGGGGTGCCACCAGAAAGCAGGGATACTTCAGGCGGTTTTCCTCCGACACGAAAACCAACGGCGCGGTTTGGCCGGTGATCTGAGATTCGTTATTGGTTCCTGCTTCAGCATAGCTGTGGAGGAAAACCACGAGAGGATAGTGCCGATCGTCGGAAGTGTTCAATGAAACGGGCTTAAAGAGTCTATAAGGGATCGTATCGCCGTTGGTATAGACAAAGAGACGCGGACTAAAATCTTCTGAGGTTGTTGGACGAGGAATGGAGGAAATGCCGGTCACCCGACAAAAAGCATTCGTGGTGGAGAATGAGATCGACGCGTTGGTGGCTCCGCTGAATTGCAGCGTCCGCCAGTCGGGGTCGTTCAGGCTACTTGCACATTGAAGCGTGTACGGTGCACGACCTCCGGACCAGACTATCTGAAGGGCTTGGTTGCTCCGGATGAGATCGGTCGAGATCGGGATTTCTGCCCTCACGAGAAACGTTTGGTTGACTGTGACGTGACCGGTATAACCGTCCAGGAGTGATTCGTATTCTGCGATCACCATGACGGGATTTACAGCACCGCCTCGCAGTTCGATATTGTCCACCGACCAATTGGTTGTTGGCGAGATTGCACCGCCGGAGAGGGTGAGCGCATTCGTCCAGGATAGGCGCGTAATCGCAGAGCTAAAACCCAATACTTTACCTGTAAGAGTCAGCGTCGGCTTCAGCGTTGCTTTGTCGATGCCGGTGGCGCTGCGGATGGCCTCAATCCTTGGCGGAAGGGCGGACGGCTTTCCTCGTCGTTGGGCCATGACCCAGTTCACGAGCCCGGGCGTATTAAACGCGGTTGGCCAAATCCCGTGCGGACCGTTCCGGTAGCGTGTGTAAATCGGGCTCCCTCCGGCCGCTCGCAATATGGCGATCACGGAGTCCGAATTGGAGACGCTCACATCACCGTCCGCATCACCGTGAAAATTCCAGATCGGCAGATGGGTGATGCGGCTCAGTTTGAAGTAGTCGCCGCCTCCTGACATGGGTATACCCGCGGCGAACATATCTGGATGCCGCGTGATGAGTGACCAGGTGCCGTAACCACCCATCGACAAGCCGGTGAGATAAAGCCGATCCGGGTCGATGGTAAATTCCGCCTCTAATGATTGAATGAGCGCAACGATGGCATCGCGCAGCGCACGGTCTTCAAAGTCGCTTTCGGAGGGGCATTGCGGTGCAAGCATGAAGCAAGGGTAGTTTGTTTGATTCGCTTTCGTGACGAACACCAGCGGGCTTGTTTGACCTGTGAGTTGATTGAGATTGTCATTACCGCGTTCACCGGCTCCGTGTAAGAATGTCACCAATGGGTAAAGGTTGGTGGGATTATACTGAATTGGAATGAAAAGACGATACGGCAATTTCGTCTTCGAATCAATGTTGTATATCCGTGCCTTAAAATCAAACACCGAGGCGGCTTCCAACGAACGATTGAGCGGGAGCCACAGCCAGGTCATCAGAAAAAATCGAAGGAAGTAACTGGAGGCCTTGGAATTATTGTACATAAATTTTATCTATAGGAAATGATTGGCCATAGTTGCGTTTCCGAAACTGATAAGCCATTGGTTATTGGCGCTTCGCGGTAAAAGGGAAATTTGGTTTCCTCACCGATTCACTTTTACGCTACCCGCCTCCGTGCGTTTGGGTTAAGTACTCGTTTTTGTGCCAAATAATTGATAGCAGGAATTAAGATTCTCGCCGCTCCGCAGAAAAAGGGAGAATTGGTTTCCCGACTGTGCTCATTTCATCAGACGCTGGGGCCGGTTTTGCGGCGTGCAAGTATTTCCCTAGACTTTTATTGCCTCCGCGATCTTTCTGGATCGAACTTTGCTCAGCTAACTGGTTCTGGGCGGGCGTTTTGGGCTTTTGGCAGGTTGAGGGCGAGGCGGTACAGGTCCGTGATGGTTTTCTGGACGATCGTGCAGTGGCGTTTGAGCAGGCCTCGGTGTCCGGGAAAAGTCGGGCGCACGAGTTTGGGCAGTGCCATTACGAAATGACGGTGCGAAACGGGCAGGAGAACGTGGTCCACTCAATTTTAGTGAGCGAGCGGCGTGAGCGTGAGCCATCGCCCGGATCGTCCCGCGGCGGTACGCATCTGTTCTAAAAGCAGAACCGTATTCGTTTCCCGAGTGCGCGACCAGGGCCGACGGCCGGACGCAAAGAAATCCTCCAGGGCGAACACCAGCGGACCGTAGTGGTGCTCCGCGGGCGGCGGTGCGCGAAAGATCTGGGCCGAGAAGATGGACCGGTCTTGAAGCTCCAAAGCGAAGTTAAAGTCAGCCACCACACCGTCCAGAATCAGGAGGGTCGTGCGGAGCCCGTCGACGTGCGTCCACTGCCAGGCGCGCGAACTCACGGCCAGTTTGGGAACCAGGCCTAGACCGGCTAGATCTTGCGTACGGCCATCTTTAATAGCGTCACCTTGCGGTGTATGAGAGCGGGAAAGGGCAGACGCCAGCAGGCGGGCGGACCATTCGCCGTTTTTCCCCGCGTGCCAAAGCGCCGGTCCTTCTAGGTAGCGCAAGGCTCGAATCCCCGTCTCACGGCCGCGTCGCCGTTCAAGGACCGGAAGAATTCCTTCCACTCCAAAAAGCTCAGCGGAGGGCCAAGCTCCTTGGACGACAATGAGCGCTTCTCGCACCCCGACCTCTTGGGGAAGGGCGATGGGAGGCAGCAACCAAGGGGTACTGAGCGTCGTTCCCGCGATCAAAGTTTGATCTCGGAGTTCAGCTTGTTGGTAAAAGTCTTTGGCGGTCGCCAGCGTGTTCGCGAGTGCGCCATACACAAAAATTCGGGCGCCCTTAGGCGCTTCATTGAGCGCAATACGGGTCAAATCTTCCGTGGCAACGGCCCCGACACCGCGGGGCACAATGAGGACGTCGTCGGCCGCCTTAACCGCGTCTTCCGCCGTGGAGCAGATTCGCATTCCGCGCTGAGTTCGCTTTCGAAGTTCGCTTTCACCCGCACCCAAGATGGCAAAAACGGAGGCCACCTGATGATGCGGCGAGCGAAATTCTCCTTCGTAGGGATAGCCCAACAGTAGCCGGTCCAGGAGTTGTTGGGCGGGCGTAGAACGGATCGGATTGGGCGTCGGTTGACCCACCGCGGTGGAGGGGCCGGCGAGAGAAAAATCCTCTAACAGGAACGCGAGACGACGGGGTGTAGGCATAGCCTTTGGGGTTTTGAAAGGTTGCTCCTGTTAGGTTCGCCAAAATTGGGAAGCGTGCGGCGCAGCGTAATTCACCCTAAGTTCGGATGTTTCAATCCGGGTGCCGCCCCGATACAAGGATTGCATCGCGAACAGCGTCATGCCTGACGTGAGCAAGGTACGTTCGACCGGATACGGCGCTTGGCCGGTGAGTACCAGGTTCTCGATATGATGCACTAAAGGGTTAAAGAAATCGGCTAAAGTTCCCGTCGTCATCGGCATGGGCAGGTACATTTGGCAGGAATAGACTTCGCCCGTGTCGGTCCGGAGTCCGGCGTACGTGAAATCCGTAACCAATCCACTCAATAAGAACAGGGTCGTGCGGAATCCGTCGAGATGTTCGTAAACGTAGGCGAACGGGCGATCACAAAATCCGCGTGCGATTTCGACCGATGGTTCACCAAAGGTAAAGCCGTCCGGAGCGTGACAAGTAAAACTTCGATTCAGCGCGGCGAAAAAGAGCCGTCGAGTCGTGTCCTTCTGCCGGAGCAACTCCCAGACTGCTTCCCCGCGTAGTGCCTGCACAGATTTTATGCCGGTTTCGCCGCCCGCCCGACGTTCGCTCATGCATTGGGCCGTCTCGAGCCCGTGAAAGTCGTAGGAATCAACGCCGCCATAACAAATACTGACGCTTTCGGTGAGCGGTGTGCCTAAGGGAATTTCTAGCGCGGGAAAACGCCACGTAACCGGGAGCGATGAGCCGGCCATCAGCGGAAAGTTTAGCCGGCGCGAGGTTTCAACCATCGCGACGCATTCGCGCCAGTCGGTGCTCAAATGCTTGTCGTTGAAGACCGGCACGGCGCGTCGACTGACTTCGAAGACCTGGGCCATTTCGCGGAAATACTGATACCTTGGGTAGAGAGTTTGGCCGCGGGAATTCCGCGCATAAAAACCGTGTTCACCGATGATCACGACGCCATCGACCGCCAGCGACGAGCCACCCAGAGTGAGCGCTTCCGGAATCGTGGCACACAATTTGACGCCGTGCCGTCTTACCCGGTCTTGAGCCAGATCGCCCTCGGGGAATTGTTCGACATAGAGCGACACCAATTCGAGATCGGACCGATGATGTTGGCCCTGCCAGCCGTAGCCTTCGAGAAAGCGATCAACGAAGTGTTGGGCATGTGAAAGTCGACGCACCTCGGTGGCCAAGAGCGCGATGCGCGGGCGGCGCCCACCGGGAGGTCGGGTGGCCTTGGCGAAGGCGGACGCGGTACCCGCCGCGGCGGCTAGGGCAGCCAGTCCGCCGACCGAAGTCACAAACTGGCGTCGATTGAAGGGCAACGGCGAGGTATTGCTCATAAGAATTTCCTTTTAGCTGGCGGTCGCACTCTCAGAATGCTCCACCGCAGGCCCGGGCCTAGGCCAGAAGAGGAGTAGGCCAATCCAAGCGATCAAGGGCAACGCTCCGGCAACCATGAGGCCCTGGTCAAAGGAGTGGGTGCGATCAATAAAACGCCCAAAAAAACGCTGGGCCGGTGGGGCGAAGGCCCACGCGGCAATACCGGCAACTCCAGTCACTTTTCCTTGGTGCGGGCCCGAAAGATCTTGTGAGAGCGCGTGGTAAATGGGGAAAACCCCAAGCGCTCCGGCGCCCGCGACCAGTAAAACTCCCAGCAGCAGCCCGCCCCGAGGAAGATAGGGGAGGGCCACCAAAAGGGCGCTTAGACCCGCGCAGATTCCGAAGGCGATGAGGCGACTGCGGTGGACACCGCCGCCGCGGCGGTGCAACCAGAGGGTCAACGCGCCGGCAAAAAAAACTCCGACGTCGGTGGCCAGGTAAAAAACCGAATTAAAGGTGAGAGCCTCCGTTTCGGTGTAGCCGCGACTCTCCTGTAAGAACTTGGGTAACCAAGCCCGCAGGGTTTGCCAACCCGTATTGATCAGCGCAATCACGGCGAGAATAACGAGCATGCGACGGCTCAAGAGCACGGCCCACAGGTTCTGCTTGGAGGACCGCTCGTCGGGTATTGAGGTCTCCGGCTGTAAATCGTCCTCACGAATCAGCGCAAACCAAGCGACCAACCACAAAAGTCCGATGACACCCACTATTTGAAAAGCAAAGCGCCAACTCGCAGGATCATCGGTCAAAAGCCAGCGCAACCATAACGGAGTGAGGATAGCACCCACGGAAGTGCCACTCTGGAGCATGCTATTGCCCATGGAACGTGCTGCGGGTGTCAGCAGTTGACGGGTCGTTTTGACGGCGCAGGGCCAGTGTCCGCCTTCAAAAAAACCTAAGCCACCGCGACAGAGAAGGAGGCCTGAGTAGGAATGGGAAAAGCCTGTGGCAATGCCCGCAAGCGACCAAAGAATGAGCGCGGTCGGATAGACCCAGCGAACCGGGTATCGATCCACCAAAATACCAAAAAAAAGCGAACCGGCGGCAAACGCCCAACCGAACGCGAATTCAAGGTTTCCGTACTGTTCTTGGCTCAAGGCAAACTCTCGGGTCAGTCGAGTGGCGACGTTCGCCAGCGTTTGGCGATCCATATAATTGACCGCCGAGGCGAACAAGAGCAGTCCGCAGACCCACCATTTCCAAGAACGAGGACGAGGTCGGCTCACACTTTACCCATTCCAAGATTGCCCATCCCAGGCGAGCACCCGTTCCAGGAGTGCTACGGCGTCGTGGGTAAACGCCTGAAACAATGCTTCACCTTTAGCGGCCGAGGCCAAGTGGGGAGAACCGATGTGACCCGGAACGGTTCGATCTTTGGTTATCCACCCGCGAGCCGCCGGCTCAAACGGGTTTCCAAAAGGAATCGTCGGTAGAGCTTTGATCTCACCAACCAAGGCGGGCGCCAAGCGCAACATCATCGAAGTTTCCCATTCGCAAGCGTGGCCCATTTGCCGTTGCTCCAAGGTTGGCTCTGCCTCCCACGGCCGAGCGCCGAGAAGCCAATAGGTGCTAAACAGCAGGAGCAGATCTGAGCGATTCCGGTGCCGCTGCCGAATTTCGAACACCGTCTGTTTGCCCGGCACGTCGTTGCCGCCATGGCCGTTGAGAAACACGAGTCGCCGAAAGCCGTGATGAATAAAATTTTCCAATAAGCCGCCGAGGACGTCGAGGTAGGTGCGGGGGGCGGCCGAAAGCGTGCCGGGAAAATCGAGGTGATGATCCGAGTTACCCAGCCACAGTAACGGTGCCCAGACCACGCGATCTCCGAGTTTCTCGGCGGCTCGTCGGACGACTTCACCGAGGAGCAAACTATCGGTGAAAAGCGGGAGGTGGCCACCATGTTGTTCCAGGGCCGCGATGGGAAAGAGGATCGGCACGTCGCGCGAAAGACCTTCGATCGCTGGCCAAGTGGCATTTGCCAATTGCATATTAATTTTCGGTCCAGGCAGTCTATCGGTCCGAGGCCCACGGTGACAAAGGAATTGTTGGCTGGTTCGGGAAGGGCGGCGTTTGCCGGCCGATCGTGTTTGGCCAACCCATGTCGGCCTGGCCGGGCTGTTGAAAACAAGCGACAGGAGTACCTTACTGACAGCGTTTCGCAGTCGCCGCCGCACGCTCATCCAGGTGGCCAGGCGGGCAAGTAGACTTCAAAGCAAGAACCTACGCCGAGTTCACTCTTCACCGTCAGAAGTCCTCCGTGCCGTTTAATGATTGCGGCGGAGGTCGATAACCCCAGACCCGAACCGCGTCCCGCAGATTTCGTGGTGAAAAACGGTTCAAACAAATGTTCACGGACCGACTCTGGAATCCCGGCGCCCGTGTCCGATACCATCACCACCACCTGACGACCCGGAACCACATCAGACGGCGGGCTTGTTTGTTCGGCGGGCGTGGGGACATTGTCCGCCGCCAGAGTTAGTTGCCCCCCATTGGGCATCGAGTCTCGGGCGTTCAAGCAGAGATTGAGCAACACTTGCCGCAACTGAGTGGGATAGCCTTGAGCTGGCCAAAGATCGGGCGGAACCAAAACCTCCACCGTAATTCCCCGAGGCAAAGTGCCGCGCAACCAGTGCGCGAGATTCCGCAACAATTCGTCCAGCCGTACGGGAATCGCCTCCCCTTCCCGGCCCCGGGCGAATCGCAAAACCTCCTGCACCATTTCGGACCCACGCTGCGCACTTTCCTCGATCGTGGCCAACACTCGCTCGGCTCCGGGTTCCAGCGCTTGGCGACGCAATAACTGCGCTCCCATTAATATCGGACTGAGCATGTTATTCAGGTCATGGGCCATGCCACCGGCCAGAACACCGACCGTCTCTAACCGCTCCATCCGGAGTAATTGCGCCTCCAATCGACGTCGTTCAGAAATGTCGGTATTGATATATAATAATCCATCGGGTTCACCGGTTGGATTGCGGAGCAAGGTCCAACGACTTGCCACCGTCAACGGACGCCCGTCGGCGGCGCGTTGTGAAAGTTCACCCGACCATTCCCCCGTCGAGACCGCCGCGGCACGGGCGGCGGCGAGGCGCGCCTCCGGCTCTAATTCAAGCCCTGTACCCGTTGGGCCGTAGAGGCGTCGGGCCGCGGGATTTCGATACCTCACTTGTCCCGCCAAATCCATCACCAGAATCGCGTCCTGCGCCTTGTCTAACAGAGCCGCTTGTTCAAAGATCTGTGCCTGGAGTCGGCGTCTTTGTCGATACCATTCCAGCGAATGCATTAACAACGACCAGCACCAAGCCCCCGGCACTTGGACAGCGGCCACGATCAACCAAGGAAACCAAGTGCGAAAACCATTCAAACCCACCGCCACGCTCGCGAGAAAGGCTACCTCAAAACCCACCGCCAAACCCGCAGCGGGCCAAGGCCGGAAGCGGCGCAAGCCGAAAACTAACAGTCCACTCGTCAGCGCCAGCAATCCAAGTTCCACTCCCAGCGGAAACCGGCGCCACCAATCGCCTCTCAGCCGATTGAGGAGTTCAGTCCCGTGAACCTCCACCGCGGGCATCAAGAGGACCCCACCACCGCCACCCGTGCCGACCGGACTGCGCCATTCGTCGCGCCGCTCTCCAAACTGCCGGGCACCCGGTAACGTTCCGATCAAGACGATTTTTCCTCGAAAAAACGAATCCGGAACGGCGCTGGGATCTAATGCGTCTAAGAAATAAACCCCCGGCAAACTTTCCGGCGGACCGTAATAGTTCAACCAATGACGTTCCCCGTGCGGAACCGCGGGCAGCCCCCAGCGTTCAGCCGCTGCGGCCGCCAAGCTCAACAAGTTTCGCTCAGGAAACCCCTCAAAACTTTCCCGCACCGTGAAATCGGCGTCCGGTTTCAAAAACACGAACCCATAGCCCGCCGCCGCCGACAAGAGTTGAGGGTCTGGCAACGTGGTTTCGCGAAACTGAACCACTGCCGTCTCATCCGCCCGATTATGTTCCCGTCGCCGCCATTCGGCTCCGAGAATCACCCCACCCTGCTCCCGCAAGGCCGAAGCAAATTCGCGATCCGTCCCAGGATCCAATGCCGGTTCCTCGAAGAGTACATCGAACACCACCATTTTCGCTCCCGCCCGAGTGAGGCGCCGCACCAACTGCGCATGAAAACGACGATCCAATGGGCGAGCCGGATCCTGACCAAATTGAACGAACGTTTTCCCGTCAAGATAGACCATGACGACGGGTGAGTTCGAAATCAGTGCCGCTTGATTTAGGCGCAAGGAATAGCTCGCGTCATAACTCGCATGAACCCAGCGGGTGCCGCGGCCGTCCGATCCAACCAAAAGCCACCAGGACAACATCATCAACGCGGTCGCCGCCGTCACTGAAGCCATCCAAGAACGAGCCTGAAGCCACCGATTAAGCATCGCCTTGGAGATCATTGCAAACTCGATCACCGTAGGGGTCAACCTAGACCAGCCCTTCGTTGAGTTCGAGATTGAAGACCTGGAAACGCAAGGATTGCGCGGCACAGACTTCGTTCCTATTCCGCGCCAGCCGCGCTTGATACTGGACCGGCGAACGGACCAGCAGTCCAACGGATTCAAGGGTTGTATTCACAATGTTTACCTTTCCACTCCACACTCATTTGTCAGTGCGACCATCATGGGGTTAGCTCCTAAAATCGGGATTGGCCAGGGTCGCCCGTGCGAGGAGCAAAAGGGCCGAGTTGAAGACGAGTAATTTCAGTTTGGTGAACTGATTTATATTGGTTGCGGTTTCTACCATTGGTTGGAGCAAAACTGAAATCCTTATTGGTCGTTTTTGGTGTGCAGATTCTGTTTGATGCGTTTGCACGCGTCGGCGGAAAGCTGTTGCGGCGCGGCCTCCGTCAGTTCTGGGTGATGCTCATGCGCCGTCTCCCGCAGAAAGCGGATCTGTTTTCCGTAACGGCGACACCATTTGCAGATCAGCAGGTGCAGCCACAGTCCGAGCCGTTTCGCAGGCGAAAGGGGATGATCGAGCATTTCGGACTGCGCTCGCGACGCTTCACGGCAATTGAGCGAAAGCTTCGCGCAGCCCGATTTTATTTTCTCAATAAAGCTCATTTTGTTGCTGGGCAGGGATTCTGTCACCTGGGTTGGTCGTCTGAGGTAAAGAAACCTTACCCGTTTTCTACGCCTGCTTGGGGAACGTGAACCCAAAGACTTTGCCCGCCATTCTGGTAACAATTTGTAAGGAACTCTCCCGCCCCGCGACCAACCCGTGTAATGCCGAAAGCTCGCACAAATTTGAAACGATAAACTCCATGTCTGAAATCAAACTGTCCCCCAGCCAGCCCATGAATGCGGCCATGCCCGCACACGAAGCGAATTTGATGCAACAGCATCTCCGCGAAGAGAACTTGCCCGCAGCGGTGATGCCGGCGATGCCGATTCACCAAGTTCTCAAAGGCCAGAAGGCGCTCGTGACCGGCGCGAATTCCGGTATCGGCAAAGCCGTCGCCCTTTCGCTCGCCCGTGCCGGGGCGGATGTGGTCCTGAACTACGTTTCCCGACCCGAAGCTGCCGAAGAAGTGGTCAAGGAGGCCGCAAGTTTCGGCGTGAACGTTTATGCTCACCGCGCCCACGTCGCCAAAGAGGACGACGTGCAGGCAATGTTCAAGAAGATGATTCAGGAGTTCGGCACGGTGGACATTGTCGTCAACAACGCCGGCCTTCAAAAAGACGCCCCCATTGACCAGATGACGCTGGCTGAATGGCAATGCGTCCTCGACGTGAATCTCACCGCCCAGTTTCTCTGCTCACGCGAAGCGATCCGCGAGTTTAAACGGCGCGGCATCCGTAAGGAATGATGAAGCTGATTCCCTATAAACGTATGGGCGAGCCGGAATCCGACGCTGACGATTGTCGCGAACTCGTTGCGCGTCGGCGACCATTTGCTGGAGCGCCCGGGAACGCGAAGCACGGCTACGCAAATGAAGATCGGAACTTTGAAGGTCGTCGTTTTGCCAGAACTGGCTGCCACCGTATGAATTTGGAAATGATTGCAACCGCATTTCTCCTATTGTTTGGCATTTACCTGGTTTGCGGGTTGCTCTTCGCCATTCCGTTCGTGCTGGATGGCGCGGGGAAGATTGACCCGCGCGCAAAGCACGGGAGCTGGGGATTTCGTCTCCTCCTCATCCCAGGCACGATGGCGCTCTGGCCGTTGCTCGCGTGCCGTTGGTTCAAAGGCGTGGACGAGCCACCCGAAGAAAACAACTCTCATCGCTGCGCTGCGCGGCGGAAACCGTCCGCGTAATTCGCCCTTTGCGTCAACGGCATCGCCGCCTGGTGATCGCGCTGGGAGTATTTCTCCCGATTGCTTTCGTAGTGGGCATCGCAGCGCGTAGGCCCGTACCAACCGGGCCATCCCTGTCGGCGATTTTTTTGGATACACCGCTGCATTTTGAAAACATCGTTTGGGATCGCAGCGATTTGTGGGCGCAACAAGCGATTCGCACCCGACTGCTTTCTGACAAGACCGACGGCAAGCGTTTCGCGGTCGAATTGTCCCCTGTGAATAACATCATTAAACCCGATGTCCTCGTTTACTGGTTGCCGGGCGATCCGAAAATCGAAGAGACCCTTCCCGATAATGCGACCTTGCTTGGCGCATTCATTCAAACAAATCCCACACCGTTGCCGTTGCGGGGTGAAACCGCCAGCAAGAGCGGAGTGCTCGTGCTCTACAGTCTTACCGACCACGAGGTCATCGCGGTGTCGAAGCTGATCGGCGTCGGCAAACCGTGAGGAAAGAAAACTGTCATGGCAGTTGAATACGTCTCAGTTCAGTGGAATCGGCAGAAGAAGATTTACGACTTCGTGCTGGTCGGCGGAGTCGCGGCGTACCTCGCGTTGTTCGCTGTTCTCACCAAGGTGCTGTTTCCGTATGTCACCGACGAAATCATGCTCATGCGTGCGTTCGGTACGGCGGCGTTTGTCCTCCTGCATATCATTCTCTGCATCGGTCCGCTTTGCTGGGGATGAACCGCGACGAAAAGCTGACCCGCGCGGCCGGTCTGCCGCCCAAGAAAAAGACGGTGAATGGTCACGCCGTACTCGGTCCGTCCGAACGCGGAGGTGGCACCTGGATCACCGTTAACGACCAAGGTGCGACGTTTGCGCTCATCAACTGGTATTCCATCGCGGCGCGTGTTGGCGGCAAGATCGTGAACCGTGGCGAGGTCGTAAATTCCGTTGGAACGACCGTCTCGCCGGAACTGACGGAGGCTACGCTTGAAAAACTGCCACTCGATCAGATCAATCCCTTCCGTCTCATCGGAATTTTTCCGGCCACCTCTAAAATTGCCGAATGGCGGTGGAATTTGAAGCAACTCGTTCGAAAGGATCATCGCTGGAAATCACAGCAATGGATTTCATCGGGTTTTGACGAGTCAACCGCACAGCGCGTCCGCAGCAAGACTTTTCAACAGGTGCAGCGGCAAAAATCAGCCGGAAGTCTCGCTTGGCTACGCCGCTTGCATCGCTCTCATTTACCCCAAAAAGGCCCCTTCTCAACCTGTATGCACCGCGCCGATGCGGCGACCGTGAGCTACACTGAAGTCACCGTTTCTCGGCACGAAGCGTTAATGCGCTATCACGCTGAAACGCCGTGCCAAGGCTCTTCTTCGTCAATATTTATCCGAATAGGTCTCTCGCACACCCTGCGCCTGCAATGGAATCGCCGCACGCTGTGAATCATCCGACCGGGCGACCCTGCACTGGTTTTTCCGCAATGGAAGACGAACCGGCCCGTGCAAATCATGGGCGGGTAGGAAAACTAAGATACCATGCTTAAGCGGATTGGGGATTTCGATTTCAAGTCTTCATGATGATCCCCCGCGTGACGAGCGTTCCCGCCAGCAGCGGTTTTGTCGCATCCACGCCGAGCACCGCCACGCCGGAGAGAAAGAACGCGCTGCCGAGAAGGAGAAACACCGTCGTCTGCGCGGCGGCGTCCGCACCGCCGCGCGCGAGCAGCCACGGCACCATGAGCGAACTGATCGACGCCCCGAAGTTGCCCCACATGTTGCCCCAGCCGGCGGCGGCGGCGGTCGCGCGCCCGCCCACGTCCTGCATGAAAGCCCACGTCGATGGGCTGCCCAGATCCACCGCGAAGGATACGACCGTGCAGCAGGCGACTACGCCCCACGCCGTGTTCACCTGCGAGCAGAGCGCGTACGCCGAGCCGCCGAGACAGCCACCGATGCTAATCGGCAGCACGCGGCCCCAGCGCAGGCCGAAACGCCGCGTTGTCCAGTCGCACAGCCAGCCTCCGAACAACTGCCCGGCCATGCCCACTCCCAAAACCAGCGACACCATGCGCGCGCCGGCCACGGCTTCGACGTGTTTTTGCTCGCTCAAATACGTGGGCAGCCAGGTTACGAGATACGCCCAGCCGATGTTCGTCAAAAGCTGGACCACCGCGCTCAACCACAAGCTGCGGCTGCGACAAAACGCCCGGAGTGCGCCGCCGAGTTCGCGCGCGGTGAACGGTAGTTCGTTCGGTGGATGACCGATGAGCGCGCGTTCGGCCTCGTTGCAGCCGGGATGTTCCTCCGGCCGGTTGCGCACCACCCGCCAGTAAACCGCCGCAATCACCAGGCCCACCGCGCAGTCAATCCACAACGACGCGCGCCAGTGCCCGAACGCGACGATGAGCAGCGCGGTGATGAAGGGCGCGAACGTGCCGCCGATGCGTCCGCCAAAGGACACGAACGAGCTAGCCCGAGCCCGAGCCGACCAAGGAATCCAGCGACGGATGACCGCGCCGCTCGTGGGAAACGCGCCCGCCTCCGCGAGGCCGCACGCGAGTCGCGCCACGAGCAGACTCACGAAACCATGCGCGAAGCCGGTCAGACCGGTGCACAAGGACCAGAGCACGATGTAACCCGTGAGCATCGCGCGTGCGCCGAAACGGTCGCTCAACCATCCGGTCGGCACTTGGAAGAGCGCGTAAGCGAAAAAGAACGCGCTCAACACCCGTCCGATTTGCTCCTTGGTGAGATGCAGATCGTGGTTGAACGACGCCGACTTCACAATCTCGCCGAGACAAATCCGATCAAGGTAAAGGATGAACGCCATCAACATGCTCACCGCGACGATGCGGTGGCGGATGCGGGTAGGCGCGACGTTCATGCCTTCCAGACCTGGCGCAGGAGGTTCAGGAAGTCGCCGTTAAAGATGCCGACGATGTCCTCCGGCTGGTACGACAGTTGGAGATGAACGTCGAGGATGGGTTTGGGCGTGTGCTTCATGCGCCAAGGGTGAAAGCGATCATCAGGGTTGCCGATCGATCGGGGAAAAGTGCCTTGCCATGAAGTTCAAATCATCCGCGCCGGGCCGTTCGACCAGCGGACGCACGTCGTGCGGTGCTCCGGGAACTTCAATCGAGTCGTGCGGCACCTTGAGCTCGGCCAACAGTTCGTGAATCTCGCGGCTCAACGGCAGCGATTGGTCGTCCTGGGTGCCGCAGACCAATCGAATCGCGACTCGCCCCCGAACTTTGTCTGCGTTGCGTCGCGCATAATACGGCACGCGAAATTTTTCATAGCGAGTCGCGTTGCTCCCAAACATCTCCCGGTAAATCCCCGGGCGATGCTCGACCAGTACGGACGCGCTCACGTAGCCGCCAGCATACGCGACCACGGAGCTGAACAGTTCGGGATACTTGAGCGCAAACCGAAGCGCGCCCTCGCCGCCCATGCTCATGCCTTGGATGGCGCGTTCCTCGCGTCGTACCAAAGTGCGATAGGTCGCGTCCACATGCGGAATCAATTCGCGGATGAAAGTCGTCTCCGCGAGCCAGCGGCCGTTCACCGAATCCGCATAGACACTCAGTGCGCCGCCGTTCGGCTGTACGAGAATCATCGGCGGCACTTCACCGCGCTCGACCGCGCGGGCGAGTGTTTCCACCGGATAGCGATCGCCATTCTCCGTGCCGCCTAAGCCGTGCAGCCAATAGAGCACCGGATAACGCCGCGTCGCGTTGGTCGCATAGCCGGGCGGCAACCAAATCGTGTAGCCGACCTCGACGCCCATCGCCGCGCTGCGATACGTGGCGTGCGTGAGCTGCGGCGGGCGCGTGCCCTCGGCGTGATTCCAGGTGAGAAACGGTTGATTCGATGCACCGCGCACGCGCATCGCAAGACGATACACCTTCTTCTCGCAGGTGAGGAACAGGCTTTGTCCGTCCGCACCGCCGAAGCAGACGTTCGAGCAAAACTCTTTCAAGGGAATCGAACCGAGTTCCTGGCCTTGTGGTGACACGACCCACACGGCGTGGCGACCGGTGAGATAGAAATTGCCCTGCTCATCAAGACACAACCCATCCGGCTCCGTGCCCTCTTCGGCGCGATTCGCCATCGGCGGGTCAAAGAACACGCGGCCCTTGCCCACCGTGCCATCGCGGTGAATCGGATACGCACGCCAATGCCTTTGCGCGCTGTCGCTGACCACCAACGTCTTGCCATCGAGCGAAACCTTGAGGCCGTTGGGCAGCGGCATGTCACTGATGATTTTCTTCGGTTTCCCACCAGGCTTGAGCAGGAAAACTGCGCTGTTCGACCGCTTCGCAAAGTCCGGATCAGTAAAATAGATGTTACCGTTCGGCGCTTCGCACAGGTCGTTCGGTTGGTTCAACCTCGGGTCGTGCAGTAACACCGTCGTCGCCTTCGGCCCGTTCATGCCGATGGCGTAGCTCACCACTCGATGCCCAAACGCCTGGGCGCCGAGCAAGCGTCCGTCGCGCGATAGAAAAGTGCCATTCACACCCTCGGTCTGGTCAAGCCACACCGTGGCTTTGCCGCCGCCGTCGAGCCGGAGGATTTGTGTGTCCGCCTTCTCCTTGCCGAAGGCGGTGAAAAGTAGCTTCTGCGTCTTCGGATCCCAAGTCGGGCCTTCGAAGGACTTGTCGGCGGCATAAATCACTTCGAGCTGTGCGTTGGGTTTCACCGTCGGCGGCAGGGCGGCGTGGGTCGGCGCGAGCCCCGCGCTGAAAACGAAGCACCAGAAAAGCAAACGGCACACGCCGCGCGCGGGTAATTCAGTCGGGGTCAGATTGGGAAAGTTCATGGGTTATTTTGTGTTTCAAATCACAATTCACCGTGCGCGCAGTGACCGGCCACGTCGTCTTCGTGCTCGAGGCTAAACCGGCGAGGATTCATTTGGATTTCACTTCCGTTTTACCGCCACCGCCTCGATCTCGTAACGAATCGCCGCGCCCAGGCATTTGACAATCGTCGTGCGTGCGGGCAGCGGCGCTTGAAAATACTCGCGATAGAGTTGGTTGTAGAGCGGCAAGTCATCGTCGTCGCGCACGTAGTTTCGCGTTTGGATGACGTGCGCGAGGTCGCTGCCCGCGCTGGTGAGAATTTTGGCGAGATTCTCCACCGAACGACGAAACTCACCTTCAAATGTGTCGGCGATGATTTTGCCAGTCGAATCTACCGATGCCTGACCAGAGACGAAGATGAGGTCGCCGAACACGACCGACGGGCTAAAAGGCAAAGGAGACGTGGGCGTATCGGATGTTTGCGGATAATTGACGAGTGGATGAGTCATGGTTGAGTGAGAGAGCTTAAGTTTACACGATTCGATTCTCCGTCGTGACGGGATCTGAGATTTCATCCAACGGAAAAATGGGCCGCTGAATTTGGCGATAGGGCAGGGAGGCGAGGTGGCTCGTACAAGGGCCGGGCGTGTCCACTGAGAGCATCCGGGCAGCGATGGGTTCGTAGGCGCAACGATGCGCGACGGCGGCCTTCACGCCCAGCAGGGAAAACTTCGCCGGATCCAAACCCTGACTGGTCCATTGCGCGAGGTCCATCGGCGGCGTGGGGCGCGTAGTGAGGAGAAGGGTGATGCCGGCGTGCCGGACCACGGCGCAGGGGCCCATGTCGAAACGGTCGCCGACCGCGGACGCGAGATGGCTGTGCTTGTCGGCGAGCTCAAATCGTCCGTCGGAAAACGAGACGAGTTCGACCTCCAGAGAGAGCGGACCGGCATCAAATCGGCTGCCCCGTCCTCCCAACACAAGCGCGATGCGGGTACCGGCGGTGAGAGAAACGAGCCGCGCCACCGCCTCCGCATTGGCGAGCGCCACGGCGGCGTTACTGACGTCGAATTTCAGAAACGCGCGCAGCAACCCGGTGCCATCACCCGGCGCGCCACCCCCGATGTTGTCAGAGGGTTCGGCGATGACGGTCAGTCCGGCGACCGGCTCACGCATCGCGTGCGCGACCACGACTTCGGCGGATTCTCCGACGACGTTCCCGCGCTCGCGCAGTTGCCATGCGAGCTTCGAGAGTTCATCCAAAGCTGCGTCAGCTTCTTCCTCCGCTCCACTGGTGACAATGGTGAAGCTAACGCCGGTTTCAGGCGTGTCAGCAAAGGCGAATCCGGCGACCACATTCACGCACCAGAATTTTGGGTGGCGGACTTCGAGTTCGCGGGCGAGCGCTTCGAGCGAGCGCATCGGCTCATCCGCTGTGCCAGTGCCGGTCGGCGGCCAGACGATGGGCGGATGCCGCCAGAACGTGCGCGGTGTCGCTGAGCTCGTGAGCGCACGTTGCAATAAGCCCGAGGCGCGCACGGCGGATTCGCGCCCGTCCGTGTGCGGGTTCTCGCGATAGGCGACCAGGCAGTTTGCATTCGCGGCCATGCGTGCGGTAAAATTCGCGTGTAAGTCGAACACGCCGAAGACCGGCAAATGCTCCGCGCCCGGCAGACGGCGCAGTCGTTCGAGCAACTCACCCTCCACGTCGGGAAACGACGCGGCAGCCATCGCGCCATGCAGCACGAGAAAAATTCCGTCGAGGCCGCGAACGAGCGCCGGTTCGGCCACCGCGCGGAATTCGTTCCAGAAAGTTTCCACCACCTCATCCACCACCAACCCCGAAGGCAGGGTGCGCAGGTCCACGGCCGGGATGATTTCCCAGCCAAAGTCTCGTCCCGTCGCCAGCGCGCCGCCTAACGGCGAACTGTCGCCAAGGCACCCGAATAATTCGTCGCCGCGCAGGAGTTTGAAATCAGGTAGTCCGGTGGTGCTTTCGACGAACGTATGGGTTTCGTGGAACAGTCCGGCGACGATGATACGCGGGGGAAGGTTCATGCCGGTTTCCATTCGGCAGCGTGGCACGCGAAGGCGGGTTCGGCGCGCTGCAAGGCCACGTCCATGTCACCCGTCGTGTGGGCGAGGCTCACGAACCACAAACCGCGTTCGATAGCGCGCACGCCATGCTCCAGCAGGCAACGGCGCAGGTGCGCCCAGCGCGGTGCGTCGTGACGGCGGACGTAATCGCGGTAGTCGCGAATCGGACCTTCCGTCACACCGGTCTTAAGCAACGCGCAGTGAAAGACGAGGCCCGGCCCTTGCGGGCGGAGCGGGACGCCGTGCCGCTCGGCGAGCGCAACCAGACCCTTCATCAGTCTTTGACCGAGTTGATTCAGCGCGTCCGGTTGCGATTCACCCTGCGCGAGCACCTGATCCAGACACCACTTGCTCGCGGCGAGACAGAGCGGATTCGCGTTGAGCGTGCCCGCGTGGACAACTTTACCCTCGATGATCGGGCGAAAGGCGCTCTCCTTGCCTACCAGAGCGGCGAACGGCACACCACCGCCGATGGCCTTGCCCAGAATCGTCAGGTCGGGCGTCACACCGTAATGCGCCTGCGCACCGCCTGCGCCGAAGCGAAAGCCGGTGATGGTTTCATCCGCAATCATCAGCGCGCCCTCGGTGTCGCACAGTTCACGAATCGCGGCGAGCAGGCCGGGCTGCGGCTCAATGCACCCGGTGTTGCAGAGGCACGGTTCGCAGACCATGGCGGCAATCCGCCCGCGATATTGCGCCACGCGCCGGCGGAGATGTTCCAGATCATTCCAGCGCGCGACGATGAACTGGTCGAGCACTTCATGAATCACACCCGCGCTGGGGTGCAGGCGCGTCGGTTCATCGTCCGATCCCCACCGGTCCGGCGGTGGTGCGAAGCCGACGAGACCTTCATCACCCCAGCCGTGGTAGTGACCTTCGAATTTCAGGATGAGTGGTTTGCCGGTGTGGGCCCGTGCCAGTCGGAAGGCGGCAAGCACAACCTCGGTCGCGGAACTGTTGAAGCGCACTCTTTCGGCCCCGGGGATCATCTTTTGCAAGCGCTCGGCAACTTCGATCTCGAGTTCGGATTGTGCGGCCCAATGCACGCCGCGCCGTGCCTGTTCAGCGATGCACTCGGCCATTCCGGTCGGCGCATGACCGTAAAGCAACGCGCCCTGGCCGAGTTGGAAATCGACATACTCGTTGTCGTCCACGTCGAAAAGTCGGCTGCCCTGGCCGTGGGAAAAGTAGAGCGGCACGGGCGCCTCCATCTTGCGGATGCCGGAATTGACCCCGCCGGCAATGCTGCGCTGCGCGCGGGCGTAGAGAGCGGCGGACCGGTTGAACGAATAGGGCGTCGTAGGAAGTGAACGGCCCTCCACCTCGACGGATCGTGGGGCCAACTTCGAGGACCGCTCGCGGACCCTGAGTGGATTCTGAGAAATTCGAGTTTCTGGCATTGCCTGCAGGGATTTTAGGGAAAAGATCAAACGGCTATTTTGACAAGCGGTAGAAAGTCGCTTTGGCTTCGGGTGGGAGCAGAATGTACTTCTGGATAGAGGTAGTTGGTGTCCCAAGCATAGCGAGCGTCCAAAGAGTAATCGTTCGTGCCGGTCCATTTGGTGGGTCGGATGACATCTTGAGCGGCGCGATCCACCAGGAATGGTTGAGCGTCTTTCCACGCCGCGTCGTCGAGCACACCGTCGAGCTTGATCGGTGTGGTCGCGTATTTGATATGCAGCGGGATGGGTTCGGATTTTGACACGACCACTTTCCGGATGATCTCAGGGCCTTCACCCTCGACGGGGTTGCCCCCGGCATCCGTGGTCAGGTCGTTGATCCGAAAATCGGATCCGCCCGGCTGGCGCTTGCCAAAGTACACGTCAGCCAACCGGAACTGGTAAGTAACCCATTTCTTGGTGTCGTACTTAACGAGCACGTTGCCTCCTTGAGCGCGCGTGAAGGGGTCTAGCTCCGGGTTGGGGTTTTCGGGATCCGGCTGGGCGTCATACTCGAGCTGGAACCGGTCGGTTCCTTCGTCGAAGTACTCGACCGTAACGAAGAGGGTTTCGACGCTACCGTCTTTCGCAAAGGCCGGATCCGTTGCGAAATACATGAAGCCGCCGGTCTTGCCGTCTGAA